>JBMFWV010000038.1:0-29983 GCA_049964915.1 Rhizomicrobium sp.
CATCGAAGCGTGCGAACAGCGCTGCCTGGGACAGGGTGGAACTGGCGGGCGCCGCCGACAGTCCCGGCAGACTCAAAATGGCACAACCGGCTGCCGCGCCCAGAAGGCGGGTCACAGACGAAAAGCGGATTTTCATGTTCATGCCCCCACATGATTTTGCGCCAAGCCTAGTCCAGCCTGGGCCACGCAGAGATGTCACGAAACGGTGATTGCGGCAAACTCTAACACGTGCTCAAAGGCCGGTACCGGGCCGCCTCCGTGGCGGGCGGGTTCTCCCGCCCAATGCGCCCGTGCTATAGGCAGGATGAACCGTCGCCCCGCAGAGGCGGGCAGTAAGATTGGTGGCGAGCCTTGAGTACAACGCGTGAGTTTGGTGATGCAGACGGCATTGCCGCAGCAGATGAACCGCTTGACCTGTTTCATGCCTGGCTCCAGGAAGCCGGCAAAACCGAGCCCAACGATCCCAATGCCATGGCGGTGGCCAGCGTTGATGCCAATGGCCTGCCCAATGTCCGCATGGTCCTGCTCAAACACGCAGATCCTGACGGATTTGTTTTCTATACCAATCTGGAAAGTGCCAAAGGACAGGAACTGCAGGCACAGCCGCGGGCCGCATTGTGCTTCCATTGGCGCACGCTGCGGCGTCAGGTGCGGGTACGCGGGCAGGTGAGTCTGGTCAGCGCTGCGGAGGCGGACGCCTATTTTGCCACCCGGCCCAAGGATAGTCAGATCGGAGCCTGGGCGTCGGCGCAGTCACGCACCATGGAAGGGCGCTTCGTGTTCGAGCGGGAGATTGCCCGCTATGCGGCAAAATTCGCGCTCACCAAGGTGCCGCGTCCACCCCACTGGTCGGGCTTTCGCGTGACTCCATGCGAGATCGAGTTCTGGCGCGATCGTCCCTTCCGCCTGCATGACCGGCTTGTCTATCGCCGTGATACGTCGGGCGAGGCATGGCGCACGGAGCGCCTATTCCCATGACGACCGAAGGCACGTTGATGCAGCGTACCGCCTGGGCGGCGATCATCGTTGCTCTGGTGCTTGTACTCATCAAGCTCGCTGCCTACCTCGTCAGTGATTCGATCGCCATGCTGGCCTCGCTGGCCGATTCTGCTGTCGATGTATTTGCCTCCGCGATCAATCTGATCGCAATCCGTCAAGCGTTGATGCCAGCCGATGCCGAGCATCGCTTTGGTCACGGCAAGGCTGAGCCACTGGCCGGGCTGATGCAGGCGGCCTTCATTGCCGGCTCGGTGGCGTTTTTGGCGATCGAATCGGTCAGCCGTCTGCTTGAGCCGCACGCCATTATTGCACCCGACATCGCCTTGGGCGCAGTCGGGGTGTCGATCGTGCTGCTGCTCATCTTGCTGGTGGCCCAGGAAATCACGGTAAGGCGCACGGGCTCCATCGCTATCCGCGCGGACCGCATGCATTATGTCGGCGATCTCCTCAGTAACCTTGGGGTGGTGCTGGGTGTGGTGCTATCGAGCCACTTTGGCTGGCAGAAAGCAGATCCAGTGGTTGGACTGAGTATCTCGCTCCTGCTCGCGCTGAGTGCGGTGCATGTATTTCGGCAGTCCTATGATCAGCTGATGGACCGCGAATTGCCCGATGACGAGAGGGACCGCATTCGGCAGATTGTGATGCGTCACAAGGATGTGACCGATTTGCATGATCTGCGCACCCGCATGGCTGGGGTTCACACCTTCATTCAATTGCACGTCGAGCTCGATCCGGCCATGAGCCTGACCCGCGCCCACGCCGTGAGCGATGCCGTCGAAGCCGACCTGATGGAGGCGTTCCCGCGGGCCGAAGTGATCATCCATCAAGATCCCGCTGGCCTTGAGCCGACGCCATCCGAAGCCTGACGGCGGCCATCCGGCGGGACTTGCTCCATCAACGCGCAGGGCGCGCGGGACTAGACAGCTCTGGGCATAATAGCTTCTAACAGCCTCCTTTTTGGGAACCGTGCCACGATGGCCCCGCCGCTCCTGCTTCTTGGAGATATTCATGTGCGCTTTGGCGCCACCCAGCTGCTTGCCGGTGCGGAACTGCAGCTCGGAGCGCAGGAGCGTCTGGCGCTCGTGGGACGCAATGGTTCGGGCAAGTCGACACTGCTGAAGATCGCTGCTGGCCTGATCGAAGCAGATCGGGGCAGCCGCTTTGCCCAGCCTGGCGCGACCATCCGCTACCTCGGACAGGAGCCATCGCTCGCCGGCTTTTCCACCGTCGAGGACTATGTGACCGACGGACTTGCTCCGGGCGATGATGTGACGCGTGCCTTTAGCCTGATGGGCAAGCTTGGACTCAGCACCGAACAGGCGCCAGAGCAGCTGTCGGGAGGAGAAGCGCGCCGTGCCGCCTTGGTGCGGGTGCTTGCTGCCGATCCGGACATCCTGTTGCTCGATGAACCGACCAACCATCTGGACCTTGCGGCCATAGAATGGCTGGAGGCGCATCTGCGCAATTGCCGTTCAGCCTTGGTTCTGATCAGCCATGACCGCCGCTTTCTGCAGACGCTCTCCAGGGCCACGCTGTGGCTCGACCGCGGTACGACACGCCGTCTGGACCAGGGTTTTGCGGCGTTCGAAGACTGGCGCGATAGGGTCTTGGAGGAAGAAGAGCTCGCCCAACACAAGCTTACGCGCAAGATCGCCGCCGAAGAACACTGGATGCGCTACGGGGTCACCGCGCGGCGCAAGCGCAATGTACGGCGCGTGGCTGAACTTGCATCGCTGCGTGAGGCCCGGCGCGCCGCGGTGCAAGCGGTGGGCACGGTGCGCCTCGAGGCGGTCGAAGCCTCCGGCAGTGGTTCGGTTATTGTCGATGCGCGCCATCTCAGCAAGACCTATGATGGGCGCGGCGTGGTGAAGGATGTCAGTCTGCGCATTCTGCGTCGTGACCGCATCGGCATCATTGGCCGCAACGGTAGTGGTAAAACCACGCTGATCCGCCTTTTGACCAAGCAGATCACAGCTGATGGGGGCGAGGTTCGCCTGGGTGCCAGTCTCGCCATGGCGGTTCTGGATCAGACCCGCCAGGATCTTGATCCAAATGCGAGCCTGGCGGACGTTCTGACCGGTGGCCATGGTGAGCATGTGGCGGTCGGTGACCAGATGCGTCACGTCATCTCCTATATGCAGGACTTTCTGTTTGCACCCGAGCAGGCGCGCCAGCCCGTGCGCGTATTGTCCGGCGGCGAGCGCGCCCGCCTTCTCATTGCCCGGGCGCTTGCCAGGCCGTCGAACTTCCTGGTGCTCGACGAACCCACCAATGATCTTGATCTGGAGACGCTCGATCTCTTGGAGGACATGCTCGCGAGCTATCCGGGCACGGTTCTTGTGGTCAGTCATGACCGCGACTTTCTTGATCGCGTGGCGACGGCAACGCTGGTGGCTGAAGGAGATGGCCGCTTCACGGAATATGCTGGTGGCTACAGTGACATGCTGGCCCAGCGCGGGTACGGGCTAAGCGCGACCGCTGAGAGCACGGCGCGACCGCAAAAGTCCGCCGTGAGCAAACCGCGCAGCGCCCCAGCCAAGCTCAGCTTTAAGGACAAGCACGCCCTTGCAACCCTACCCGATCGCATCGCGAGCCTGGAGCGTGAAATCGCGGCTTTGCAGGGTGAACTGGCCGATGGAGGGCTTTATGCGCGGGACAGTCAACGCTTTGCCGTCGCTAGCAAGGCGCTTGCCAGTCTTGAGGCGGAGCGCGACGCGGCCGAAGAACGCTGGCTTGAGCTGGAGCTGCTGCGCGAGGAGCTTGAAGGCTGAATTCGTCGTATGCAACGGGCATGAGGAACACAGTGAGCAAATCTTGAGCCAGGTTCGTGTCAAGGCACTGGCCAGGCTGGGCCTTGATCCTTATGCTGCCTGCTGCGATCGCGCCCCGGGTTTTCATGGCGAATGAGATTGTGAACAGTTTCCTGCTCGTTTATGCGGGGCTCTTTCCGATCGTCAATCCGATCGGTTGCGCACCGATTTTTCTGGGCATGACGCAATTCTCCACCGAAGCGCAGCGGCGCGTGCTTGCCCGCGGTGTGGCCATCAATTCGTTCTTTCTGCTGTTTGGGGCCCTCTTCGTCGGGTCATACATTCTCGAATTCTTTGGCATCGATCTTGCGGTCATGCGGATTGCCGGTGGCCTTGTTGTCACGGCCTTTGCCTGGCGGCTGCTCAATGCCGATTTGCGCCCGTCTCACCAGGATGCCGAAACGGCGCATGGCGAGGTGGAAACTGTCGATGCCTTCTACCCTCTCAGCATGCCGCTCACAGTCGGGCCGGGGGCGATTTCGGTGGCGATCACGCTCGGCAGCCAGCGGCCCAAGGTGGTGGGCCTTGCCCAACTGGCCATTCTCGGCAGCACCGCCATCGTCAGCCTCATGGCCATGGCGCTGACGATTTACCTTGTCTATAGCTCCGCTGATGCCATCACCGCCCGTCTTGGCAAAGCGGGGACGGCGGTGGTCACACGTCTGTCCGCCTTCATCATGCTGTGCATTGGCATCCAGATCGTCTGGAACGGCTGGGCGCACCTCCCGCATGGCGGGTGACGATGGCGGATGCCCCTCTGCCCAATGGCATTCGGCGCGTCTTACGTGCGCTCGGCCCGGGACTGATCACCGGTGCTGCGGACGATGATCCGAGCGGCATCGCCACCTATTCCCAGGCCGGAGCACAGTTCGGGTATGGCCTCGCCTGGACCCTGCTCCTGACCCTGCCGTTCATGGCGGCGATCCAGATCATCAGTGCCGTCATTGGCTGGCAGTCGCGCCGTGGCCTGACCGCCAATATTGCGCGGCACCTTCCTAAAAGCGTGATGCTGACGCTGGTGGCGCTACTGGCGGTCGCCAATACCATCAACATTGCTGCGGACCTGGCGGCAATGGCCGATGCACTGCGGCTGGTGGTGGCGGGACCGGCGCTCGCCTATGCGGCCGGCTTTGGTCTGCTTTGCCTCATTGCCCAAGTGTTTGTCGCCTATCATCACTATGCGGGCTACCTCAAGTTTCTTACGCTGGTTCTGTTCGTCTATGTCGGGGCAGCCTTCACCGTGCATCTGCCCTTTGGTCATGTGGTGCTGCTCACACTGTGGCCGCACATCACATTCGGTCGTGACTACATGCTGACGGTGGTGGCGGTGTTCGGCACCACCATCAGTCCCTACCTGTTCTACTGGCAGGCTTCGCAGGAAGCAGAGGAGTCGCGGCTCAGCTTCAGCCGAGATCTTGCCAGCTACCGCATCGGCAAAACGAACGCGTTTCGCAGTATCGTCTTTGATACCTGGGTGGGGATGATCGTCTCCAATCTCATTTCCTGGTTTATCCTCGTGACCACCGCCGCCACCTTGCACGCCAGCGGGATCCTGAATATCCAGACAGCGGCGCAGGCCGCTGAAGCACTGCGGCCCATCGCCGGCGATCTCACTTTCGGGCTCTTTGCCGCAGGAATCATTGGTACGGGGCTGCTTGCGGTTCCGGTCCTGGCCGGATCTGCGGCCTATGCGGTGGCCGAAGGCATTCGTCTGCATGGCAGCCTCGAATTGCCGGCGAGCAAGGCAAAGGGATTTTACGCCATTATCGCCGCTGCGACCTTGGGCGGTCTTCTGCTCGTCGCGGTTGGCCTTGATCCGATCAAGATGCTGTTTTGGGCTGCGGTGATCAACGGTGTGGTGTCGGTGCCAATCATTATCGCAACCATGCTGACGGCGACCGCGCGCCACCGCAAGCCACCCTATAAGGCGGCACTGACCCTGCCACGCTGGCTGGTGGTACTGGGTTGGCTTGCTGCGGTGTTGATGGGGTTTTCGGTGCTTGGGATGATCTGGCAGAGCTGGGGCTGAAGACGATTTTTCGCTACAGCCCCAGTGCCTGAGTATCAGTCCATGGTCACAACCACTTTTCCCTTGGCCTTGCGATCGGCGAGCATGCGGATTGCCTGGCCACCGCGCGCCAGCTCAAAACGCGCACTGATGTGCGGATGAAGTTTACCCTCACGCACCCAGCGCGAGATTTCCGCCAGATGCTCCTGGTTGCGTTTGGGGTTGCGCGCGGTGAAGGCACCCCAGAACACGCCCATGATGTCGCAGCTTTTGAGCAGGGTAAGGTTGAGCGGAATGCGCGGGATTGCGCCGGCGGCAAAGCCAATGACCAGATAGCGTCCCTCCCAGGCCATGGCTCTTACGGCTGGTTCGGCATAATCGCCTCCTACCGGATCGTAGAGCACATCGGCGCCTTTGCCATCGGTCAGCTGCTTGATGGTCTCGGACAGCTCCTTCTGCTGGTTACGGTCAAGGCTGCCGGCGGGGTAGACGAAGCCCCTGTCAGCACCATGGGCAATGGCAAGATCGACTTTTTCCTGGTTTGAGGCACCGGCGATGACCGTCGCCCCCATGACCTTGCCCAGTTCGACAGCGGCCAGACCAACACCACCTGCGGCGCCCAGCACCACCAGGTTTTCACCAGGCCTCAGCTTGGCCCGATCCTTCAACGCATAGTGTGAGGTGCCATAGGTCAGGACGAGCGCGGAGCCGGTGGCAAAATCCATATCATCGGGCATGGGGATACACTTGGCCGCATCCGCGAGCACCTGTTCAGCCATACCGCCCCAGCCACAGGAGGCGATCACGCGGTCCCCGACCCGCGGACGCTCCACGCCCTCTCCGACCGCTTTGACGACCCCGGCGATTTCAGCGCCGGGAGCAAAGGGCAGGGGCGGCTTGAACTGATACTTGTCCTCGATGATCAGAACGTCGGGAAAGTTGACGCCGCAGGCCTTCACCGCGATGACCACCTGTCCCTTGCCGGCCACCAGATCCGGGACCTCTTCCAGTACCAGGTTTTCCGGCGGGCCGAATGCTTTGCATAACAGTGATTTCATGAACCTCTCCGCGTGAGCAATGCCATAGCTTGTCAGCTTAGGGGAGTGTGCCGGCAGGTGGCAATTGCTGCCTCGCAAGTGAACGAAGAGGGTGCAAGGGAATTATCGATCATGGAGGGTGGGCTCACCGCGTGAAAGGAACCGATGAGATGAAGTTCAACCTCTTTTTGACGCTTCTAGCTGGCGGCCTGGCACTCGCCCTGGTGGGGGGTGCGGCAGCCCAGACCCCGCACAATGCCCCCTTCACGCACAGGCAGGCGCGCTGCCTTGAGATCGGCCGGGTTTACAGCTGGAACTTCCACCGAGCCAACCGCACCTTGGTGCTTGAGAGCGACATGCAGCGCAAGTTTCAGGTCCATTTCATGGGGTACTGTCCCAATTTCAGCTTTGCCCAGGCGATCGCGCTGCGCTCACCCGACGGCACCGCGCTCAGCTGTCTCAATACCGGCGATGTGATCAGCTACCGCGATAACGGCATGGTTCAGCACTGCTACATTCGCAGCGTGGCAGCGGTGGACGAGCAACGCCATTAATTGGCGCAGACAACGCTTGTGTGCCGGTCATAGGCGCGCAAGGTCAAGGCTGGCCAGTAGCGGTGCTGCCCGGCACTCGCCTACCACCATGGCCTTGGTATTCAGAATTGGGGTGCGGGCCAGACGCAGTGCAGCTGCATCCGCAGTAAGAAGGCCAAGGCGCTCGAGCAGATAGGCCATGGTGGTTTCCGAGGCGCGGGTGGCCCCGTCATCGATCTTGAGGGCGATTGCCAGCTGTTTGTGGGGAATGATTGCGGCAAAGACACCTTCGGCACCAGTTTTGACAGTGGCGCGTCCCCCTGCTGCACGCATCAGGATTGCGCAGGCTCTTCCGGTACCGGAGACGAGTTCCGGATAGGTCATCATCGCTTTGAGGATGCGCTGCATCGCTGCCGCACGCGCCGGGCTCTGACGATCGGGGGCGGTAAAGCTGGCCAGGGCACGCGCGAAGGCAGCAAGTGGCAGGGCAAAATTGGGTGCTGCGCAGCCATCGACGCCCCACGGCAGGGGGCCGTCGAGCCCGCCCAGCTCGGCAATCACCGCGTGCACGGCGCGCTGCACCGGATGCTCTAAAGCCACATATCCCGCCGTAGGGGCACCCAGATGCTTTGCCAGAGTTAAAAAGCCGGTGTGCTTGCCGGAGCAATTATTATGGATGGCCGTAGGGTCTTCGTGGGCGCAGAGCATCGCCGTGCGTGTCGGCTCGTCGCGCACCGGATGGGGTCCACAGGCCAGATCGGCAACGGAAAGTCCCAGACGTGCAAGCCAGACGCCCACCCGCTGCGTGTGCATAGGCTCCCCTGAATGGGAGGCGCAGGCCAGAGCCACCTCCTCATCGCTGAGGCCGAAGGCAGCAGCAGCACCTGATTCGAGCAGCGGAAGCGCTTGCAGCGGCTTGAGCGAGGACCTGGGATAAACGGGGTGATCAACATTGCCCACTGCCAGCATGATCGTTCCGCTGGCATCTGCGATGGCAATCGCTCCGCGGTGGCTGCTTTCAACAAGCTGGCCTCGGGTAATCTCGATCAGAACGGGATTGGCGGTACCCATGGGCGTTCTATACTTGTCATCGGGTGGAAACGCGATAGCGTTTGCGCCGGTCTGGCAGCGACGCTTTGCCCGGGCGTTGGCGGGCGCCACCCCTGCCGCTGGAACAGGATGAGCCCGGCATGCGCGGATATTTTGGCGTTGGTATTGATGGCGTTTCCAAGGCTATGAATGTGGGTAATCTGCAGCGCATTGCCCATGCCTTCGGGGCGAGTTTCTTTTTCACTATCAACGCCCAGCTGCGCATGCGGGAGGTGGAAAGTTCGGATACCTCCCATGCTGCCGGGCAGATGCCGGTCTACCGCTACGCCAGCGCGGCGGATCTGTCTTTGCCTGTGGGCTGCACCCTTGTCGGGGTGGAGATCACCGACGAGGCCATCGATCTGCCACGGTTTCGTCACCCGGCACGGGCCGCCTATGTTTTTGGCTCCGAACGCCTGTCCTTGTCAGGCCCCTTGCTGGAAGCCTGCGACTTTGTTGTGAAAATTCCGACCCGCTTTTCGATCAATGTGGGCATGGCGGGCGGCATCGTGCTTTACGACCGGCTGATGAGTTCGGGACGCTATCAGCGCCCGGTGAGGGTTGGTGGGACACCAGACCTGCTGCCGCCAGCCCATGAATGGGGCCGTCCGCTGGCGCGCATCGCCCGCGCGCAGGGGAGATAGACGCGCGCAGGGGCGCTATGCAAGGGATGCATAAAGGAGGTGTGGCGGAGCGCTTTTCGTTACCCCGCGCATCTGTATAGTGCCCGCGGTTACAACAACGAATCAGCATGGATCCGGCACTCGAAGTTTCGCATCTACGAAAGATCTATCGCGGTGGCACGGTCGCCGTCGACGACCTGTCATTGGAGATTGCGCCAGGAGACTTCTTTGGCTTTCTGGGGCCAAATGGGGCGGGTAAGTCGACGACAATCCACTGTATCTGTGGCATTGCGACCCCGACCTCGGGAACGATCAAGATCTTTGGTGTTGACGCGGTGAAGGATTATCGCGCCGCACGCCGTCTGGTTGGGCTCAGTCCCCAAGAATTCAATGTCGATGAATTTGCCACCGTCAGCCAGATCCTCGACTTTGTCGGCGGATATTTTGGGCTCAATGCCCAACAGCGCAAGGTCCGAGCCGAGCTCCTCATCGAGAAGTTCGATCTCAGCCAGCATGCCAAAAAGCGCTTTCGTCAACTTTCGGGGGGACTGAAGCGCCGGGCCATTCTCGCCCGCGCTTTGATGCACGATCCCAAGCTTCTCATTCTCGATGAACCCACCGCAGGGGTCGATGTCGAGCTGCGTCTCGATCTTTGGCGGTATCTGCAGGAGCTGAATGCCGAGGGCAAGACCATCGTGCTCACCTCCCATTATCTGGAGGAGATCGAACGGCTGTGCCGCACGATCGCGATCGTCAATCACGGCCGGATTGTCCGTCATGCGCCCAAGCGTGACTTCATTGGTGAAGCCGGCGGGGTTGAGGAAGCCTATCTGAAGGCGACCGGAGCCAAGCCTGATCATCTGGCTGCGGCGGTGGGAGCGTGAACATGGAAGCTGTGAAACCGGAGTCCATGCCACCTTTCAATGGCGTCAACTGGATCGGTCTTTTCACCATCATCCGCCGCGAGGCCAAGCGGCTCATGCGCGTACCGATCCAGGCTTTTGTTGCGCCCTGGATTTCCGCGCTCCTCTTCATCTTCATCTTTGGCTACGTTGTCGGCAGTCGCATCGCGCTGATTGCCGGTCATAGCTACATCGAGTTCGTTCTTCCCGGCATCGTGATGCTGAATGTCGTCAATGCCTCTTTCCTGCAATCATCGAGCCAAGTGTATTTCGCCCGCTTCATGCGCTATGTGGAAGAAACACTGGTCGCACCCCTGACCTATGCCGAGATGATTGCTGGCGTCATTGCCGTGGTGATCGCCCGCGCGCTGATCACCGCGGTCGGAATCCTGTTGCTTGCGTTGATCTTTGGGGCCACGCGGATCTCGGACTTTGGCGCCTTCGTGTTCTGGATCATAATGGTGTCCATCGTGTTCGGACTGGCCGGCCAGATTGTAGGGTTATGGGCGGAAAATTTTGAGCAGCTGACGATCCTGAATATCTTCTTCATCACTCCGCTTTCGTTCATTGGCGGGGTCTTCAACACGGTTTCGATGTTACCGCCGTGGCTGCGTTGGATGGCCTGGGCCAATCCGTTCTTCTATTTCATAAACGGCCTGCGCCAGTCGATGATCGGCTTCACCGAGGCGCCGGCGGGGCTCGGCGCGTCGGTCACGATCGTGCTTGCTATCGTACTCTCCTTCACAGTTTGGCGACTTTATGCCCGCGGCTATGGTCTACGCGAATAATCCCTTGGGCTAAGCCCTGCAGGCAGCGTGTGGGGTTGTTGGAGCAGATTCGGCGTTTGCGCCAGGCCGCTGTCGGTTTTGACCGGGCAGCTGGTTGGCAGCAGAGGGGGCTTGCGGGCGAGCGAGATTGACTCCACTCGCCGCCCAAACCTAGAACACATAAGGGACGGCGGGAGACAGGCTATGCCTGACGCATCTGTGGCGGTGATTGGTGCCGGCGATTATATCGGTGCTGCGATCTGTCGCCGCTTTGCGCGCGAAGGTTATGTCGTTTTTGCCGGCCGGCGTGATGTATCCAAGCTGGCGTCGCTGAAGGACGCGATCAGAGCAGAGGGTGGGCGTTGCGAGGCCTCGGCTCTTGATGCGCGTAAGGAAGATGATGTTTGCGCCTTTCTGGCAGCAGCGGAAGGCGCGGCGCCGATTGCCGCCTGCATTTTCAATATTGGCGGCAATGTGCGCTTGCCGCTTGCACAAACCAGCGAACGGGTGTTCCGCAAGGTTTGGGAAATGGGCTGCTATGCCGGCTTTCTGTGTGGGCGGGAGGCGGCCAAATGGATGCGTCCACGTGGCCAGGGATCGATCTTCTTTACCGGTGCCACCGCTTCGCTGCGTGGCAGTAGCGGCTACGCAGCCTTTGCCGCAGCCAAATTTGGCCTGCGTGGTGTGGCCCAGGCCATGGCCCGTGAGCTCGGTCCTGAGGGCATCCATGTCGCCCATCTGGTGATCGATGCCGGCGTCGATACCGCTTTTGTGCGCGAACGTATCCGCGCGACCGGAGGTGACGAGGCTCTGGCCGGACTGCAACCTGATCAATTGATGCGACCGCAAAGGGTGGCAGAGGTCTATTGGCAGCTGCATAACCAGCCGCGCGATGCCTGGACCTTCGAACTTGACCTGCGGCCTTATATGGAACCCTGGTAATGGTAGATGTCGCCTTTTACTACGACTTTGGCAGTCCCAATGCCTATCTCGTGCATTGTGTTCTGCCTGCACTTGAGGCCCGCACCGGAGTTGGGGTCACCTATGTGCCCGTTCTGCTTGGTGGCCTTTTCAAGTTGACCGGTAATCAGGCGCCCGGGACCGCCTTTGCCCATATCAAGGGCAAGCTTGCCTATGAGCAGCTGGAGTTCAATCGCTTTTGCCAGCGCCATGGTATTGCGTTCCAGATGAATCCGTACTTTCCGGTCAACACGCTCAACCTGATGCGTGGTGCGATCGCGGCACAGCAGCTGGGATGTGGCGAGGATTACATACGGTCCATATTCATCGCCATGTGGCAGGAGCCGCGCAATATGGCCGATCCGGAAATCTTCGCAGCAACGCTCAAGACTGCCCGACTCCCGGCCGATGCGATCCTGGCGGCAATCAGTGTGAGCGAGGTGAAGGCGCAATTGCAGCGCAACACCGAAGCGGCAGCCCAACTCGGGATGTTTGGCAGTCCGAGCTTAATGGTGGGAGATGAGCTCTTCTTCGGCAAGGAGCGTCTGGGCCAGGTGGAGGAGGAAATCAACCGACAGCTGCGCAAGTCCTGACCGTCGGGGACGTGCACGCGTTGCGATTGCTCAACAACTTACTGATAAAATTTCCGCGCTTCGCATGGACTTTTGTCGGCTGGCCATTATTCTCCGCCCGCTCATCACGCCATACCTGTCCTGAAATTGCTGCAATTTTAGGGCTTCACGGGGCCTTGGCCCAGGAGGATGATCCCCGAGATGTTCGGCATTCGCACCCGCTTTGAGTTTCTGGCCCTCGGCGCTGCTGCAGCCTTGAGCCTTGTCCCACTCGCTCCCGCCTGCGCCGCCCCAACCCCGCTTGGCGTGTATCAGAACTGGTCCGCCTTTGAGACGGGAACGGGCAGTGGCAAAACCTGTTATGCCCTCTCCCGGCCGGTCCGGGAGGAACCCGCCCTCGGCGATAGGGGCAAGGCCTATTTCCTCGTGAGCGACTGGCCGCAGCGAAAGGCCAAGGCGGAGACCGAGGTGGTGCCCGGCTATCCCTACAAGCATGGCGCTAAGGTAACGGTCAAAGTGGGCCCACAAAGCTACAGCTTCTTCACCCGCAATGATGGCGGCAGCGGTGCGGCCTGGGTCGAGGTCAAGGCAGACGAAAAGCGCCTGGTGGCGGCCATGCGCCGTGGTTCCCAGATGACCGTCGAGGGAATTTCGGAACGTGGGACGACGACCACTGACACCTATTCCCTCGCAGGGGTTTCGGCGGCGCTCGCCAGGATCGATCGGGCCTGCCACATGTAGGGTAGGGGGCCCCGCGCAAGGTGGTATCCGGCGCCCTTCGCTTGGGGCGCGACAGCGGGCCCTCTGTCCACTATATAGCGCCCATGACCACGACCAATCTCATCGGCCTTGCCCCGGACGGGCTCAAACAGGCGTTGCTCGGCACCGGCACCGGTGTGAAGCAGCTCCCCATGCGCACCCGTCAGCTGTGGAACTGGATCTATGTCCACGGCGCCGCGGATTTCTCGACCATGTCCAATTTGGCCAAGGACTTTCGGGCGGACATGGCCACGCATTTCAGCCTGGCCCGGCCGGAGATCGTCAGCGAGCAGATCTCTGAGGATGGGACGCGCAAATGGCTATTGCGCGCTGGCGGAGAGGAATTTGAAACCGTATTCATACCGGATGCCGATCGCGGCACGCTGTGCGTGTCCTCGCAGGTCGGGTGCACCCTTAACTGCCGCTTTTGTCATACTGGCACCCAGGCCCTGGTGCGCAATCTGACACCGGCCGAAATCGTCGGGCAGATCATGATCGCGCGGGACCGGCTCGGTGACTGGCCATCCACGGGCCCGAACCGTCGCATCACCAACATCGTCATGATGGGTATGGGTGAGCCGCTCTATAATTTCGATAATGTCAAACAGGCACTTCTGATTGCTCAAGATGGCGACGGTCTGGCACTCTCCAGGCGCCGCATCACCCTCTCCACTGCGGGGGTCGTGCCGATGATTGCGCGCGCGGGCGCGGAAATCGGCTGTGCGCTTGCTATCTCCCTGCACGCTGTCCGCGATGATATTCGCGATGAGATCGTACCCTTGAATCGCAAATACAAAATCGCCGAGCTGCTCGACGCCTGCCGTACCTATCCCGGACTATCCAATGCACGGCGTATTACCTTCGAGTATGTCATGTTGAAGGGAGTCAATGACAGCCTTGCAGAGGCGCGTGAACTGGTGGCACGGATCAAGGGTATTCCCGCCAAGATCAACCTCATTCCCTTCAATCCCTGGCCCAACTCGCCTTACGCCTGTTCGGACTGGGAGCAGATCGAACGCTTTGCCGCGATCGTCAATCGCGCGGGCTACGCAAGCCCGGTGCGCACGCCGCGTGGTCGCGACATCATGGCAGCATGCGGTCAGCTCAAGAGCGAGAGCCTGAAGTTAAAGGTCAAGGATCGCGCCCGCCAAGCGGAGCTGAAGTTGGCCGCCTTGGACCTGTGAATGGCTAGCTGATCGCCGCAATTATCTTCGCGGCGCTCAGCATCAGGTCAGGATGTTCCGGTTGCCTATCAAGGCATGGGGGGGCGACTTCGGAGGCTCGTAGTATGACATCGGTTTGTCGCGGGTTATAGTTGCCCGCCTGGTTATGGAGACTGTGTGTGAAGGACGTCAAAAAAGTCGTGCTCGCCTATTCGGGCGGGCTGGATACCTCGGTGATCCTCAAATGGCTGCAAACCGCCTATGGTGCAGAAGTCGTTACCTTCACGGCCGATCTCGGGCAGGGCGAGGAACTGGAGCCGGCGCGCAAGAAGGCCGAGCTGCTCGGCATCAAGCCCCAAAACATCTTCATCGAGGATGTGCGTGAGGAATTCGTCCGCGACTACGTCTTTCCCATGTTCCGCGCCAATGCTCTTTACGAAGGCGTCTATCTGCTTGGCACCTCGATTGCCAGACCGCTCATCGCCAAGAAGCAAATCGAAATTGCGGAGAAGGTCGGTGCCGATGCAGTCGCACATGGTGCCACCGGTAAAGGTAATGACCAGGTTCGTTTCGAGCTGGGCTATTACGCGCTCAAACCTGACGTGAAGGTCATTGCACCTTGGCGGGAGTGGGATCTGACCAGTCGCACCAGACTCATCGAGTTCGCCGAGGAGCACCAGATTCCAATCCCAAGGGACAAAAGAGGCGAGGCGCCGTTCTCGGTTGATGCCAACCTTCTGCACTCCTCCTCAGAGGGCAAGGTGCTGGAGGATCCGGCCATCGAGCCGCCATCCATCGTCTATCAGCGCACCATCTCGCCCGAGGATGCGCCGGACAAGCCGACCATGGTCGAGATCGGCTTCGAGAAGGGTGATGCCGTCTCCATCGATGGCGTGAAGCTGTCGCCGGCGACGCTGCTTGCCAAGCTCAACGAACTCGGCAAGGCCAATGGCATCGGCCGCATCGATCTGGTCGAGAACCGCTTCGTCGGCATGAAGTCGCGCGGCGTCTACGAGACGCCCGGCGGCACGATCCTCCTCGCCGCCCATCGCGCGATGGAATCGATTACGCTCGACCGCGGCGCTGCGCATCTGAAGGACGAGCTGATGCCGCGCTATGCCGAGCTGATCTATAACGGCTTCTGGTTCGCGCCCGAGCGCGAGATGCTGCAGGCCGCCATCGACAAGAGCCAGGAATGCGTGGCGGGCACGGTGCGGCTCAAGCTCTACAAGGGCAATGTCATCACCATCGGCCGCTCGTCCCCCTATTCGCTCTATTCGGAGAGTCTCGTCACCTTCGAAGATGATCGCGGCGCCTATGACCAAAAGGATGCCCAGGGCTTTATCAAGCTGAACGCGCTGCGTCTTAGGACCCTGGCCATGCGTCGGCGGAGGGCGGGCGCGTGAATAACGCACAGCAGATCGAATACTGGAACGGGGCCGCGGGTGAGCGCTGGGCGAGCTTTCAGCCGCAGCTCGATGCGGCTATGGCAGCGATCACCCCTCAGGTCCTCAGCTTTGCTGCTCCGGCAGCGGGCGAGCGGGTGCTGGATGTGGGGTGTGGCTGTGGCACGACGACCGCGCTTTTGGCCCAGAGTGTGGGGCCGTCAGGCAGCGTTACCGGCATCGACATCTCCGAGCCGATGCTCAAAGTTGCTAGAGGGCGGGGCATCAATGCCAATTTTCTGATGGCTGATGCTGCGATCCATCGCTTCAAGCCGACCCATGATCTCATTTTCTCGCGTTTCGGCGTGATGTTCTTTGCCGACCCTGCGGCGGCTTTCGCCAATCTGCGCAGCGCCGTGCGCTCTGAGGGTCGTCTTGCCTTTATCTGCTGGGGCCCTGTCACGGAAAATCTCTGGGCAACCCTTCCTGTCGAGGCGGCGCGCGCGTTCCTCACACTTGAGCCACCGGCCGATCCCTACGCGCCAGGACCGTTTGCCTTTGCCGATGACAAAAGACTGTCTGGACTGCTGCAGGCAGCCGGCTGGCAACGCCCTGAGATGAAGCCTGTTGTCAGCGTCATGCGCATGGGCGCGACACTTGAGGAAGCGCTGGCGCAGAGCCTGCGCATCGGTCCCTTGGCCCGTGCGATTGGCGATCTTGACGTGGACACGCGGGCACGGCTGAGCGAGGCAGTGGGATCCGCGTTGCAGCGCTATCAGACCAGCGATGGCATTGCACTGCCTGCGCGCTGTTGGCTGGTGTCGGCGCGCAATTGAGATGTCATCGCCCGCATAACGGGAAGGCGATCTTTAACTATTACCGTTCGGTGGCATAGAAGACAGCGGCTTTGGACGCTTTGGTGGCATGGCGGGCATCAACGCGTTTGCCGAAGTGCGCGGGGTCGCCAGCAACACGCAAAAAAGATCGCCTATCCCTTTGAAACCCACAGCGTGGCCGCCCGTTGACCTCTTCTTGGTCAGCTAGATGTCGAGTTCGGCATTGAGGGCATTGTCCTGGATGAACTCCCGCCGCGGCTCCACCACTTCGCCCATTAGCTTGGCAAAGAGATCCTCCGCTTCGTCGGCATGTTCGATCTTGACCTTCAGGAGCGTGCGCGCATTGTCGTCAAGCGTGGTTTCCCACAACTGCTCGGGGTTCATCTCGCCCAGTCCCTTGTAGCGCTGCATGGCGATGCCCTTTTTGCCCCAGTTGAAAATGGCATCGAGCAACTGGCTGGGTGAACGCACTTCGACGCTGTCGTCTTTGCGTCTGAGTGTGCCAAAGCGCAGGTATCGCGCCTGCAGCTCGTCTTTCATCTTGTCCAGGCGGCGGGCATCGGCGCTGGCAATCAGGATCCCGTCAATTGCCACCACTTCGCGCACCCCCCGTAATTCACGGACGAAGCTGAGGCCGCCGTCGCTCGAAGGTTCACCCTTCCAGCCCCGTTCAGTCTCGTCCGAGAGCAGATCGAGCCTGCGGGCGATGTAGTTGGCGGCTTCAATGGCCTTGTCCGGGTCGGCCAGTACATCCGGATTGAGGGCGCCGGCTATGGCGGCCTGTTCCAGGACAAAGCGTGGGAACTGAGGCGGAAAGCCTTCGAGGGCAGCTTTGACCTGACGCGCCTTGGCGACCACCTGGTCCAGATCGGCGCCACTGACGGTCTCTCCCGTATGCAACGTGAGAGCCGCGCCGGAAGAACCTTCGGAGATAAGGAAATCTTCAAGGTCGCGCTCATCTTTTAGATAGCGCTCGGACTTGCCGCGAACCACCTTGTAGAGCGGGGGCTGGGCGATGAAGAGATGACCGCGTTCGATCAGCGGCATCATCTGTCGATAAAAGAATGTCAAAAGCAACGTACGGATATGGGCACCATCGACATCGGCATCGGTCATGATGATGATCTTGTGATAGCGCAACTTGTCCGGATTGAATTCTTCCGGGCCAATGCCGGTACCCAGTGCCGTGATGAGCGTGGCAATGGCATCGGAGCCCAGCATCTTGTCGAAACGTGCCCGCTCGACGTTGAGGATCTTCCCCCGCAAGGGCAGCACCGCCTGGTTGTTACGGTTGCGTGCCTGTTTGGCACTGCCACCGGCGCTGTCACCCTCGACGATGAAGAGTTCACATTTGGCGGGATCGCGTTCCTGACAGTCGGCAAGCTTGCCAGGCAATGAGGCACTGTCGAGCGCTCCCTTGCGGCGTGTTAGCTCGCGTGCCTTGCGTGCAGCTTCGCGCGCAGCTGCCGCTTCAACCACCTTGCCGACTACACTCTTGGCGTCGACGGGATGCTCCTCGAACCAGCGCCCGATCTGATCGGTGGCGACGCTCTCGACGACCGCACGAACTTCGCTCGAAACCAGCTTGTCCTTGGTCTGTGAGGAGAATTTGGGGTCCGGTACCTTGACAGACAGTACGCAGGTAAGGCCCTCGCGACAGTCATCACCAGAGATCTGGGCCTTTTCTTTCTTGGCGATGCCGCTGTCCTCGGCATATTTGATCACGACCCGGGTGAGCGCAGCGCGGAAGCCGGCCAGATGGGTGCCGCCGTCGCGCTGGGGGATGTTATTGGTGAAGCACAGCATGCTCTCATGGTAGCTGTCGTTCCACGATAGCGCTGCCTCTACGGTAATGCCGTCTCGCTCGCCGGCAATCAGGAGGGGTGCCGGAATGAGCCCATTTTTGGCCCGGTCGAGATAGCGCACGAAGGCCTCAAGTCCGCCTTCATAGTGCAGCTTGGATTCCTTTTTCTCGACCCCTCTCCGGTCGGTGAGCTTGATGGTCACGCCGGAATTGAGAAAGGCGAGTTCCCGCAGCCGGTGCTCGAGTGTGGCGAAGTCGAATTCAGTCTTGGTGAAGGTACGTGGTGAGGGCAGAAACGTCACCTCTGTTCCGCGTTTGCCGTTGGCGGGGCCGACCATGGCCAGCGGGGCCTGCGGATCGCCGTCATGAAAGCGCATCTTGTGCTCATGGCCAGCACGCCAGATACGCAGTTCCAGCCATTCGCTGAGGGCATTGACGACCGACACTCCGACCCCATGCAGGCCGCCCGAAACCTTGTAGGCGTTCTGCTCGAATTTTCCGCCGGCATGCAGCTGCGTCATGATGACTTCAGCTGCCGACACGCCTTCACCGGTGTGAATGTCGGTTGGGATGCCGCGACCATTGTCGAACACGGTGCAGGAGCCATCGGGGTTGAGAGTGACTTCGACAATGTCGGCGTAGCCGGCAAGCGTCTCATCAATGGCATTGTCGACGACTTCATAGACCATGTGATGCAGGCCCGAACCGTCGTCCGTGTCTCCGATATACATGCCCGGGCGTTTGCGCACGGCATCGAGGCCCTTGAGTACCTTGATGCTCTCGGCGCCGTATTCGTATTCATTAGGGATGACTGGATTGGACATATCAGCTCTGCAAGATGAAACGATCGTCCTCGACGCCATAGCAATGTGCGCGTGCGCCGCGGAACAGGGAAATATCGGTACCTGTCATCCAGGCCTGGGCACCCAGGGCCTCGATCTCGGCAAAAAGTCCGGCTCTGCGAACCGCGTCCAGATGGGCGGCGATCTCGTCGAGCAGCAGAATGGGTGCGGGGGCACCCGTATTATGTGCAAGCTCAAACGCCTGGGCCAGAACGATGGCAATGAGCAGGGCTTTTTGCTCGCCAGTGGAACAGTTCCGGGCGTCGGCGCGCTTGGCCGCATGGCGCACGATCAGATCGCTGCGGTGCGGTCCGAAGAGTGTACGACCGACCTGCGCATCCGCCAAGCGTTGCTTCAGGAGACGCTGGCAGAAGCCGTCGCTGCCGGTTTCGGCGATGAGCCGGTCGGCTTCGCCATCCAGTTCGAGGCTCGCGGAGGGAAAGCTGCCTGCATCACCACGCTGTGCCAAAGCCCGGTTGAGGCGTGATACTGCCTCGGCTCGCGCCCGCGACAGGGCGGCCCCGGTTTCAGCCATCTGACCTTCCAGTGCCTCAAGCCATGCCGGATCGCGGGGACCGTATTTGAGAAGCCGGGCCCGTTCGCGCATTGCGCTCTCATAACGGGCCGCGCGCCGGGCGTGCTGGTGATCAAATCCGACCACCAGCCGGTCGAGAAATTTGCGTCGGCCACTGGCGCCTTCGATGAACAGCCGGTCCATCGCCGGGGTCAACCACATCATCTGTACCATCTCGCCGAGATCGGCGGACGAAGCCGCATTGGCCCCGTTCAAGCGCACCTGACGGCGTTCGCTACCCGGGGCCGATGCAATCATCCCGGTTCCAATTTCGTAGCTTTGCTCACCGCGCTGCAGGCTGGCTGCGACCGCCCACAGCGCCGTGCCCGCCACAGTTGGTCCCTGTCTTGTATGCTCGGACAATTTGGCTCCGCGCAAGCCGCGGCCGGGCGCCAGCAAAGACAGCGCGTCCAGTACATTGGTCTTGCCCGCCCCGTTGGGGCCGACAAGCACGATGCTGTGCCCGGAGGTGTCCAGTTCGGCGCCCGCATAGGAGCGAAAATTCGACACCGCGAGCCGGGTTACGGCAAGCCTCGGAAGGTGGTCCACATCCGGCGTTGCCGGGAGATGACGTCTGGTCTCGATCAAACTCACACCCGCATGGGCATGAGGACATAGAGCGTGTGCGAATCTTCCGCATCTTCGATGATGGTGGGTGCGCTCGCATCGGAGAGCAGAAACCGCACCTCCTTGCCCTCGATCTGGTTGGTGATGTCGAGCAGATAGCGCGCATTGAAGCCGATTTCGATCGGCGCTGCGCTATAGGTGGCTCCCAAGTCCTCGGTGGCGGTGCCGCTGTCCGGATTGACCACGCTCAGCGTGACCCGGTCGGGGTTGAGATTGAGCTTCACCGCCCGCGTCTTGTCCGCGGAGATGGTGGAGACGCGGTCGACTGCATGGGTGAATTCCCGCGCATCGACGGCAAGCACCTTGTCGTTGCCCGAGGGAATCACCCGCTGATAATCGGGGAAAGTACCGTCAATCAGCTTGGAAGTGAGTTCTACGCCGCTGGTCCCAAACTGGATCTTGGTGTCGGACAAGGCGATGTCGATGGCCCCTTCGGCATCATCGAGGAGCCGGCGCAATTCGGCGACAGTCTTGCGTGGTACAATAACACCAGGCATGTCGGCGGCCCCGTCGGGCATATCGAGTTCGTAGCGCGCAAGGCGATGGCCGTCGGTCGCCGCGGCCCGCATCACTGCTTTGGACCCTTTGGCCACATGCAGAAAGATCCCGTTGAGATAAAACCTAGTTTCCTCAGTTGAGATGGCAAAACGCGTCTTGTCGATCAGACGCTTGAGCTCGGGTGCGGGCAGACGAAAGCGATGCGGCTGGGCTCCCGCCGCCATTTGCGGGAAATCCTCTTTGGGCAAGCAGGCGAGCTCAAAGCGGATGCTGCCGGCAGAAACCGCGAGTCGGCCACCTTCTGCGGTCATCAGCTCGGCCTGCACCTGAGAGCCCTCGGGCAGCTTGCGGACGATGTCGTAGAGCATGTGTGCGGGAGCCGTGGTCGAGCCGTTGCGCAGCACATCGGCCGGCAGGGCCTCGACGATCTCGATGTCGAGATCGGTAGCGGTGAGCTTCAATTGTCCCTTGGCCGCGTCGATCATCACATTCGAGAGAATGGGTATGGTGTTGCGCCGTTCGACGACGCTTTGCACATGGCTGAGGGCCTTGAGGAGGGCGGCGCGTTCGATAGAGATCTTCATGGTCTCGTGTTCATTCCCGTCGCTGGATTCTGGGCTGGAGGGGCAGCGATGCTGCGGGCGATAGCCCCCGCCGATGCCCGCAAAGGCTCGACACCCGGCAAGGCCGGACTCACGGAAAAACTATAGCAAGTGGTAGCTGCTACGCCTAGTGCAGGATCACCCCGAAAACCCCATAAGCGTGCGGAGCACCGAGCGCGTTGCCCGCGTCATGCGGCCAGGGCGGAGCCTGCTGTGGCGCCGCTCCTACCATATCGCTCAGGCCTGACCACGCTGGGACAGCACCTGCTTCAGAAAATCCACTTCCTGACGGAACACGGAATCCTCATCACACAGGGCGGCAACCCGCCGGCAGGCATGAAGGACGGTGGTGTGGTCGCGTCCGCCAAAGCGCTTGCCGATTTCAGGCAGGGAGCGCTGGGTCAGTTCTCTGGCGAGGTACATCGCCACCTGCCGGGGCCTGGCGACCCGTCGGGTGCGCTGGGGTGAATGAAAGTCGCGCATGTCGAGCTTGTAGAACTCGGCTGTCTTGCGCTGGATGTCCTCGATCGAGGTCTTGTGAAGCTTGCCCGAGCGCTGCTGGCCGAGGGTTTCCTCGACGACCTCGAGCGTCACCGTCTTCTTGGTCAGATCGGCATAGGTCGCAAGCTTGGTAAAAAGCCCGATGAGATCACGTGGACTAGCCTCGTCGAGGTCGGCCAGCCGTTCCAGTGCCTCGATCGGCAGCATGGCACTGCTGCGCTGGCGGGCGAATTCCTCGGCCTTGGCCTTCAGGATGGTAAGGCGGGTTGCTCGTTCGGGCTTGTCGAGGCCGATGACCAGTCCACCCGACAGGCGCGACCGTACATCCTCGCCCAGGCTGTCGAGCGCGGCCGGCGGCTTGTCTGCGGCAATCACCACCTTGCGCCGCTGATCGGCAAAGGCATTCACGGTGTGCAGAAACTCACTGACGGTGGCTGCGGACCGGCAGATATGCTGCAGATCATCAATCAGGAGCAGATCGGCACCACGCAGTTCCTCCTTGAAGGAGAGCGTATCCTTGCGGTGAAGCGCACCCAGGAATTGGCGCATGAAGTCCTCGGCGCCGAGGAAAAGCGGGCGGCGTCCCCGTTTCTTGGCCTCGAGGGCAGTGGCGTTGAGCAGATGTGTTTTGCCAAAGCCAAAGCCGCCATGGATGTAGAGCAGACCGATATCCGAATTCTCTCCCTCTGCCAGGGCCTTGGCTGCCCGCCAGGCGAATTCATTGGCGGGTCCCGGTACGAAGCTGTCGAAGGTCTGAGCGGGGTGCAGGAGGCGATTGGCCAGCTGGCGGCGGGCGATAGGGTCGGGCTGGCGGGTCTCGGCCAGCACCTGGCCAGGGGGGCTCTGCACATCAGCCCGGCTGGCGCGCTCAGTACCGATCAGCTTGGGGGCGAGCACGATCGAAATCGATGCCGGGCTAGCGCCACAGGTCTGGAATGCCCGCTCGATGCGGTCGACATAGCGATTGGCTACCCAATTCCGGGCAAAGGGCTTGGGGGCGCCGATCTGAAGCTCATCCCTGTCGGTAGACACCAAGACAAGCGACGCAATCCAGGTTTCAAAAAGGGCATCTCCGAGATCCGCTCGCAATTTCTCACGGACCGCCGCCCATAGTGATGCCCAGTTCGCTTGTCCGGTTGTTTTCGTGACTTGACCCATCATTCGACCCTTTATCCACTATTACGCGTAGCCGGTATTCGGGCCACACGGTCCCCGTCTGTATTGTCCGAGTTCTTTCCTGCTTTTGTGCAGGAACAGTCATTCGTCCGATTACCCCTCTTTCTACCTCCCCGGTCTGGTCGTGGCGTCAGCCCTGTTGCCAAGCCAGCCCTGCTGCCTTCCAGCCACGCCTCACTCCGCGGTGGCGGGCGGCATCGAGCTCCCCCTCAAAGCCCCCAATGATGTTGTAGGCTGGCCCGAAGCCGGCCTGCGTCAACGCTGCGGCGGCGGCCGCCGAGCGGCCTCCCGAACGGCACAGCAGCAATAGCGGTGCGTCCGGCGGTGCCCCTGCAGCACTCAGCGCTGCATCGACTTCAGCGATGAAGTCGGGATTGCGCTCGCCGCTGGGAAAATACTGCCACTCCACCAATAGCGGCCCGAGGCCAAGGGCAGACAGATCCGGCAGTCCCACGAATGACCATTCGGCCTTGGTACGCACATCGATGAGTTGGGCACCCTTAACCGTCGCCAGAACCTGCCAAGCCTCGTCACACTCAATATCGCCGGCATATTCGTTCACAGCCACGGACGCGTTTCCCCAATAGAGATCACGGTGGCGGCACGCCTCGACGTGGCCGCTTGATGCGCTCTTTAAGACTAGATTATGATCTGGATTTACCGAATAGACAGTTCTGAGAACTATTATGTGCCAAAGTTGGATTTTTATTGTTCTTTTTCTTTGGCATCTCTTGTCTCGCCCCGCCTTCCGATCCAGTTACGATAGGCCGAGAGATGCTCCGGGTGCAAGTGAAAAAGGTGCCGCAGGAGCCCAAAATTGCACCACGTGCGCTTTTCTTGAACCTCGTGTGAACGCGGTAAGTCTATGTGACGCATACGGAAAATGGATATTAGAAGCGAATCAATCGCTTAACTTCCGGATCGCGCATCGATCCCGGGAACACTGTCACGAATTGTTCTTTATCCGCACACGGAACAATAAAAAAGGGCCCAGGACTGAGTCCGGACCCTTTAAAAAGAGATTCTGCAAGAATTCGCGGGGGTTTGCCTAAGAGCCCAGCTTCGCCACGCGTTTGGTCAGGCGCGAGACCTTCCGGCTACCCGTGTTCTTGTGGATAACCCCCTTGCCGACGCCGCGCATGATTTCGGGTTCCGCGGCCTTGAGGGCGCTTTGGGCCGCTGCCTTGTCGCCACTGGCGAGGGCCTCCTCGACCTTGCGCGTGATGCTGCGGATGCGGCTCTTGCGCGCGTGGTTGATGGCGGTGCGTTTTGCGGTACGGCGGACCCGCTTTTTGGCGGAATCGATATTCGGCATGGGGCGTCCTGCTCGGCTTCGTAAGGGGCGGGCATATAGCCTTTGCCCGCCCGCCCGTCAATCTTCAGCGATCCTTGAACGCGGCCTTCCGCTTTTCGCGGAACGCCGCCATGCCCTCTTTCTGGTCTTCGGTGGCGAACATGGCGTGGAATACCCTGCGCTCGAAGCGGACTCCTTCGGCAAGGCTGGTCTCGTAAGCCCGGTTGATGGTTTCCTTGGTCATCATCGTGATGGGCAGGGACTGGGCGGCGATCTTGGCTGCGGCAGCCATGGCTTCGGACAGCAATGTGGCCGCCGGCACCACCCGGGACACGAGTCCGGCTCTTTCGGCCTCGGCGGCGTCCATGTTGCGGCCGGTCAGGCACATCTCCATGGCCTTGGACTTGCCTACAAAGCGGGTTAGCCGTTGCGTGCCGCCGATGCCGGGCATCACACCCAGATTGATCTCAGGCTGACCAAACTTGGCATTGTCAGCCGCAATGATGAAGTCGCACATCATCGCCAGCTCGCAGCCCCCGCCCAGCGCATAGCCGGCCACAGCGGCGATGAGCGGCTTGCGGACGGCGCTGATGCGATCTGCGACGTCGGCAAAGAAATTCGCAAGGTACATGTCCATGTAGGACTGGCCGGACATTTCCTTGATATCGGCGCCGGCGGCAAACGCCTTCTCAGAGCCGGTCAGTACCATGACCCGCACCGCCGGATCGCGATCGAAGGCTTCAAGCTGCGTCACCAGCTCGGAAAGCAGCTGGCTGTTGAGGGCGTTGAGCGCGTTGGGACGGTTCAGCGTGATAAGCCCGACGCCGTCGGTCAGCGTGGCGATGATGAATTCCATAGGTTACCTCCTTGGTCGGGTCATGGGTGGCGTGAGTGCCTACGAAAGGCAAGCGCTCAGTCGTCGCTGCGGCGCGAGCGGTTGCGCTTGAGCGCGCTGCGCTGCTTCTTACCTTCCAGTCGGCGCTCCCGGCTGGCGCGGGTCGGCCGGGTAGGCTTGCGCGGGAGTGGTGCGATGCTCGCTCTGCGGATCAGTTCAAACAGGCGCGCGCGGGCGTCGGCGCGGTTTTGTTCCTGGCTGCGAAAGCGCTGGGCATGGACCACAAGAACGCCGTCCTTGGTCAGCCGCCGTCCGCACAGCCGCAGCAGCCGCGCCCGTACCTCCTCATTCAATGAGGGGGAGCGGAGCACATCGAAGCGCAGCTCGACCGCCGTTGCCAGCTTGTTGACGTTCTGGCCGCCCGGGCCAGAAGAAAGCACGAAGCTTTCGACCAGTTCGGTGTCGCTGAGCGCAATGGATGCGGTGACGGGAAGTCTGGCCATGGGAGCGCACTTTGACGCAGAGCTAAGAGTTTGAACCCGGATCTGCTTGCTTGAGTGAGCCTTCGCCGTCAAGCGTTGAGGATCGTGCCCGTCCAGGAAGAGGGTGTCTGACAAAGGCCAAATGGCGCGGCGGGTAGCCTCAGCGCTGGCATTTGGGACAAAAGAAGCTCGAACGGCCGGACTGGACAATGCGCCTTATGGTGCCGCTGCAGCCGCGCCTGGGGCAGGGCTCGCCCGCGCGGCCATAGACGTCGAAATGGTGCTGGAAGGTGCCGAGCTTCCCGTCGGAGTGGCGATAGTCCCGCAGCGAACTGCCGCCTGCGGCGATGGCCTCGCGTAATACCTGCTTGATCGCAGGCACGAGTTGCTCGGCACGTGCGCCAGCAACGCTGGTGGCCAGGCGCTTGGGAGAGATCTGCGCGCGGAAAAGCGATTCGCATACATAGATGTTGCCAAGACCTGCGACGACGCGCTGATCAAGAAGGGCAGCCTTGATCGAGGTTTTCTTGCCCTTGATGCGTGCGCCGAAGCTCTGCGGGGTAAAGCTGTCGGCGAGTGGCTCCGGGCCGATGCCCGCGAAGAGGGGATCTTCGGCCAGATGCGCGGTATCCAGCACGGTCATCAAGCCGAAGCGGCGATGATCGGTAAAGACGATGCGCGCTGGGGCGTCGGTAAAAAGGATCACGTGATCATGCGGGCCGTGACCTCCCTCCGCCGCGACGCTTTCGCCCTCAACCCCGTCGAGGACAATTGCGCTGCCGTCGCGATAGACCGTCAGGCGCCCGCTCATGCCCAGATGGATCACGAGGGTCTGGCCATTGTCGAGATCCGCCAGAATGTATTTGGCGCGCCGCCGCAGCTGGCACACGCGCCGGCCGGTCAGGTGCTGGACAAAACCTGGCGGAAAGGGAATGCGCAGTCCACCTCGCCGGGTCTGGACCCGGGTCAGGCGATGGCTCTCAAGGACTGGCTTGAGGCCCCGGCATACGGTCTCGACCTCGGGCAATTCGGGCATGGCGCAGCAAAGTGGGGTTGCGTAAGTAAGGTAGCCCAGCTGCAGATGAGAGGCTATTGTCCGGCCGCCATGACAGAAGATCCCAAAACCGCCTCGTTCGGCTACCGCGAGGTCCCAGAACACGAAAAAGCGACGCTGGTCCGCAGCGTATTCTCATCCGTTGCCCGTAAATACGACGTGATGAACGATTTGATGAGCGGCGGGGTTCATCGGCTATGGAAGGATGCCTTCGTCGAATGGCTCAATCCGCGCCCGGGCATGTCCGTACTTGATGTCGCCGGTGGCACCGGCGACATCGCCATGCGCATCGCTGAGCGGGCAAGTTGCTTTGGGGGGCCGCCCCGTATCGCGGTCTGCGACATCAACGCCGACATGGTACGTGAGGGACGGCAGCGGCTGGCAGACGCGCACCCGGACATCAGCTGGCTGGTCGGCGACGCCGAGGCCCTTCCTGTGGCCGACGGCGTAATGGACGCCTATACCATCGCGTTCGGCATCCGCAATGTCACCCATATCGAGCGTGCGCTTGCCGAGGCGCGGCGGGTGCTGAAGCCAGGCGGGCGCTTTCTGTGTCTGGAATTCTCGCAGGTGCAGATGCCCGGTTTGGACACGTTATACGAGCTTTATTCCTTCTCGGTGTTACCGAAACTCGGTCATTGGGTGACGCAGGATGCCGATTCCTATCGCTATCTGGCTGAGAGCATCCGCAAGTTTCCAGCCCAGGATAGATTTGCCCGAATGATCGCGGATGCTGGCCTCCGCCAGGTGAAGGTGCGCAACCTGATGGGCGGAATTGCCGCCATGCATTCGGCTTGGCGCATATGATCCGCAGCCTGCGCAATATCGGGCGTCTGGTCCGCGCCATCTTGGTACTGTCGCGCCATGACGCGCTCTTTCCCCGAGAATATCTCGGGCAATTGTCGCTTGGCTGGCGTCTGGCGCGCCAGCTGCTCGGCAGCGCGCGCAACCGCAGCGTGGGCGAGGCGCCCGGGGTGCGTCTGGCCATGGCGCTGGAGCGGCTGGGCCCGGCTTACATTAAGCTTGGCCAGATCCTGGCGACCCGGCCCGACATCGTTGGCGCCGAGGTCTGTGCGGCGCTGAAGCAGCTACAGGATCGGGTGCCACCATTTCCCACGGAGATCGCCGTGGCGACGGTTGAGGCAGGTCTTGGACGGCCGCTCGAACAGCTCTTCAACAGTTTCGGGCCGCCGGTTGCTGCGGCCTCGATTGCCCAGGTGCACCGGGCGCAGACCACTGACGAGCCGCCGCAGTGTGTCGCGGTCAAGATATTCCGTCCCGGTATCGAGGAGGAATTCGCGCGTGATCTGAGCGCCTTCGCCTTTGCCGCCAAATGGGCCGAAGCGCTGTCCAAGGAGGCGCGACGCCTGAGGCTGTGCGCGCTCGTTGCCACGCTGTCCGCGTCGGTGGCGCTTGAACTTGATCTGCGTATGGAGGCTGCGGCAGCAACCGAGCTTGCCGACCAGATGGCAGACGAAGCCGATTTCCGTGTTCCCGCGGTCGATTGGTCGCGTACAGCAACCCGCGTGCTGACCATCGAATGGGTCGAAGGTGTCAGTGTCGGTGACAAGCAGGCTTTGCTCGACGCCGGCCATGATCCCAAGCTGATCGCAGTCACGATCGTGCGCAGCTTTCTGGTCCAGGCGCTAATGGGCGGCTTCTTTCACGCCGACATGCATCAGGGCAATCTCTTTGTGGATGCCGAGGGTCGGCTGGTGGTGGTCGATTTTGGTATCATGGGTCGCCTCGATGCCGCGATGCGCCGGTTCATGGCAGAAACGTTGGCGGGCTTTCTGGCCCGTGACTATCGCCGCGTCGCGCGGGTGCATTTCGAGGCGGGCTTTGTTCCCAACGTGCATTCGATCGAAAATTTTGCCCAGGCTTTGCGCGCCATTGGTGAACCGATCTTCGGTCGTACGGCACGCGATGTCTCGATGGCGAGGCTGCTCCAGCAGCTGTTCGAGACGACGCGACGCTTTGACATGGAACTACAGCCGCAGCTCGTGCTGTTGCAAAAAACCATGGTGGTGGTCGAAGGCGTGGCGCGCAGCCTCGATCCGGACTTCGACATCTGGGAGGCCTCCCGTCCGGTTATCGGCGAATGGATGGCAGATCAGATCGGTCCGCGGGCAATGCTGCGCGATGGCCGCAGCGCATTGGATGCACTTCTCGGCCTGACACGCAGTCTGCCAGAGGCACTTGCCAATCTTGAGAGCGTGGCGCGGATGCTGGCAGGCGATGGTGTCAAGGTCCATGCCGAGTCGATCGAGCGCTTTGCCCGCGCACAATCCTTCCGCATACGTCACCTGCAGATCGCGCTCTGGATCGCGGCTCTGGCGCTTCTTGTTCTTGCGATTGGTCCGCTTCACTGAACTCAGGAACGGTGATCAAGCCCATGCTTGGAGGACGCGCCATCGGCAATGCGCATGCGTCCGGCCGGACAATTGCGGGCACCCTTGGCACTGACCACGTAGACGTCGACCTTGACCGTATGATTGAGAAGGTCAGGGATTTTGGGAATGCGCACGTGAACCGCATCCTTGCTCAGCTGCTGATTGGTGGCCAGTACCTTGCGATAGCCTGTGGCAGCGCCGGCACTTGGCGGAGCAGAGATTGTGAGCACGACGCGCACATCGTTGCCCGGAGCGCGATATTGTAGGGCATCACAGGCGATGCCGATTTCCTCGCCCAGTGCGACAACCGGAACCGTGTCTCCAGCGTTGGTGATATGGGCAAGCTTGGCTGCACCGCTGGTCATGGTGTTCGCGCATGCCGGCGCCATACACAGCCCTGCGGCGAGTGCGACGCTGACCAAACTGCCAAATCTGACCGCCGGGTTCATCATATCCTTCTGGCAATCCCTGTCAGGCGCCCACGACGCCACATGCACTGTAGTGTAGCGCGTATCCGTCCAGAGCCAAGCCTATTTGTGACGGATCTTACACAGTTGCACCTAGGATCCGTGCGAAACCACGTCTTCGCACTTGCAACATTTGTTGCATACGTGTCTCAACTACGTCGCGGCGGCCGGTGCCATCCGCGGCGATGGCGCGAATCCCTGAGATCGCGATGCCTAGTTGATCCGCTCCCGCGGTGGCTTATCCGGGTTGGGCCATGGCGCCTGGCCGCAACCTGCGCCGCCGTGCCAGCAGCACGAAGCGCCCGGTCATCAAAATGGCGGCGCTGGCCAGGCCGCTCGCCAGCCCATACCAGATGCCCATTCCCTTGAGGCCGAGGCCGAAGCCAAGGCC
>JBMFWV010000039.1:0-29583 GCA_049964915.1 Rhizomicrobium sp.
ATGGCCCTCCGCGGCGCCTCAGAAAAGAATGTGGTTAATCGAGCGCCTTCGACGATTGGGCCGCACTCAGCGAAGGCACCTATCTTTTGCGCTCCAACATCACCGATTGGAGCGAAGAACAGCTCTGGAAAGCCTACATCCAGCTTGCCCAGGCCGAAGCTGCTTTCAGAGTTCATAAGGATCAGCTCAACATCCGCCCGATCTGGCACCAGCGCGCCGATCGCGTCCAGGCACACATCCTCGTCTGCTTCCTTGCCTTCGTGCTGTGGAAGACGCTGGAGATGTGGCAGAGCCGGGCTGGTCTGGGAAATTCCCCGCGCACCGTGCTCGAAGAACTGGCCCGCATCCAATCGCACGACGTTGTTCTGCCCACCGCAGCCCACGGCAAAATCCGTCTGCGCTGTATCGCCCGGCCCGATGCCGCTCAAGCCGCTCTGCTCGACAGGCTCGGCATCGTTCTGCCCACCCGCATGAGGCAATCCCAGCTCGATACCATCGCCCTCAGCGCCTGACCCCTTCGTGCCAGAATGTAGTGGCGACTTTTGCGCTAACCCATTGTTTTGCCTCAAAACGTATGGCGATTCTGCGCAAGTTGGGCTAGAAATCTTTTGTGACAGATCGACCGCGACAAATATTACAGTTATGTAATTTACAACGCCAGTTTGGGGATAAGTCGCCCGGATTGGCACCCGCGGCCTGCGAGCGCAGTTCCGGCCCCGGCAGGCAGGCTCGCTTTTGCGGCCGCCAGGTGTCGAAGCCCGGACCTGCTTCGGCTATCTAGATTGCCAGCAAGGAGCGTGGGCCATGGATTTTGAGGAGTTTCGGCGTAGTGGCCACGACTTCGTGACGTGGATGGCCGACTATCTTGGCCAGATTGAGGGCTATCGCGTGCGGGCGAAGCTGGAGCCCGGTGCAATTCTGGCTCAGCTTCCAGCTGAGCCCCCGCACAGTGGCGAGGCCATGGATCAGGTCTTCGCGGACTTTATCCGCATCCTGCTACCGGGCATCACCCATTGGCAGCATCCGCGGTTCCTGGCCTATTTTCCGGCAAACTCGTCGCCGCCGTCAGTTCTGGCCGAAATGCTGACCGCGACCCTCGGCGCCCAGTGCATGCTGTGGGAAACCTCTCCGGCCGCCGCTGAGCTGGAACAGCGCGTCATGGAGTGGCTGGGCGGACTTGTCGGGCTCGGCCGCGGGTTTACCGGCTCGATCCAGGATTCGGCCTCCAGCGCCACTTTGCTTGCGATCATTTCGGCGGCCGAGCGGGCCAGTGGTGGCCGCTTCTCCCGCGAAGGTCTCGCCGGAGGACCCAGGCTGATTCTCTATTGCTCCGCCGAAGCGCATTCCTCGGTCGAGAAGGGTGCCCGCATTGCCGGCATAGGGGCAGCCAATGTGCGGAAAATTCCCGTGGACCAGAACGGGGCAATGATCCCCGCCGCGCTGCGGGAGGCGATCCGGACCGATCGCAACAGCGGTCACGTCCCGGCGTGTATTGTTGGCTGCTTTGGAACCACTGGAATTGGCGCGATCGATCCCATCGAACAATTGTCCACCATCGCTCGCACCGAAGGTATCTACCTGCATGTCGATGCAGCCTGGGCCGGTGCGGCGCTGATCCTGCCTGAACTGCGAGGTCTGGCCGCCGGGCTGGATGGCGTGGACAGCATCGTGCTCAACCCGCACAAATGGCTGATGACCAATTTTGACTGTTCTGCCTTTTTCATGCGCCAGCCGGCGGAGCTCGCCCGTGCCCTGTCCTTGACCCCGACCTATCTGGAAACACGTGCCGCATCGTCAATTCCTGAATACCGCGACTGGTCGATCGCCCTTGGCCGCAGGTTTCGTGCACTCAAATTGTGGTTCGTTCTGCGCAGTTACGGCAGCGAGGGCCTCCGCGCCAAGATCCGCTCCGATCTCGCCGCCACCCAACGCCTCGCTGCTCTCATCCGCTCCACTGCAGATTTTGAGCTCACCAGCGGACCCAATCTGGCGCTACTCAGCTTTCGCTATGCTCCGGAAGGTGTGGCGGACCTCGATGCCCTCAACGAGACGCTACTGCACGTCGTGAACGATGGCGGCTTTACTTACCTGACCAAAACACGACATCAGGGCCGCCTTGTGATCCGCATATCAATCGGCCAGACTTATACCACCTGGCGGCATGTCGAAGAAAGCTGGCGTCATATTCAGGACTGTGCCCACAAGCTTGCGAGGTGACGCGGCGCCTGCTTTGGGCTAAACACCGCGCCATGAATACGATCTTCGTTGATGGGGCGGCCGGGACCACCGGCCTTGAGATAGGTGAGCGGCTCGCGCAGCGTCGCGATCTGCAGGTGCTGGCGCTGGCCGAAAGCGCGCGCAAGGATCCCGCGGCACGGCGTGAGGCTCTGAACAACGCCGATGTGGTAATCCTGTGTCTGCCGGACGCACCAGCCCGCGAGGCGGTGCGGCTGATCGACAATCCGCGTACCCGTATCATCGATGCGTCCAGCGCTCACAGGACTGCTTCAGACTGGGTCTATGGCTTTGCTGAATTCGTCCCAGGTCAGGGTGAGCGTATCGCCGGAGCAAAACGTGTCAGCAACCCCGGCTGTTATCCCACCGGGTTTCTAGCGCTTGTGCGCCCGCTTGTCGACGCGGGCCTGATTGGCCACGATGAAGCCATCACGGTCAATGCTCTCTCTGGATATTCCGGGGGTGGCAAAACCATGATCAGCGAATTCGAAAGCAAGGCCGTAAACGCGGGACCTCGCATCTACGCCACCGCGCTAACTCACAAGCATGTTCCAGAAATGCAGCAGCATGCAGCTTTGCACCATCCTCCCCTCTTTGCTCCCAGTGTGGGAAATTTCTATCGCGGTATGGTGGTTGAAGTCCCGTTATCGCTTTGGGCTCTTTCGGGACGACCAAAGGGCGGCGAGCTGCGTCGTGTTCTTGCTGAGCGCTATGCCGACTGCGACCTCGTGGCGGTCGCAAGCGAAGAAGAGTGCAAGACAATCACGGATGTGAGAGCCGAAAGCCTCGCCGGCACCGACCGGCTCAAGCTTTATGTCTTCGCAAACGAAGCCACCCAGCAGGCCCGTCTGGTGGCGGTTCTCGACAATCTGGGCAAAGGGGCCGCAGGGGCCGCAGTGCAAAATCTCAATCTCATGCTGGGGCTACCCGCCGCGACCGGCCTCTTCTTGGAGGCCCCTTAAGGAGCATTGATGTATCGGCCCAAAGCGTTTGTGGTGGATGAAGTAGAGGTGCTGCACGCCCTGATCCGTGCGCGCGTTCTTGCCACCCTGGCAGTGGTAGATGGCGAAAGTGTACACTTCGCCTACGCGCCGGTCGTCATTGATGCCTGCGCGCCGTTCGGCCGTTTACGCTTTCATCTGGCACGCCAAAATCCCGTGGCAAAGCTACTGGATGGAGCAAAAGTCAGGGTTTCGTTTCTGGGCGCGGACGGCTACATCTCTCCGGACTGGTATGTTGCAGAGGGACTTGTTCCGACCTGGAACTATATCGCGGTCGAAGGGGAGGGCATCGCACGTCGCCTTGAGGGAGATGCATGTGAGGCAGCTCTAGCGGATCTTTCCGCACAGCAGGAAGCCCGGCTTGCCCCCAAAGCGCCCTGGACGCTCGAGAAGCTCCCGGCGACAAGACGGCGGCAGCTGCTGGAAGCCATCAGCGTTTTCGCTTTGCCGCTGAGCCGCCTCGAGGGCAAGTTCAAACTGAGCCAGGATAAATCTGCGAGCGATCTCGGGGGTGTGGTACGGGCGCTCAATGCCCTACAGGATCCACAAGCAAAGAGACTGGCGCGTGCGATGGATGCACAAGGCTCAGACTAGGCGGCGACGTCTGGCGAGGGTGTAGAACGCAACATTGGCGGTCACCACAAGTACCAAAATCGTGGTCGCCATCGGCCGGGCGCTATTGTCATAGGCAAGGCTTGCGAGAGTGGCGCCCAGGGTTCCGACACCAAACTGACCTGCTCCCATCAAGGCTGAAATGGCGCCCACTCGGGTTGTGTCTCGGGCAAAGGCGCAGGCCAAGGCGTTGGGCATGTTGAAGCCTAAAACGGCCATCATGGAAAAGAGAGGAACCAGAACGCCCCAGAGGCCGCCAAAGCCCGTGATCACGCACAGCAGCAGGATGAGCGCCACTACCAAGATCGCGCGGCTTGCCCAGCCTAACAACGCATGAGGAGGGTGTTGGCGTATCAGCCGCACATTGAGCTGGCTGGCCGCGATGTAGCCGATGCCATTAACACCGAATACCCAGCCAAAATCTTCGGGTCGGATGCCATAGATGCCGATCAGCACGACGGGAGAGACAGCGACGTAGACCGAAATGGCTGACTGGTTGAAGGCACCGGTGATGATGTAGCCGAGGGCATCGGGATCGCGCAGTACGCTATGAAAGCTCATCGCGACCTTCTCACTGGCCGCAGCCCGGGCAGCATCGCCGGAACGTGATTCCGCGAGCAATATTCCCACGGCGATGAGCGTGAGTGCGCCGAGGCCTGCTAGGAACAGAAATATCACGCGCCAGCTAAAGCCACTGCTGAGAAGCAGGCCACCGAATAAGGGTGCTAGAATAGGCGACACGCCCATCACCAGCATCAGCCGAGAAAACACGCGGGCGCTGTCTTCCAGATCAAAATGATCGCGCACGATGGCCCGACCGATCACAATTCCAGAACAGCCTCCGATCGCGGTCACGATGCGCGCCAGCATCAGGGCGAGGAAACTGGGCGCCAGAGCGCTTGCCAGGCAGCCGACTACATAGAGTGCAATGCCAACGAGAAGCGGGCTTCGACGTCCTTTGCGGTCAGAGAGCGGCCCATAGACAAGCTGCCCTGCGGCCATGCCGAGGAAGAACACGGCGACAGTGAGCGAACCCTGACCCGCCCCGGTGTGCAGGTCCTGTTCGATGGCGCCGAGGCCAGGCAAATACATATCGGTGGCAAGTGGTCCCAGCGCTGTCAGCGTGCCAAGCAGACCGATGAGTCCTACCGAGCCAGGGCGCAGCGTTGACAGCAAAGAGCGTCTTGCACTCACGCGGCGCGTCCGTCGGGTTAAAATGAAAGTGATTACTCGGACTTGACCTTTACGTATGTACCAGGCGCTTCGTCGAGTGCCGGCAATTTGCCATCGCCAGGCTGACGTGCCGGAACCTGTTCTCCGGACAACGGTCCCAGCCAGGCAACAAGATCGGGCCACCATGAACCCTTGTGTTCCTTGGCACCCTCGAACCAGGTTTCGAAACGCTCTGGTCGTGCGTCATTGGTCCAATATTGGTACTTCTGTGCCGACGGTGGATTGACGACTCCGGCAATATGGCCACTGCCAGCAAGAATAAAGCGAACCGGTCCGCCCATCAGGTGTGTGGTCTTATAGATGGAACGACACGGAGCGATGTGATCTTCGCGCGCGCTTTGCAGATAAACTGGAATGGTAACGCGCTTCAGATCAAGACGAACATTGTCCAGTGTGAGCTGCCCCTTGGCGAGGGCATTGTCGCGATAGAACTTACGCAAATAGAACAGATGGGCGGATGCAGGCATGCGCGTGGAATCGGCATTCCAGTAAAGCAGATCGAAGGGCAGAGGGGTCTTGCCCAGAAGGTAATTGCTGATGACGAAGGACCAGATCAGGTCATTGGCACGCAGCATGTTGAAGGTGGTTGCCATTTTGCTGCCCTTCAGCACGCCTCCGGTAGCCTTCATCGTCTCTTCCAGCGACTTGAGCTGCGGGTCATCAACGAATAGCGACAGATCCCCCGCTTCGGAAAAATCTGCCTGAGCTGCGAAGAAGATCGCGGCCGCAACGCGGTCATCCTGGGTTGCCGCCATATAGGCAAGGGCGGCAGACAGGAGTGTGCCACCGATGCAGTACCCGATGGCATTTACCTTACGCTCGCCAGTGGCGGCATAGACCGCGTCAAGGGCAGCAAAAATGCCTTCGCGCATGTAGTCGCTGAAGCTCTTCTGGGCGAGACGGGCGTCCGGATTGACCCAGGACACCACGAACACCGTGTAGCCTTGTTGCACCATCCAGCGGATGAATGAATTCTCGGGCTTGAGGTCAAGGATGTAGAACTTGTTGATCCAGGGCGGAAAGATCAGCAGCGGCCGCCGAAAAACCGTCGCCGTGGTTGGAGCAAATTGCAGGAGTTCGATCAGATCGTTGCGAAACACCACCTTGCCGGGAGCGGTGGCGATGTTCTCGCCAATGTGAAAGCCGTCCGCAGACTGGCGGATGGCGAGGTCACCGCCACCGCGCTCCATGTCATCCAAGAGGTTCTTGAACCCGTTGATGAGGTTTTCACCATTGGTGTTGAGGGTGGTACGCAACACTTCGGGATTGGTCAGAACGAAATTACTGGGCGCAATCGCATCGGCAAATTGCTTGGTGAAAAACTCGACCCGTCGTTTTTCGTGATCGTCGAGACCTTCCACCCTGGCGACGGTGTCCTGAAGCCAGTTGGCCGTCAGCAGATAGGATTGCTTGATGAAGTCGAAGACCTGGATCTGCTGCCAGTCTGGGTCGCGAAAACGCTTGTCGCCGGGGCGGGGGCTGACCAAGGGCTCGGTCTTGCCACCGAGCATGGCGCGGGCGGTACGCTCCCATAGTTCGACATAATTTTGCCAGAGCTCGCCCTGGGCCTTGGCCAGAAGGCTCGGATTGGCGGACATCGCCTTGGCCAGCTCAAAAAACGTGCCAGACACATTGAGTGGATCGACAGGCTCACGCAGGGCGCGCTCGCGCTGATGAAGGACAAAATCGCCGATGAGTTTTTGTGCCTGGGCACCAACGCGTACCATATTGGCGGCAAATTCGGCCGGATCCTTGATCTGCCAGGAGACGGAGGCAGGCTCTGCTGCCTTGGGCGGCTCGGGGGGCTTGGTCTGGGCCGCCCCGGAGGGCTTTTCCTTGCCATGGGTCTTGGAAGCGGCTTTCGTGCGCGGCCGTGAAGTCTTGGGCGGGAGTGGGTCTTTACTGCCAGTCTTCGCCATATCCGGGGCTTTCTTCGTGTGAATATCCAATAACCGCCAAATATTACGGCGGCAAGACGGGGCCGCCAATTGATCGCGGCCAAGAGCATTTACGAAAATGGTTGGGGTCTGGATCGCCGGATCACTTGGAACCGGCAGCGCCCGCCTGTATACGCATGCAGGAGCCGTAAAATGTACGGCATACGGACGGAGGTGGGCATGGTTCTGGGTTTGACCGGTGATCGCAAAGCCGTGTGCCGCTTTGCGGTGCTGGCTCTGCTGGCCACAAGCCTTTCGGGCTGCTCGGCAGTGCCGGGCTGGGTCGACCCAAGCACTTGGTTTGGCCCGGATATGTCGTCAGCACAGAGTGACAACGGTCAGACGCCGGATCTTGCCGATATTCCAGCACGTCCCAATGCGGGCGCGTCGCCTCAGGAGCGGCGCGCCGTTGCCCACGCGCTGGTAGCCGCCCGTCAGCAGGTCCAGTACAGCGCCCAGCAGTTGCGTGGCGACACCCTGCCCGCGGCACCTCCGCCGGGGGGCTCACAAACTGCCACGTCTTCCTCGGGGAGCAGCACGACGGCGTCAGCCTCGCAAGGGGCCGTTAGCGCATCGCAGATGCCTCCGGCAGAGCCCGCGGCGGCCGCGCAACCTGCGGCGGCTCAGGTGCCCCAGACAACTGGTTCATCCAGTGCCAGCCAGTCTCGTTCGGCTGCGGCCCTGCCGGTGGTACCACCCGCCCAGGCCGCCGGCTTCGCGCCCTCCAAAGCGCCGCCCTTGGCGCCGTCGGTCGCCAACTACGTACCGCCACAGATCATGTCGCGTTACGCCAGCAATGCTACGGTTGGCCCTGCGATGGTTGCACCACCATCGGCAGCGGTCAGCTCTGTGGCGGAGCCACCGCAGTCATCGCTTCCGTCCACGACCACGCAAGTGCAGTTTATTCATGACGGTACGATCCTCACCCGAGGGGCACGCAAAAGCGTGATCGCCTTCGCCAAAGCTTTTACCGCGCAAGGCAGCAAAGGCTATGTGCAGGTGACGGGTTATGGCGGCTCAAGCCATGCCAGTGTTGGCACGCTCGAGGCCAATTTTGCCCGTGCCCAGGCCCGTGCACGCCATGTCGCCGATCTGCTGATAAAGTCAGGTGTGCCTGCGGCAAAAGTTCTGATTCAGGCGCATGGCCAGACGCCCGCGGGTCAAACTGCTCTGGCGCAGATCGCGCTGAAATAGAGCCAGAGTTTGCGCGCAGTCCCGCAGGCGGGTGGGCGCGCGCGCAACACGGTCCGCCCCAACGTGATGTTGAACCATGCAAACCGAATTTCACCGCATCCGGCGGCTGCCGCCCTACGTCTTTGAAGAGGTTAACCGACTGAAGGCCCAGGCCCGCGCCAGGGGGGAAGACATCATCGATTTCGGCATGGGTAATCCGGATATGCCCACGCCCGCCCACATCATCGATAAGCTTGTCGAGACTGCCCGCGATCCGCGTTCCAACCGCTATTCGGCGTCGCGCGGCATCAAGGGGCTGCGCAAGGCGATGGCGGGCTACTATCTGCGTCGCTTTGGAGTCCATCTCGATCCCGATCGCGAGGTCATCGCCACGCTGGGTTCGAAGGAGGGCTTTGCCAATCTCGCCCAGGCGATCACGGCGCCGGGCGATGTCATCTTGGTGCCGAACCCGGCCTATCCCATCCATGCCTTCGGGTTTATTCTTGCAGGTGCCGCTATCCGCCACGTCCCAGCCACCTCGCCTGAAGAGTATCTGCGCAGTCTGGACCGGGCGGTTCGTCACTCGGTGCCGTCTCCGACCGCGCTGGTGATCAACTATCCCTCTAATCCGACGGCGCAGGTGGTAGGGCTAGATTTCTATCGCGAGATCGTAGCCTTTGCGAAGCGTCATGAGATCTGGGTTCTGTCCGATCTTGCCTATGCAGATATCTATTTCGACGAAGCCAATCCTCCGCCCTCCATTCTCGAAGTCGAGGGCGCCAAGGACGTCGCAGTGGAGTTTCAGTCACTGAGCAAATCCTACGCCATGCCGGGTTGGCGGATGGGATTCGCTGCTGGCAATGAAACCTTGATTGCGGCACTGGCGCGTATCAAGTCCTATCTGGACTATGGTGCCTACACGCCGGTGCAGGTGGCAGCAACGGCTGCGCTCAATGGACCTCAGGATTGTGTTGCTCAGATGCGCTCAATCTATCGTGCCCGGCGTGATGTGCTGATTTCAGCCATGGCAAAAGCTGGCTGGAACATTCCTTCGCCACCTGCCTCGATGTTCGCCTGGGCTCCGATTCCCGAGGCGCTGCGCCATCTGGGCTCGCTGGAATTCTCCAAACAACTGCTGGCCCATGCCAAGGTTGCAGTGGCGCCCGGACTGGGCTTCGGTGAATATGGCGAAGGCTATGTGCGCATCGCTCTTGTTGAAAATGAACAGCGGATCCGTCAGGCTGCGCGCAATGCCAAACGCTTTCTCAGCATGGCGCGCAATGATTCAGGCGCTCTGGAGAACGCTGAATGAGCCAGCCTCTCAAGATCGCGCTGGCAGGACTTGGCACAGTCGGCGGCGGTGTCGCCAAACTCTTGCTTTCGCGCAAAGAGGAGCTTTCTGCGCGCGCTGGTCGCGCGCTTGAACTGGTCGCAGTGGGTGCCCGTGATCGCGCTAAGACGCGTGCGGTCGATCTGTCGTCCCTAACCTGGTTTGGTGACGCGGTGGCGCTCGCAAGCTGCGACGCGGACGTCGTGATCGAACTGATTGGTGGCGAGGAGGGACCTGCACGTCGTCTGGTGGAAGCTGCCTTGCGGGCGGGGCGGCACGTGGTAACCGCTAACAAGGCACTCCTCGCCCATCATGGTCTTGAGCTTGCCCAAATTGCCGAACGCCAGAATGTATCCTTGCGCTTTGAGGCCGCGGTTGCCGGAGGCATTCCAATCGTCAAGGCCCTGCGTGAAAGCCTCATTGCCTACGGAATCAATGCCGTGCGCGGCATTCTCAACGGCACTTGCAACTACATTCTTACCCAGATGGAGGCCAGCGGCAAAAGCTTTGCCGAGGTCCTGCGCGAAGCCCAGAACCTGGGTTATGCCGAAGCCGATCCCTCGCTCGATATTGGCGGCGGAGACACGGCCCACAAGCTCGCATTGCTTTCAGCCCTGGCTTTCGGTGTGGCGCCGCGCCTGGCGCAAATTCATACCGAGGGTATTGCCCATATCACCCCGGACGATATCCGCTTTGCCCGCGAATTCGGCTTCCGCATCAAGCTGCTTGGGATGGCCCGGCAAACCGCGAACGGGTTAGATCAGAGAGTTCAACCAGCGATGGTGCGCGCAGGCACCCCCCTGGCAGACGTGGAAGGCCCCTTCAACGCGATTCTCGCCGATGCCGGGGAGGCTGGGCCGTTTTTCTTTGAGGGGCGCGGTGCTGGGGAAGCGCCGACTGCCTCCGCAGTGATAGCCGATCTGGTGGATATTGCACGCGGCACCCATGGCGCCCCCTTCGGGCGTCCCTCGGCCGATCTGAAGTCGGACTCAGGTGAGGCTCCGGACCGAATTTCGGCGTATTATCTGAGGTTTGAAGTACTCGATCTGCCCGGCGTCCTGGCGGAAATCGCCGGTCGACTGGCCGAGGCCGAAGTTTCGATTGAGAGTATGATCCAGAGGGGCCGCTCGCCTGGTGAGCCCGTCGCGATCGTGATGATCACCCATGAGTGCGCCCAGTCCCGGGTCACGGATGCCTTGAAGGTGATCGCCACCTCAGACAAGGTTCTGGGTAGTCCGTGCATGATTCCGATGGAAGCTGCCTGACAGGGTTCCATCGATCATCGGGAGCTGGCATGAGCAAGGCCTTAGATCGCGCCTTTGCACTCGAAGCTGTTCGGGTGACGGAAGCAGCCGCGCGCGCCGCTGCGCGCTTTGTTGGTCGTGGCGATGAGCATGCAGCTGATGAAGCTGCGGCCAATGCCATGCGCGCCGCATTTTCCCATCTACCGATCAAAGGTCGGATTGTGCTGGGTGAAGGCGAGAGCGAGGACGTTTCGGTCCTTTTCAGCGGGGAGGTGGTCGGCAGCGGCGGCGTTGCCGTAGATCTGGCTGTTGATCCGCTGGAAGGCAGTACTCCGACCGCCAAATCGCTGCCTAACGCGCTGTCGGTGCTGGTTATTGCCGAGCCCGATACTCTTCTGACCGTGCCAGATCTCTATATGGACAAGATCGCAATCGGCCCGGGTTATCCTTTGGGTCTCATAGACCTCGACAAGGATCCCGCGGAAAATATTGCAGCGCTGGCCCGGGCCAAGAACGTTCAGGTCGGTGACATTACTGTGTGCATTCTTGATCGTCCGCGACACAGTCAAATCCTGGAAAAAATTCGCAGTGCTGGCGCGGCGGTTAGGCTCATCGATGATGGCGATGTCGCAGCGATTATTGCAACCAGCGACGCGCAAAGCGGAATAGACCTTTACCTTGGCAGTGGTGGTGCCCGCGCTGGAATACTGGCTGCTGCGGCGTTGCGCTGTATCGGCGGACAGATGCAAGCGCGGCTCGTCATACGTAGCGAAGTAGAGCGCATAAGTGCGGCTCAGTATGGCCTGACAGATGGGCGGCGCAAATATGAACTCAGCGATCTGATTCGAGGAGACGTTATTTTTGCCGCGACCGGCGTTACTGATGGAGCCCTGCTCAATGGGATCAAACGGGTGGACGGCCACACTATCACCCAGAGTGTCGTGATGCGCGCGGCAAGCGGAACTGCACGCTATGTCCGCGCCCGCCATCGGGTCAGTGATGGGCTGTGAACCCGCCACAGAAGGCGCACGCGCCTTTTCTGTTGACCGTTCTTTTTCTAATAGATCGTGGTCCGCACCTGCGTTTGAGCCCACGGCTGTACGCAGACTGAGCGAGGCCGCGCCGCTGTCGCCTGTGCTCGCGCAGATTCTGGCTGTGCGCGGCACAGATACTGAGGCGCTAGCTGATCTTTTGCAGCCGACCTTGAAGCGATTGCTGCCAGACCCGCTTGTACTGAACGATATGGAGCGGGCCGTGGCCCGCACGGTTGCTGCGCTCGAGCAGCAAGAGGGTATCGCGATCTTTGGCGATTACGATGTCGACGGTTCCTGTTCCGCAGCCCTTCTTGGTCTTTTCCTTGAAGCAATAGGCAGGCCAGCGCGAATCTACATCCCTGATCGAATGCGCGAAGGCTACGGGCCGAATATAAAAGCGCTGCGTATGCTCAAGGACGAGGGCGCCGGACTGGTGATCACCGTCGACTGCGGCGCCGGGGCCCACGCGCCATTATCGGATGCGCGCTCTCTGGGACTTGATGTGGTGGTGCTGGATCATCATGCGACCGACGAACCTGTGCCCGCGCTGGCGCACGTTAATCCCAATCGTCACGATGATCTCGCCCAGCTGGGCCATTTATGCGCGGCCGGAGTAAGCTTTCTCTTTATCGTTGCACTGAACCGTCAGTTACGGGCCAAAGGCTGGTATGAGCGTGGAGGGGGCGCTGAACCAGATCTCATGACCTTCACGGACCTTGTGGCCCTCGCCACGGTCTGCGACGTGGTGCCGTTGATTGGTGTCAATCGTGCCTTCGTTCGTCAGGGGCTCCGACGCATGTCGTCTCATATGCGACCCGGTCTTGCGGGGCTCTGCGAGGTTGCCAAAGCCCGCACGCCACTCGGAACCTATGCGCTGGGTTACGTACTGGGCCCTCGCATCAACGCCGGAGGTCGGGTAGGACGCTGTGATCTGGGCCAGAGCCTTCTTAGAGCACCCGATCTGAATGCGGCGCGCACCATGGCCCTCCAACTCGATCGACACAATCGCGAGCGCCAGGAGATAGAAGCACGGATCCTGGAGGAGGCGGTCGCCCTGGCAGAACTTCAGCATAACCAGCCGTTCATTCTCCTGGCCGAACCGGACTGGCACCCTGGGGTGGTGGGGATCATCGCCGGCCGACTGAAGGACCGATTTCTGAAACCCAGCTTCGTTGCCGGTCTGATGGGTGGCGAAGGTCGTGGCTCTGCACGATCGGTCCCGGGGTTCGACATCGGCGAGGCAATCAGGCTCGCGGCTAGCCGTAGCCTGATCACTGGTGGAGGAGGGCATGCTATGGCTGCCGGCTTTTCGCTGTCGGTGAAGCAAGTCGAAGGTCTGCAAGCGTTTCTTCTGGAGCACTTTGCCACTCAGCGCACTGGTGGCACGTCTGCCAACAGCTTGGTGCTCGACGCGGTCATTGCGGCGTCGGCCTGCCGCGGGGAGCTGGTTGAAGAGTTCGAGCGTATCGGTCCATTCGGAGCAGGCAATCCTGAGCCGGTTGTGGGCATCGCTGATCTTGCCGTCGTTTATGCGGACGCAGTTGGCCAAGGCCACATCAAGTTGCGTCTGCGTGCACCCGGCGGAACGCACCTTGACGCTATCGCTTTCCGCGCGGCTGGAACCGAGCTGGGGAAGGGCCTTCTGGCGTCCCGGGGCAAGGTTATCCATGTTGCAGGGCGTCTCAGAATGGACGAATGGGCTGGCCGCCGGCGCGTTCAGCTTCAGCTTGATGATGCGGCCCCCGCCCGTGCCTGAGAGGTCTTGCAATACGGAAACGGGCCAGCTATAGGGCCCCCTCCAAAAGACGGCGTTGATGCGCCGCAGGCCTGCGCCCTTCGTCTATCGGTTAGGACTCAAGATTTTCAATCTTGCAAGAGGGGTTCGACTCCCCTAGGGCGCGCCAAAGTCTCATTGCAGACGTTAATTCCGCTTGTGGTCCAGAACGCTTCTATTCGGCGCGTTCGTCGAGCAAGGCGCGCAAAAGAGGGTGCGGTTGTGATGCAAACGGATCCGCAACGGTCACTCCGGCCCATGTGAACCCTTCTTGGAGGTCCTGAGACAAAAGCAGACGGCATCCCGCTTGAGCGCTAGCCGAGAGGATGACTGCGTCCCATATCCCTAATTGATGGTCTAATGCGAGATCGGCCGCTGCGAGCATAACCTCTGGGGACGTCTCTACCACGGAAAATGCATCGCGCCAGCTTAGCAATGCATCACGCGCCTCCTTGCGTGACTTTCTTGCCTTGCGTACTAGCACGTTGAAAAGTTCGCCCAATACTTGGATTGGAATAACACCAAATTCTTGGGGGAGTTTGCGTAGGACGGCTAAAGCGGCCTCGCGCTGCTTAGCCCCATTAACACCTTCCGCGTAGGCGAGGACGTTCGTGTCGAGCGCGACCCTCACCGATCATCCTCGTAGAGTTCATCGCGCGACCATCGCTCCACCTGGAGCACGGGTTGCTTTTCGAGGCGTGATAGCAGCGCCTCGCGTGCACTTGCGGCCACACCCTCGTGCTTGCCCACGGGGATGAGGCGCGCAACAGCTTTCCCGTGGCTGGTTACGATGTAGCTGCGCCCTTCACGCACCCCCCGCAGGAGGAGCGAGAATTTACGGTTGGCATCGGCAGCTGAGACGGCCTCTTGCATCACATTCTCCGAAAATGTAGGTATATTACCTACGCGACGATGGTGCATATTTCAAGCGCTCAGAATGGGCCGGAGAGTTAGGGCGAGGTAATCGTGTCTCCGCTATCGGATCGGCTTTGACGACAGAGTGGTTGTTCCCAGCCAATAAGGCATCGGCTGATGGAAGAACATTTGTGCGCTTGTCAGCAGATGGTGCGTAGAAGGCGCGGTTAGATACTGCGAACGATAGTCGATTGATGATACTTGCTACGGATAGACACGGGAGCTCAGGCTAAGCCTTTGTAACTGAAAAACTTCGCCTGATTTTCAATCCTGCAATAGGGGGTCGACGCCCCTAGGGCGCGCCATCCATTCTCCGACGAGTTCGTATTCTGAGACCGCTTGCGTAAAAGACGGGCGTTCGACCGCATATCGCGCATTGTTAGCCGGCGGACCGGGCGCAGAGACCTGTCGAATAGGGACATTTCAGCGGTTTTAGCCCTCGCATCTCCGTCTACGGAGATGGGTGCCGCAGTTTGGAGGCGAAGCGGGAGGCGCAATTTTGCTAACTTGGGGAGCGGATTCGGATTTTGCCCCGCAACTTGCGCCTTTAATCATACTTACGCACGCAATGGTTGTGCTCGCATAGTTCGGGGCCTGTCGGGAAAAATGGGGGGCGAGCCAACCCGCGCATCAGTCGTTTTCGACAGACGCGTGGACGGCTAGCTGCTTACTGCTGTCGATGACCGAAACGCGGATGAACGATCCCTCGCACACCGTGCTAGGGCCGGAACTTGAGGATGAGGTTCGCGATTTTGTGCGCAAGCAGAGCGCGCTCGCCGAGCTCCAGAAGGACCAGGTGAGGCTCCAGAACGAGAACCTCCGCGATCGGGACGCCTACGAGCTTTCTCACCTACGCTGGCGTCGCTTCAACGACCGTGTCCGCGGCGTCTGGCAGAGCGGGTTGGCAGTGCTCATCGTTGCGATTGTGGCGGGCCTTACCGCGGTGGTTTGGGATGCCGCGCAAAATCATGATGTCGTGATCGAACCCTTCAGTGTGCCGCCACCCCTGGCCGAACGCGGTTTGACAGGCCGGGTCGTTGCCAGCAAGTTGCTCGACCGCCTGCAACAGTTGCAGAACGAAACCGGCTCGGGCCGCGCACCATCGAGCTATGCAAACGATTGGACCGGCGACATCAAACTACAGGTGCCCGATACGGGGCTCTCGCTCGGACAGATCATCCATTATTTGGACGACGCGCTTGGGCGGCAGACGCATTTGTCTGGGGAGGTTTATGAGACAGCTCAGGGCGTTGCCCTGACAATTAGGCTTGCTGGCGCGATCGGATTGACTTTCAAGGGGCATACCCTTGGCCCCCTGATTGAGCGGGCGGCGAAGGCCGCTTATCGGCAAGCCCAGCCTTATCGCTATTCGGTTTATCTTCTTGGGCAAGGGCAGATGGCAGAAGCCGCCGCCATCGAGAAGGATCTGACTCGCACGGGTTCGCCGATCGATCGCGGCTGGGCCGAGGAAGCGCTTGCGGTTGAGGCAATCAATGACGGCCTCTACACTGCCGCCCACGCCCGCATAGCGCGGGTACTCGTCGATATCCCGGGACTTCCCAATGCATACGGGCTGCTGGGCCAGCTAAGCCGTCTCATCGGGCACGACGAGAGCGCTCTGATTGAGCAGCGGCGCGCACTTGCCGCGATGGATGGACCCGGTCGACGCAGCATGAGCGCGCAGTTCGCGGCCTTCTACCCGGTACTCAGCGCCACCTACATCGCTCAGAGTAAAGGGGATTTTGCCGCTGCGGCCGCTGCTAATAACCGCTTAGCACAGATCGAGTCGGGGCCAGTCTGGCCTATCCTCGCCGCAATCGATGAGGCCCACGGTCACAATCTGCACGCGGTGCGTGTGGCATTGCAAGCCACCAGATTTGTTGCGGCGGATCCGGCAGTGCTTCCCGATGTCGAGGGCAACACCCTTCACGCGGAGGCCGTGTTTGCGATGAAGCGCAGCGACTGGAACATCGCCATCGCGCGGCTTGAAGCAGAAGACAAGGCTGGGGCGGCCGCCGCGGTGCAGGAGCATATTAGCGATTCGGCCATGCATTTACGCCATATCCTGCCGCTGCTCGCCTATGCCGAGGCGCGGGCAGGGCAGCTGCGCCTTGCACATATGTCAATTGCGGCAACACCGAAAGACTGCGACCCCTGTCTGCGGGCACGCGGCAAGATCGCGGCGCTCGAACAGCGCTACGAAGAAGCCGCACGGGATTTCCAGATCGTTTCCGCCCGCTCTCCCGATATCCCCTTTGCCGACACCGATTGGGGCGAGATGCTGCTACGGCAAGGCAAATTTGATGCGGCCATCGCCAAGTTCGCCAGCGCGCACAAGAAAGGTCCGCATTTTGCCGATCCGTTGGAGATGTGGGGCGAGGTGCTGATCGCGAAGAACCGCTCCGACCTGGCGCTGGCGAAGTTCGCAGAAGCGGACAAGGATGCGCCGAACTGGGGACGCCTCCATCTCGAATGGGGCGAAGCTCTTTTATGGTCTGGTCATCGCAGCGAGGCGAAGAAGCAATTCAATATTGCTGCACACCTGTTCCTGACACCTGCGGAATGGGCGCAGTTGGAGCACGTGGAACATGTCTGACTTACGCGATCCCGGTCCGCCGCGTCCCGCCGATGATGACACAGTGGCTTTGGCATTGGGCCTCGCCACTGCCAGTCGCGAAAAGGCCGATGCCCTTTTAGACGAACAGCGCGACCTCGTCCGGTTACAGAAGGAGCAGGTGCGGCTAAAGAACGAAGCCTTGCGCGACCAGGACGCGTTCGAACTGTCCCATCTGCGCTGGCGGCGCTTCGACGACCGCGTGCGCGGTGTCTGGCAGACGGGGCTGGCCCTTCTGGTCGTCAGCATACTCGTCTGTGCCGGAGCAGCGGTGTGGAATGCCTCGCACGCTGAGGGTCTGGTCGTCGGTGCGTTTTCAGTGCCCCCTCGGCTGACGGAAGCAGGAATCACCGGTGAAGTCGTCGCCAATGACCTAACTTCCAGGCTCGCCGCCATTGGCCAAGGTGCGGACACGTACTCATGGAGCAAGGCTGGCGATGTACAGAACGGGCTCAGCGATGAATTCAAGGTGCAAATACCTGAAACTGGGGTATCGCTGGATGCAGTGTGGCGGGCGCTAAAATCCTGGTTCGGGCATGAACGCAAGGTGAGCGGCGACATACGCGCGCTGGGCGATGGTGATGTCGCGCTGACAGTCGCACTGGATGGCCGTGACGCCGGGACTTTCACGGGGCGAAAATCCGAGCTCGCTAAGCTCGAGCAGAAGGCATCAGAGCGTATCTTCGCGTTTTACAGGCCGATTGTTTATAATGTTTATCTCTAGTGGAGTCTGGCCGTGTTACCGCGGCAATGGCACTCATGACGCGCCTCGCGGCCCAGGATCTGAAATATCTCGGCCCCGAAAGCAACTTTCTCTATCAAATGGGCAAGCTCCATCGCGCCATTGCCGTCGAAGCCTATGCAAGGACCATTCGTTCTGCCGGACCGGTGGACTGGTACAATGTCCTGATGTCGGATGCGGCGCTTGGAAAGACGGGCGCTACGCTCTCGGCAGCCCGGCACGTGCTACGCTTTTCCGCGAGCGATTATCCGAACACGTTTCATCGCAGCAGCGTCGTGGCGATCATCTCCGGCGCGCGCGAAGCCCGTGACATGGCGCGCGGCGATTACCTCGCCGCGCAACATACTGTCTGCGAAGATTGTTCGCAGGCGGACGCAATCCTTGCGCGCGCCGCGATATCGGCGTGGCTGCACGATCCCGCCGCCGGGCATGCCACACTGCGCCTGGTCGCGGACGCGCCGGGCACCTCGGCGCACGCTCTTGCCGAACTACGCACCGATTTGGCGATGGCCGAGAAGCGCTGGAGCGAGGCGGCAGCAGAGGCGGAAGTTTATCAAAAAGCGCTAGTTGCGGATTACCCAGAAACCCCCACGCTTTCCGAGATCAAGGCCCAGAACCTCGTTGCCCCCATCGAGGCGCGCGCGCTCGCAAAGGCCCACGAGTTTGAGGCCGCAGGTCGTGTGATCGCCGTGACCAAGGGCGATTGCGTTCCCTGTGTGACAGCACGCGGAGAGATCGCGGCGCTGCAGGGAAAGACGGTTGTGGCACAATATTGGTTTGCGCGGGCGGTGGCACTCGCCCCCGATATTCCCTTCGCCGATACCGATTGGGGTAAGATGCTGCTGCGTGAGGGCAAATTTAGTGCGGCCATCGTCAAATTCTCGCGCGCGCACAAGAATGGCCCGCACTTCGCCGATCCGCTGGAGCTGTGGGGCGAAACGCTGATCGCCAAGAACCGCTCTGATCTGGCTGTAGCCAAATTCAAAGAAGCCGCGCAAAACGCACCCAACTGGGGACGCCTCCACCTGAAGTGGGGTGAAGCCCTTTTATGGTCCGGCCATCGCGACGAGGCGAAGAGGCAATTCGCGATTGCTTCCCACCTCTTCCTGACGCCAATTGAAAAATCGCAATTGGCTTCAATGGAAGGCATGTCGATACGGAAGAATGGGGTGGAAGGGAAATGATCGCTGAAGTAGGGAACGTGCGTCCACGTGACGATAGTGCACGTCCGCTAGGACCATTCCTCGCGACGATGATCGTTGCAGGATACATGATCGGTTCGGGCGTTTTCATGGTCCCGGCAAGCCTCGCCGGCATCGGTTCCGTTACCATTCTTTCGTGGCTACTGGCTGCAGGGGGAGCCGGCCTCATTGGGGGTTCTTTGGCCTGGCTCGTGGCGTTAGATCCAGATGCTGCGGGCATGTTCTCCTATATTCGAAAGGCGTTCGGTCCGGCGGCGGCCTTCATCTCAAGCGTGCTCTATTGGGCTAGCGGTATTCTCGGAGGTATCGCGGTTGCGATCGCCTGCTCGGGCTATCTCGGCGTGTACGTACCTTCTGTTGCGCACGAGCCCGGCTCATCCGTATGCACAATCAGTTTTCTTTGGCTACTCATCGGCGTGAATTGGATCGGCCCGCGTTTTATTGCGCGGCTATCAGGTTGGACTTTAGCGCTGGGTCTGGTTCCGGTTCTCCTGGCAGCTTTTTGTGGATGGCCTTTCTTTCATGCTGCGATCTTCGTTCATTCGTGGAACCCGACAGGCGCTAGCCTTAGTTTGCTAATTCCGCGTGGTGCCGTGATGGCGTTCTGGGCCTTTACAGGCATCGAGGGAGCCATAATCCTCGCACCTCGGATCCGAAATCCCGGCCGTAATGTCGCCATTGCGACGCTAGGCGGACTCGGGATCGCGGCTGCGATCTACATCGCAGCTTGCGCGGCGCTTATGGGCATAATTCCGGCAGCGGTACTGGCGAAATCGTCAGCTCCTTTTTCGGATGCGGCGCGAGTAATAGCAGGTGCTGCCTTTGCCGGCGCGGTCGCATTCTGCGCTGTTCTCAAGGCGTCGGGAACATTGGGTGTAGGTTCGCTTGTGACCATGGAAAGTCTAGAAAGCGAAGCCGTTATCGCGGTCCTGCATGGCTCACGGCGACCCACGCGCAGAGTGTCTGGGGGCAATATGCTGTTCACAGGGGCCGTCTCCACCGCAATTGCCCTAGGCTCTGCGAGCCCGACATTGGTGCGCCAGTTTACGATCATGGCCGACGTGTCGGTTGTGCTATCGATGTTGATATACGGGGCAGTCTGCCTCGCGCTGCTACCTGCAGCGAAACCGCTACCGTTGGGGAAATGGAGTGGCGCCTGGACGGTAGGCGGCGGCGGCGCGCTCTTTTGCGGCTTCATCGTCTTGGCGTCCGAGCCGGATTTACTGATTTGGAGCGTTCTGCCGGTTCTCCTGGCACTCCTGATCTACTGGGGATTGGCGTCGCGCCGAGCCCATTTGGAACTGTCGCGACCCTGAGGATTCCACGTGACGCAAGTCCAAAACGATGGGCGGTACTCGGCATGCGCCCCCAAGCGGCGTCTCTAATTCGGAATGCTTGGGTAGCTTGAGCCGATTCTCCATTTTTTCTTGTGCCACCTGGGTCGAGTTGTCCACCCAAGTCGCAATCAAATGACATGGAAGAAGCAGTCTTTAGGATGCCTCCTATCTCCTCACATCGCAACACGTCTGGCCTTAAGCAGTGAGTGCCCTACGTAATGAAGCGTAGGGGTCATCAACCACTTTGCTTTCGACGTTGAACAGCATCGTGGCACGGCTGTTACTGTTGTAGCGTGGCCAATGCGGGATCCTCGTCGTATTGGGATTGCGGGTATGAGCGAAGGCAATCCACGCCGCGCTCATTTGGTCGGCCAGGCGCTGCGGATCGGGCCCAGGACCGACCAGGGCCCGCGTGCGCGCTACATTGTCAAACACGAAGGGAAGATCGAGAGTGTGCGGCGTCTTCAGAATGCCTTTTCCCACCGGGGTCTCGAAGGTGAGCTGATACATATAGACCGGCGCGGGCTGCTCGGCCTTGCGCTCGGCTTGCCTGATTGAGTCGGCCCACACAAATAGTGCCGTCTCCAGCTCCGCCGCGAGATAGGTTGGGGAATAGTTGGGGAAGCACTGCTTCAGAGCGGTGATGACGGCTGGTGCCCGGGCGCCGCATTGCGCCGAGACCCGCGCTGCGAATTCGAGCTCACTAAGCTTACCGAACCAGGGCTTGCCGGCCAAGAATAAGGTCATCTCATCCTTGTTGGTGCCGATGATGAGCGGCACATTTGCCGAGATCGCCGGTGTAGCGGGATCGAAGGGAGGCGAGGGCAGCACGCGCCCGTCGACAACGGGACCCAAAAAGTAGGAGTTCGGAGGCTTCTTGGCCTGCACGACGTAGGCGGCCTTAATGATCGCGCTAGCCGGTAGCGCCTGGAGCTGCGCCGCATCATTTACTTTCAGTTCGGCGAGCAGCGCCCTGGCATCGGCGCTGGCGTGGGCGAGTGGCTGCGCACCTATGCCGGGCCCGCTTTCGACGATTGCTTTGTGGAACAGGCCGCGCGCTGCCGGCATCGCCATCAGATAGGAGACTTTATCCCCGCCGCCGGATTCGCCGAAGATCGTGACATTATTGGCATCCCCACCAATTGCCTCGGCGTTTTCCTGTACCCACTTTAGCGCAGCGACGAGATCGAGCATGCCGACATTGCCAGATTCGGCATAGTGGTCTCCGAAGATCTGCGCAAGTTCGAGAAAGCCGAAAGCGTTGAGACGGTGGTTGAGCGTCACCACAACAAGGTCACCTTTGCGCGCGAGATTGGCGCCGTCATACATCGGCCAGGCACCGGAACCATAGGCAAAGCCGCCGCCATGCAACCACACCATGATCGGACGCTTGCGGCCGTCGGCAATACCAGGCGTCCAGAGATTAAGGAACAGGCAGTCTTCGCGTCCCTCCTTATCTTCCTCAGCAATGGGAAACACCGCGTCAAGCGATTTGTAGAGTTCTTTCGCGGGACCGCCGCGCGCGATGCTAGCGGGCATCTGCACAGCCGGAGCACCGAAAGCGATTGCATTTCGGATGCCATCCCACGCGTTGGGTTTCTGCGGCAGCATGAAACGTAAGGGGCCCAGGGGCGGCGCGGCGTAGCGCACGCCCTTAAACACCGCAATCTCCCCGTCCATGGTTCCGCGCAACCTGCCATAGCTTGTAATCAGTACTGGACTATCCTCTGCACGGGCCGCACCCGGCAGGGCCGCGAGCGCGGTGGCACAGGCGCCGGCGGCCAGTACCTGCCGGCGGCTCCAGTCAAATTTGTCGGTCACGATACCCCCAGGACGGCCGTACGGATGAAGTGTAAAGTATTCGAGCGCGCGTAAAGCTTGTCAACATCGTGACCCGCGAGGCGATTGACGGGCTGCGAGTGGAAGAGGGGACGATGCGGTGAACCCGTAGCGTCATGGTTGTAATGCGCAAAGCGAAGCTATCGTCAGTGAGAACCCTGACGGGCTTTGATTTGCCTTCCAAAGATCGCTGCTCCGCTGCACGCTGAGCCAGAAGTCGGTGTTGTTACCTAATGCACGCGCAAGGATCTAGGCAGTTGCCGCAGTCACATTGAGGCGGTTGTTGCACACCGTGCTGACTTGTTTGCGCAACATCTCTATCGTCACGAAGAGCGCTACCTGTGACAATGGGATTGGCTGCGTGGCTCATCATCACTCGCCCGCCTATAAGTTGCTGTTCTCGCGTCAGGGCCAGAAGCGCAAGGTGAAAATCGTTGCCTCCGCAATCTCGTAGCGCATCTCGTAGTTGCCAACAATGATCCGCCGCACCTCACGTGGTTCGAAAGCTTCCAATTTCTCGTCGATCCTGGGATAGTCAAGCAAGCGGTCCGGCGCATGAGCAAGCTGCTGCACAACACGCGCTGCTGCGTCAGGAGCAACAGGTCGCAGATGCTCGTGCAGCCGTACGAGATCGGAGGAGGCCTTCACGGTCCACCTGATCCTCATTTGGAGGGTGGCGGCAGCGGCTTGTCAGTGTCGAGACTATCGGCCCAAGCCTGCACGGCTTGATGGTCTATTACACGTCCGGTGTCCACGTTTGCCAGGGCTTCGAGCGTCATTCGGTGACGTTCCTCTTCCTGGTCAACCCAGGCAGTGAGCGCCAGCTTCATCACCCAGCCGCGCGAGCGTTCGCGCCGTAACGCCATTGCCTCGACCCTTTCCGCACGAGCGATCGGGACATGGGCGGGCAATACTTTCGTGTCGCTAGCCATGAGTCATTTTCTGTCAATATGATTAAAGTCTAATCGAAAGTGATGGGGGAAGCAAATTGGTGTGGTGTCCTACCGCTGATGCCTCGCCGCAGGACGTGCGCAAGTGCTGATCTGCTGTGTCATGGGATGCGTGCGTGTTTGTGTGGTCTCTGTCTCATTTCTTGTTCTCCGGCGCGGTCAAGAGCATAGGGGGCTACAATCTCGCCGTTCACTGGGGAATGAGGTTGGACAGCGCCGTCTATCATCGATTGATCCAATATGTGAAGGTTAGACACCAGAGATCTGGTCACGGCATTGAAGGTGCGAGTCACTCCGCTGATATTTAATCTCGCAAGAAGGGTTCGACTCCCCTAAGGCGCGCCATTTCAGAACAGAATTCTGAACTCCAAATGCTACCGATTTCTCGCCTGAGGTCGCGACCTCGACGCGCTGAGCCAGCGCTCAGAGGCGATCGCAACGATAGCTGCCGCTTTCCGCCCGGATGTGATGGCGGGCCGTTCGGGCGAAGATTTTGACGATAACGGGGCTGAGCGCCTGCTCATGGAAGCCACTCTCGGTGAACCATGACGGGATCTTTGGGGTCAGATCAAGTACGCATAGCGTACTCACTACCGCTCAGTCCTCACCGCAAGGCGGCTATCCCCGCACGCGTACGGATGGCTCGACATCGCTGCGCCACAAATCCAGATTGTCGGCAAGATCCTCGCGCATCTGAATGGTGACGGCTCAATACCCGAGCATTACACCTTGCCATATCCCCGGCGGGACGACATCCACATTGTTATAGAGGTGTACAGAAGCACCCCAACCACCACCCATTTCAGCACACCCAGCGGCAGCGACTTAACCAGGAATGCAGCAACCAGCACACCGGGTATCCCGCCGACCGCAAGGCCGAAGGCAATGCGCCGATCGAAGCGACCCGAGCGATAGAAGCGGATCGCTGCTGCCGGCAGGATGACCGCGGCCGATGCCGCCATGATCGGAAAAACGGCCTTCGCGTTCATGCCGAGCATGTATGTGACAGCCATCGTCGGCGCGTAATTGCCGATGCCTAGGCTGGTAAGCGAACCGATCACCAGACTCGCAACTATCGCGACGGCCAGCGTCGTGCCAGTGAAACCGATCGTTCCCGCATTCAGGGATAGGCTGGCCATCATACTCATGGCCATGAAGCCAGCTGTGACCAACAAAGCGATCGAGATGGCGCGCTGGATGGTCCGCCGCGGCAGATGCGACACGAACCCAGCGCCAAACCACGCCCCAACTCCGCCGGCAACCACCATGCTGCTAATGGTCGGTAGATCGATTAACCCGCCGAGCAGTATGATATAGATGATGGCTTCGGAAACGGTCGGTATGGCCTGACCGACGTTGAGCGTGCCCGGGATGTCGTCATCTTTGATGAGGCGCCCGAGTACCATGGCGGCGGTAGTCGTCGCGAACGATCCGATCCCCAACGTGTCGAAGAAATCGGTGACCACACCGAGCCCTAACAACACGGATATCGGCGCTCGGCGAAGCTTCCTGGCGGGGTCGCTCATCGGCACTCCTGAACAGGGGGTGAAAAAAATAGGGTCGAACGCATCATTCGCCTTGGGTTTGGATTAAGCTCTAGCCACAAAACGCTTTTATCTGACGTCGAATACTAACTGGTCACGCTACAGCACCGGCAAATTCGGCGAGATGGTCTGGCACATCGACCGCTGACTCACAGGCGTGGTTGTCACAAATGCATTGCCTTCATCTTCAAACCGGGCGCGCATTACGACAGGTAGACAGCCACCCATTTTCATAAGGACATTACTTTCCATATCGGGCGGGTAGCAGTGTGCACGGTTTATAGGCTCGCATGGCGTATAGAACAGCGCGGTCGTCAACTGCGCCCGATGGGTCGGTTCTCTTGACATCAGCACAGTGATTTCCGCATTGCGATTTATAGGAACCGGCTCATATGTGCGCCTCCGGCACCCTTACCGGGGCGCCCTCTTTCAAGGTCGCAACTCCGGCAGCACGTGCTTCCTTGTTGTAGCGGGCAACGTCGCCGGCAAGCAGGGCATTAAATTGCGCTAGCTTGCGGTCGAGCTCCGCCCCGGCCACTTTGGCCTTTGCGAGTTCGGAAGCGTCAGGTGCCCGCGTAGGATTGGAGATACCCAAGCCTTGTAGATCACGGTTTAGCCGCGCAGGGAAATGCAAGTCGTCTTCAACCACATTGCGTTGAATGAGTGGATTGTACACGCTGTTCTTGAGCGTCATGAGTTTCTGATTGAGCTCCCGGGCGAGTTCAGTGAGTGCAGCGTATCTGTCGTGGCTACCGGAGTGGGTGACTAAGGATTTCGTGACGGCATTCAGCTTATTTTGCATGGCCGTGATACGATTGAGCATCTCATGGAATGCGCTCAGCTGGTTACGCACCTTCAGGCTGAACTCCAAGTTCGCGCGAGCAATATCCGGGGAGATTGTGCGGTTGGGGTCTCCGCGCACCGTGACCGTCTCACTCTGAGTGTGCCCGTCTGCGGTGACGGCCACCCTGTAGGTGCCCGGCATGACCGGCGGCCCAGACCGATGGCCTGGCTTTTTTCTATGCACAAAAGTGAGTGCGACGGCGGGTGCATAAGACATGTCCCAGCGAAATTCATTGACCCCGCGCATTCCTGGACCAAAACCCGTATCGACGATGTCTCCGGCAGCGTCGGTCACGACAATTTTGACCCGAGTCCGCTTGGCTGCCTTGTCTGCAGAAGTGTGATTTAGCTTGTTTTTTAAGTAATAGTCGATCGACACATCTTCCGGTTTGTGACGGCCAACCGCAAAGGAATATTGCGTGCCAATTGATGGCGTGAACAAGTGGAAGTCCTGCTTTGAGATCTGGGCGCTCATTTCTTCCAGTGGACGCAAGTTGTCCAGCACAAACAGGCCGCGACCATGTGTAGCCACCACAAGCCCATGGTGCACAAATTTCAAGTCAAACACCGCGGCGGTCGGAAAATTGGCTCTCAATTTCTGCCAGGTCCGGCCATCGTTTCGTGAGTACCATAAGCCGGTCATATTGCCGAGCATCAGGAACCCCTTCAAGTTTGGGTCCTCGCGCACCACCAGCACCGGCTGTTGCGGCAATCCTTTGGCTATGCTGCGCCAAGATTTACCGTAGTCGTTGGTTTCATATACATACGGCTTGCGATCATCCATTTCATGGTTGTCAAAGGCCACGTATGCGGTGGCAGCATCGAATGGCGACACTCCAATCTTGAACACACGTCCCCATCTGGGCGCCCCGGGTGGTGTCACCAAGTCCCAATGCTGCCCACCGTCGCGCGTCACATGGACCAGGCCATCGTCGCTTCCTGCCCACATGACTTTTTGATCAGTCGGTGCAAGTTCAAGTGACAAAAGTGTGTCGTAGGTTTCGGCGCCCGAGATGTCGAGGTTTACCGGACCGCCCGAGTACCGCTGCTTGGCCTTGTCATTGCGCGTCAAGTCAGGGCTGATGATCGTCCAGCTTTGCCCGGCGTCAGATGATTTAAAAACGACATTTCCTCCGAGGTAGACGGTGCCGGCCGCGGTGGGGGATACGACGATCGGTGCGGTCCAGTTGAAACGGTATTTTTGGTCCTTGCTTTCGACGCTTGCCAATGCGCTGTAAGGCCGAATATTGGTCTGAGTGCGTTTTGCGACGTTGTAGCGGACGATATCGCCGCCCTGGCCATCCGCGTATACAATATTGGGGTTTGTTGGCGCGGGAACGAGATATTGACCGTCACCCAGAGGAATATAGAACCAATATTGATCTATCACCTTTTTGTAGAACGGCAGGTGGGTGGGCGGTGGAACGGAAGGTCCGCACCAGCCTTCACCGTCCTGCAATCCGCCGCACAGGTTATATGGTTGGTTGCTGTCCGCGGCCACCTGATAGAACTGCTCAATGGGGAGGGTATCCACAAAGCGCCAGTGCGCGCCGGCGTCCAAACTCATGTATACTCCGGCGTCTTCTCCATCGATCATGCGGCTTGGATTAGTGGGGTCCTGCCAGAAAGCGTGATGGTCCGTATGCACGCCGTAATCTATCGGGTGGGAGGTGTGTCCGCCGTCGTCTGATTTCATCAGGAACAAAGAAGTAAAGTACAACTCGTTTTCGTCATGTTGACTGACGTAGACATGCGAGAAATAGAATGGACGAACGTCGAGTGCGTAGTTATCGCTTACCTGTTGCCAGTGACTGCCTAGATCATGGGAACCGAAAAGCAGCCCGTGTCCAGGACGGGTCTCGATCAAGGCGTACACATGATGGGGATTGCTCGGTGCTACGGCGACTGCGATGCGTCCGAGCGGCGGCTTGGGGATTCCGTTGCTCAGTTTGGTCCAGGTATCGCCGCCGTCAGTGGAGCGCCACAGTCCGCTGTCGTTTCCACCTTCCTCAAGCTTCCACGGATAGCGCTGCGCCTGCCACATGGCAGCGAACAGTACGTGCGAGTTGGCGTCATCTGTGCTGAGGTCAATGGCTCCGGTATGGCTATTGATAAACAGCACCTTCTTCCACGTCTTGCCGCCATCGGAGGTCTTGAACACGCCTCGCTCGGCATTCGGACCCCAGACGTGACCCAGCACTGCTACCCACACGATATTGCTGTTGTGCGGATCAACTACGACTTTGGAAATGTTGCCCGCATCCTTGAAGCCCATGAGGGTCCAGGATTTGCCAGCGTCCTTGGATCGATACAAACCCGCGCCGTTTAGCACATCATTTCGAATGTTTACTTCGCCGGTCGCCACCCACACGACATTCGGATTGGATGGGTCAAGCACAACGTCGCTGATGGAGGCCGTAGGTTCATGGGTGAATATCGCTTTCCATTGATACCCACCATCAGTGGATTTCCATACCCCGCCGCTGGCCGCACCCACGTAGTAAATCTTGGGATTCCCTGGAACGCCCACTACTGAGGCGACCCGGCCACCCATAATGGACGGGCCAAGGTTGCGGAATGCGAGATTCTGGAAGGGGTCGGCACGGGCAGGTACTACGGTTGCGTGCGCAATGCCTGTGAGCAGCAACAGCAACAGGCTGCAGGCAACAACAATGCCGGAATGTTTCATGTCGGTCCCCTTCAAGACAAGCTTATACTAACCGACATTCCCCGGATGTTCCAAAGTTGACGCGGAAAGCACCGCATTTTTGAGGTCCGTGGAAGCTGAAGCTGGAGCAGCCGGTTCGGAGCGCTGCGGAGTCCCCGTGCCCTGATCGTTGGCTATGTCACGTTGAGCGCTGGACAGATCGAGCGGGCAACTTTGCAAAAATCCGATCGGCGCAACAAACCTGATCCATTGCCAGCTACGCTCCTTGGTCAGCTTGCGGTACATAGGGACCGTCAGGGACGGGGCTATGCGCGCTCGCCGCTGTTGTTTACCCTTGGTACAGCGGTCAGGGCCTCTCGAGATGTGGTTAGCTGAGGCATCATTACTCATCCTGTCGATGACACCGTACGCCCGTTCTATGTCCGGCATGGGTTTCAGGACCTGCCATATGATCCTCGGCGGTCTATGGTCGTGCGCATGTCGGATCTCGAAAAAAGCTGGTTTGCGTCCAGCTGACTTCTAGCGTGCCCGTAAGGTGGCTGATGTTGTCCGCAAGAATGCCGTTGCCCATACTCGCCCGAAGGCACAAGTTGCTGTATTGACGGCGCAGCGCGGTTAGACAATGCTGTTTGTAACCAATTGATCAAATATACAGCGGTTAGACACTTACTTGGCCGCCAAGTCTTTGAAAAGTCGAAATGATCGCCTAATTTTCCATCTTGCAAGAGGGGCTCGACTCCCCTAGGGCGCGCCTGTTCGGAACAGAACTCTTAACTCAGATTGCGACCGATTTCCCGCCTGTGGCGGCGACTAGCGTGTGCAGTAGTTTGGACTTCGATACCATAATGCGGACCTCGGTGTCGGCGACCTTGACGCGCTCGGCGTCGGTGCTGGCCTCTTGCCGTATCGCATTGAGGTCGGCGATGCGCTCTTTCAGACCGAAAGCGTCGAGATCGGCGACACCGGACTCGATGGCTTCGGCGCGCCGGTTGAGGCGCTGGTCGGTCTCTGTGATGCGCTTGTGCAGTTCGGCCAGGTGCTCGAGGCGGCGCGGGGCGGAAACGGCGTAGCGCCGGGGCCTCTGCCATCAACGGCACAAAGTCGCCGATGCTTTCCGCGGGCAGCGCAAGGCGCCCGGCCCTGGCCACACGGATCCAGCCAAAAGCTGCTGAGGAAACATGCCGTAGCGCCGCGCCACCGCTGACACCGCCTTCACCGGTGCCGGCGCTTCCGCGAGAATCCGGTCCTTTTCCTCGTTGCTCCAGCGACGGCGCCGGTCGGCTCCCGGTCGGACCCAACCCGTTCCCGGGCCAAGCGTTATGGACACAGCATCAAGCTGGATACAAAACGATCCCG
>JBMFWV010000040.1:0-28228 GCA_049964915.1 Rhizomicrobium sp.
GGCGACAAGGCCTGAACGGCCAAGGTACTCAATGCCGTACGCCTTTTGGATCCACGCACCGATCTCGCGCGTCGTCCGCGGCAATGTCGCTCCAATCCAAGCCTTCAGCTGGTCCTGCTGCGCCTCGTTCAGGAGGCACGCGCTACCTTCATAGCCGAAGCTGACAAGGCCTTCGATCCCGTCCTCCCGATACAGCCGATACCAGGTGCGGATCGTATCGTCATCCAGCAACAGCACCTTCGCGATGGCTTCGCAGCTCAGGCCGTCATCCAGAAGCACCAGCGCGTTGGCGCGCCGACCCAGCCGATGAGCCGCAGACCCGTCCCGGGCCAGTTCAATCAGGTCCTTGCGCGACTCAGGGTCAAGAAAACCACCGCGGATCATCTCACCCGTAGAATCTGAATCGCGATCCCACGCAAGCGGCTTTTTCGCCTTTTCACAGAGTCGGGGTATAGCTAAGGTCTTTGATCGTATCGCATTGCAAATTGCGACTTTCGCTGCTGTGAAGTTATGAAATTTTTCATCTAACTCTGACGGTCTATACCGCGTGGCTATTTCTGGGCGGTGCCCTGCGATTATCAATGCCGCCTGGGCAACGGAGTATTCCGTTGCCAGCTTCCATAGATCAAAATTGCCCATCGATACTGCCCGCGCTTAGTCCCACGGGTAGTCTGGCACCATTCGTCAATGGTTGTGAACATTCGTTTTGGCGCGCGATGGGCCACTAGACCTTGCGCGTGAGGGGAATCACCTTCCCTCCCGCGCGCAGATCATCTAGATAATCGCTCCACCACTGGGCCATGCGGACCCGTTCGGCCCAATGGGCGCCCCGGTGGTAAGCAGCGCGCACCCCATCCGAATCGCCATGGGCCAGGGCGCGTTCGATGGCGTCCGAGCTCCATTTGCCGGATTCGTTTAACAGGGTGCTGGCCGTTGACCGGAACCCATGGGAGGTCATTTCGTCGGTGCCATAGCCTAGCCTCCGCAAGGCGGCGTTCAGGGTATTTTCCGACATTGGACGCTTGGGTGTGCGCTGCCCCGGAAAGACAAAACGGCCATTGCCGGTCAAGCCCCGCGCTTCCGTCAGGATCGCCACCGCCTGTTTTGACAAGGGCACGACATGCTCGCGCTTCATCTTCATCCGGCTGGCCGGAATCCGCCACACTGCCACATCAAGATCAATTTCCGACCACTCAGCTTGCCGCAACTCACCCGGCCGAACAAAGACATGCGGCGCAAGGCGCAACGCCCAGATCGTCACCGGCTGACCATCAAATCCGTCAATGGCACGTAGCAACGCCCCCACCGCCCTCGGCTCAATGATGGCGGCATGGTTCTTCACCTTCGGTGCTACCAGGGCACCTTGCAGATCGGCTGCGACGTTACGCTTTGCCCGTGCGGTCGCAACCGCGTAGCGAAACACCCGCCCCGCGAAGGCCAGAAGGCGCTTGGCGGTCTCCAGCCGACCAGACGCTTCGACCTTTTTCAAAACCGCCAGCAACTCGAACGGTTCAATTTCGGCAACCGGCCGCTTGCCCAGGTCCGGCGCCAGCAGCGACAACAGCCACCGCGCCTTTCCAGTGGTGATCTCCTTCAGCCCTTCCCGCTCACGTTTGGCTATTAGTTCCTCAGCCATGGCCGAAAAGGTATTGGTGGCGCCCACCGATGCGGCGACCGCCGCGCGCCTCTTTTCAAAAGCCGGATTCTTGCCGCTGGCGATCAGCTTGCGGGCTTGATCCCGGCCTGCACGCGCCTCTTTAAGTCCCACGTCAGGATATCGCCCCAAGGAAAGGGCCTGCTCCTTACCAAGATGGCGATATTTCAACCGCCACAGCTTTCCGCCGGAGGGCTTCACAATCAGGAACAGGCCGCCCTCATCATACAGCTTGAACTGCTTGCTGGAGGGCTTAGCGGCGCGGATGGCGGCGTCTGATAAAGCCATGGGGGTCACGCTCCAGAGGTCACTTCGAAGTGACCCCCAAATTGGCCCCAAGTGACCCCCGGATATTGGCGAGCACTGGCGGCCGTGAGCGAAGCCACGCAGCCAACTATGCCTTATTTTTCGGGGGTTTTATATACATTCACGGCTGTTTACGAACAGCAAACTGGTGCCCAGAAGAGGACTCGAACCTCCACATCTTGCGATACTAGTACCTGAAACTAGCGCGTCTACCAATTCCGCCATCTGGGCAAGGCCGGCCGGGGTATGTAGGAGGACGCCAACTTGCTGTCAACGACGTTGGCACTTTGTCCCGATGGTGTTTCTGGCGCACACTGCCCCCGGTTCCACAGGAGAGGGCAATGCTGGTCGTCACAACCGAAAACCTGCCGGGCATGCAGGTGCGTCAGGTCCTGGGCCAATGCTTTGGTGTGGTAGTTCGTTCGCGGGGGCTAGGCGGCAACATCATGGCCGGCTTGCGCTCCATCATAGGGGGCGAAATCCATGAATACACGCAACTCCTTGAAGAAGCGCGCCGCCACGCGGTCGACCGCCTGGTGAAGAACGCCACCGCGATGGGTGCGAATGCCGTGGTGATGATGCGCTTTGATTCGTCGGAAATTGGACAGACCATGAGCGAGATCGTGGCCTATGGCACCGCCGTGGTCGCCGAGCCAACAGATGGCACCCGCTAGGATAACAGCGATGCTGCGGGCAGTTTTGATCGGTCTGGGAATTGTCGCGGTGCTGGCCGGCATCGGGCTAATGGCCACGGGTCACTGGACCGGAATCAGCATGCTTGTGGCCGGCGCGCTGCTGCTTATCGGCACACTTTATGAACGGGTGCATTACAAAAAGCCCGTTACTCGCGCCCCCGGACCTGGCTGGCAGCGTACCAGCGAGCGCTTCATTGACGACGACACCGGAAAGGCCATCACTGTGTGGATCGAGCCCAAGACCGGCGAACGGGTCTATGTCTCGGACGATTAGCTGCCGGGCCGGCGTGCCGGTGCCCGCACCAATGAGCGGCGAAATGCGGCCTTTGCTTCGCCCAAGGCTTTGGCTATGAACGCCACTCCCGCAGCGCGGCAATCATGGGAAGGGCATACCATGCCACAGGTGGTAACCGTTTTCGGTGGATCGGGCTTTATCGGCAGACATGTGGTCCGGGCATTGGCGAAGGCCGGCTACCGGGTACGGGTGGCGGTGCGCCGACCCAATCTTGCTCCCTTCCTGCTGGTGGCAGGCCAGGTGGGCCAGGTGCAGGTGGTAAAGTGTGATGTTCACGACCGCGAAGAGGTGGCCGATGCCCTGCGCGGGGCCGACTACGCCATTAATCTTGTTGGGGTATTGCAATCCTTTGGCCGGCAGAGTTTCCGCGCGCTGCATGTCGATGCAGCTCGGACCATCGCCAAGGCAGTGGCAGAGCACGGGCTTAAGCGTCTCATCCACTTTTCGGCGATCGGGGCGGCCAGGAATTCAAAATCTACCTATGCCAAAAGCAAGGCCCAGGGCGAAGATGCCGCGCGCGCGGCCATGCCCGGGACCACGATCCTGCGTCCGTCGATCGTTTTTGGGCCAGAAGACGGCTTCTTTAACCGCTTTGCAGCCATGGCCCGGCTGTCACCGGTACTGCCCCTGATCGGGGGCGGCAAGACCAGATTTCAGCCGGTCTTCGTAGGCGACGTCGCGGCGGCGGTTTGTGCCAGCCTGGCTGATCCGTCGACAGAGGGAAAGCTCTACGAACTTGGCGGCCCAGATATCTACAGCTTCAGGGAGCTAATGCAGATCATGCTGCAGGTGATTTGCCGCAGGAGGCTCCTCCTGCCCCTGCCCTTCACCTTGGCCAGCCTCCTTGGCCGCGTCCTCAGCATGGTTCCCGGAGCGCCGATTACCACCGATCAGGTCCGGCTTCTGCGCGAGGACAATGTCGTCAGTGCGCAGGCACTGGGCCTGAGCGATCTGGGCATCGTAGCGGATTCGCTCGCCGCCATCCTGCCGTCCTATCTGTGGCGTTTCCGGGTGCACGGACAGTACGAGCGCGAAACCGTGCAGCCCGTCCAGAGCTGAGTTCAGATCAACAGCTTTCGTCAAAGCTGATCCGCAGCCGCCGCGGCTCGCGCGCCGCGGACGCGTTTTTGCGCGCCAAGCATTCACCAGACCCCCGAAAGCATCACTTTCGCAGCCCTGACGGCTGTGCGCTCTGCATCCCTCCGCCAGTGCCCGCTATATTTATGTCAATATTACTGCCATATTATATGGAAAATATTCGCAAATCACTTTTCAGGAGCTCCTAACATCACAAACAATGGCAGTATTTATGCCATATCGTTGAATTTGTGCTGGAAATACCCCTCGAAGGGCCCTAACAGAGAAAACTCGTCGGGAAACTGCATGACGGAAAGCTGGCCATGGCAGAAACAATGTTACGATTTGTCGATGTCGGGCGCGAGCTGCCGACGAAGCGCGCTGCCAGCGAGCGCGTGACCGACTTCAATGAGGTCTATGCCGAGTATGCCGCCGCCAAGGCCGCAGAGCAGGCAGCCAGATGTTCGCAATGTGGGGTGCCCTTCTGCCAGGTGCATTGTCCGCTATCAAACAACATTCCCGACTGGCTCAAGCTTACCGCTGAGGGCCGCCTCGAGGAGGCCTACCACCTCAGCCAGGCGACCAATCCCCTGCCCGAAATCTGCGGCCGCATTTGCCCGCAGGACCGCCTGTGCGAAGGCAGCTGCACCATCGAGCAGTCCGATCATGGCACCGTCACCATTGGTGCGATCGAACGCTATCTATCCGATACTGCCTGGAACCATGGCTGGGTCGCCCCCCTGACGCCTGCTGCCGATCGTGGCCAGAGCGTGGCCATCATCGGTGCCGGACCGGCTGGCCTTGCCGCCGCAGAAACCCTGCGTCAGCGCGGTTACCGCGTCACTGTGTATGACCGTCACGATCGCCCCGGCGGCCTTCTGACCTACGGGATTCCAGGCTTCAAGCTGGAGAAGTCCGTGGTGCAGCGCCGCATCGAACGGCTCAAGCGTGGCGGCATCGCATTCACCTTGAACTTCGAGGTTGGCCGTGACGCCAGTCTCGAAGATCTACGCGCCCGGCACGACGCAGTCTTCATCGCCACTGGCGTCTATAAAGCGCGGGAACTCAAGGTGCCGGGCGTCGATCTTGGCCACATCGTACCGGCGCTTGATTTTCTCATCGCCTCCAATCGCCGCGGCTTTGGCGACCAGCTGCCAAAGGCCATGGACAAGGGGCTCGATGCACATGGCAAGAAGGTCGCGGTCATCGGCGGCGGTGACACCGCCATGGACTGTGTGCGCACCGCCATGCGTCAGGGCGCATTATCCGTCAGCTGTCTCTACCGACGCGATCGCGACAACATGCCGGGCTCTCTGCGTGAGGTCGCCCACGCCGAAGAAGAAGGCGTCAGCTTCGAGTGGCTGACCCTGCCGATCGCATTTCAGGGAACACGCAATGTCGAAGCCGTGCGCCTTGTCCGCCAACGTCTCGGCCTTGCCGATCCGGCTGGCCGGCGCACGCCGGAGCCGATCAGCGGCTCAGAATTCAGCCTCGATGTCGATCTCGCGATTTCGGCACTTGGCTTCGATGTAGAGGAGTTGCCGAGCCTGTTTTCCGCACCCCAACTCGCTACGCGCGATAATGGAACGCTGCGCATTGTTCAAAAAACAATGATGACCAGCATCGACGGCGTGTTTGCCGGAGGCGACGTGGTACGCGGGGCTTCTCTTGTCGTATGGGCGGTGCGCGATGGCCTTGATGCGGCCGAGGCCATTGATCGCTTCCTTCTGGCCAGAAGGGCCAGTGCCGGCCAGCTTGCTGCGGAGTGAGGATGATGGATACCGTCTGCACCGAGATCGAACGCTTTCGTGCCAATGCCCGGCTGCTTGAGGCTGCCGGCGTCTATTCCCCAGACCAGGAACATGATGCCTGTGGCGTGGGCCTCATCGTCGCCATCGACGGCACCCCGCGTCGTGATGTCGTGACCCACGCTATCGAGGCGCTCAAGTCGGTTTGGCATCGCGGCGCCGTCGATGCCGACGGCAAGACCGGTGATGGCGCCGGGATTCACCTGCAGGTACCGCAGGAATTCTATCGCGCCGCAGTTGCCCAAACCGGACACAGTCTGCGCTCCGGGCGTATTGCAGTCGGGCAGATTTTTCTGCCGCGTACCGACTACACGGCGCAGGAGACCTGCCGCACCATCGTCGAATCCGAACTCCTCGGCTTTGGCTTTTATCTTTATGGCTGGCGCCAGGTACCGATCGACATCTCGGTGATCGGCGAGAAGGCGAACGCCACCCGCCCCGAAATCGAGCAGGTGATGTTCGATATTGGCGAGGACGAACCGATGGAGACGCTGGAGCGGCGCCTCTATCTCTGCCGCCGGCGTATTGAAAAGCGAGTTCGCGAAGCGGCAATCGCCGATTTCTACATTTGCTCCTTTTCCTCGCGTTCCCTGATTTACAAGGGCATGTTTCTCGCCGAGCAGCTCGCAACCTTCTATCCAGATCTCAAGGACGAACGCTTTATTTCGGCCTTCGCCATCTTCCATCAGCGCTATTCGACCAATACCTTCCCCACCTGGCGTCTGGCCCAGCCCTTCCGCATGCTTGCCCACAATGGTGAGATCAATACGCTCAAGGGCAACGTCAACTGGATGCGCAATCACGAATCCAAGATGGCAAGTCAGCTGTTCGGCGACCATGACGTCGACATCAAGCCGATCATCCAGCCGGGCGGATCGGACTCAGCCGCGCTCGATGCCGTATTCGAAGTGCTGGCCCGCGCCGGCCGTTCGGCGCCGCTCGCCAAGATCATTCTCGTACCGGAAGCCTGGTCGAAAAAGGCCTCGACCATGCCCGAAGCCCACCGGGCGATGTATTCCTACGCCAATGCGGTGATGGAGCCATGGGACGGACCGGCCGCCATTGCTGCAACCGACGGGCGCTGGGTCATCGCCGGCATGGATCGCAACGGTCTACGCCCCATGCGTTATGCCCGCACCGAGGATGGGCTGCTGTTTGTCGGCTCCGAGGCAGGCCTCGTTCTGCTCGAAGAAACCCGCATCCTGCAGAAAGGACGCGTTGGCCCTGGGCAGATGATCGGCGTCGACCTCGAGACGGGACGCTTCTACGAAGACGGCGCGATCAAGGATTATCTGGCAAGCGAATATCCCTACCAGGAGTGGACACAGAAGATCGTCGAACTGGAACCGATTCTGGGCCCGGGGCCGGAGCCCCGCCTGTTCGACAATCCTGAGCTGCATCGACGCCAGATTGCTGCCGGTGTGAGCCTGGAAGACCTCGAGATCGTGCTCCATCCCATGGCGGCGGAGGCCAAGGAAGCCATTGGCTCCATGGGCGATGACACACCCCTTGCCGTGCTCTCCGACCAGTATAGGCCCCTGTCGCACTTTTTCCGGCAGAACTTCAGCCAGGTTACCAATCCACCGATCGATCCGCTCCGTGAAGATCGGGTCATGAGCCTGAAGACACGGTTCCGCAATCTTGGCAATGTGCTGGCCCAGGACGAAAAGCAGACCGAGGTCTTTGTACTCGAAAGCCCGGTCATGTCGAACGGCATGTATGAGCGCATGCGTGAGCGTCTGCCGGGCGAATTTGCCGAACTGGATTGTACTTTTCCGGTCGACAGTGGCACTGCCGATGCCAACGCCTTGCGCGATGCGCTCGCCCGCCTGCGGGCGGAAGCCGAAGAAGCCGTGGCCAGTGGTACCGGCTATCTCGTGCTTAGCGACGAACGTATCAGCGCCACACGCGCCGGCGTGCCCATGATTCTTGCAGTCGGGGCGGTGCACTCACATCTGACGAAAAAGGGCTACCGCAGCTATACCTCCATCAATGTGCGTTCAGCCGAGTGCATGGATACCCATTACCTCGCCTGCCTGATCGGTGTGGGTGCAACCACGGTCAATCCCTATCTCGCCCAGGAGGCAATCGCCGAGCGCCATGAACGCGGCCTGTTTGGCACGGTTCAGCTCGGCCCCTGCGTCAAGCGCTATCTCGACGCGCTCGATGCAGGCCTCAAGAAGATCATGTCAAAGATGGGAATATCAGTACTTTCCTCCTATCGTGGCGCTTATAATTTCGAGGCAGTGGGCTTATCGCGGTCCATGGTCGCGGAGATCTTTCCGGGCATGCCATCGCGCATTTCTGGCATTGGTCTTTCTGGCATCACAGCCAAAGTCGCCCGCCAGCACGGCAAGGGCTTCGCCACAGGCTCCGACATGCTGGCGGTAGGTGGTTTCTACAAGCAGCGTGCCAGTGGTGAACTCCACGCGCACGGTGCCAACCTGATCCACATGCTGCAGCATGCTGTCACCCATGATTCCTACACGACCTTCCGACGTTATTCGGAGGCCGTGTGGTCATTGCCACCCGTTTCACTGCGCCATCTGATGGGACTGAAGGCAGGCGGACCGCCCGTCGCGCTGCAGGATGTCGAATCTATCACCGAGATCCGCAAGCGCTTCATCACTCCGGGGATGAGCCTGGGCGCATTGTCTCCCGAGGCCCATGAAGTCCTCAACATTGCCATGAACCGGATCGGTGCCAAGTCCGATTCTGGGGAAGGCGGGGAGGATCCGGCACGCTTCACTCCCAAGGCCAATGGCGACAATCCCAACTCGGCCATCAAGCAGGTCGCCTCTGGCCGCTTCGGGGTGACCGCCGAATACCTCAATCAATGCCGTGAAATCGAGATCAAGGTGGCGCAAGGGGCCAAACCCGGAGAAGGCGGCCAGCTGCCCGGCTTCAAAGTGACGGAGTTCATTGGTCGCCTGCGCCATGCGACGCCAGGTGTGTCCCTGATCTCACCGCCCCCACATCACGACATCTATTCGATCGAAGATCTGGCGCAGCTGATCTATGACCTCAAGCAGATCAATCCGGATGCGCGGGTGTGCGTCAAGCTGGTATCGGCCGCAGGTATCGGCACCATCGCCGCCGGCGTCGCCAAAGCCAAAGCGGATGTGATCCTCATTGCCGGCCACAATGGTGGCACCGGTGCCTCACCCCAGAGTTCGATCAAATTTGCTGGCGTTCCCTGGGAGCTCGGGCTGACTGAGGCCAACCAGATCCTGACACTCAACAATCTGCGCCATCGCGTGGTACTGCGCACCGATGGAGGCATCAGGACTGGCCGCGACGTGGTAATGGCAGCAATGATGGGTGCCGAGGAATTCGGCATTGGCACCGCGGCACTGATCGCCATGGGCTGCATCATGGTCCGTCAATGCCACTCGAACACCTGCCCGGTCGGGGTCTGCACCCAGAATGAGGCGCTGCGCGCCAAGTTCACCGGCACGGCTGAAAAAGTCGTCAACCTCTTCAGTTTCATTGCCGAAGAGGTCCGCGAAGTTTTGGCCCAGCTCGGCTTCCGCAAACTCGAAGAGGTGATCGGCCGCACCGACCTGCTGTGCCAGCTCAGCCGTGGCGCCGAAGAGCTCGATGACCTTGATCTTAATCCGCTGCTGGTTCAGGCGGATCCCGGAAATCACGCGCGGTATTCGACGGCCAAAGGACGTAACGAAGTCCCCGAGACGCTCGACGCTCAGATCGAAAAGGACGCAGCACCGTTTCTTGCGCATGGCGAGAAAATGCAGCTGACCTACAATGTGCGTAACACGCATCGCTCGATCGGCACTCGCATCTCCTCACGTATCGTGCGCCAATGGGGTATGACCGGACTGCAACCGGCGCATCTGACCTTGCGCCTGCGCGGATCGTGCGGTCAGTCGCTCGGCGCCTTTGCCGTGCAGGGATTGCGCATCGAGGGTTTCGGTGATGCCAATGACTATGTCGGCAAGGGCCTATCCGGAGCTACCATCGCACTGCGTCCCCTGACCTCGGCACGCTTTGTGGCCCGACAGAACACCATCGTCGGCAATACCGTTCTTTACGGTGCAACCAGCGGCAAGCTATTCGCCGCAGGCCAGGCCGGAGAACGCTTTGCCGTGCGCAATTCGGGGGCAATCACCGTCGTCGAAGGCTGCGGCTCGAACGGCTGCGAATACATGACCGGCGGTGTTGCCGCGGTCCTCGGTCGCGTGGGCGATAATTTTGCCGCAGGCATGACCGGCGGCATGGCCTTTGTCTACGACGAGGACGAACTCTTCGAGCGTCATGTCAATCCCGACAGCGTGGTCTGGCAACGTCTGGAGAGCAGCCATTGGGCCGGCGTGCTGCACGATCTCATCGTCGAACATCTGGCGGAGACCGATTCGCAGTGGGCGCGTCAATTGCTCACGCAGTGGGAGACGGAACTGCCCCGTTTCTGGCAGGTGGTGCCCAAGGAAATGCTTGCGCGTCTCCCCTACCCCCTCAGCGATCGCGCCCTGGCCGCCGAATAGCCGCTGCGGTGACGCCCGCAAGTCGGCATTATGGCCATCCTGATGTGGCATTGCCGGCGCACGGGCGCTAATCTCCGGCGCAATGGTGGTTAAGTCCATGCTCCTGCGGGCAACCTGGACCGGACCGGGCATGGATGGGTCACAGGGGCACGGCAGGATGGGCAAGGAGTCGGTCAGGGTAAGGACCGTTGTGGTCCTACCAACCAGCCGGTAACGGAACGCACATGTCGCCTCCCGCCCACAAACGACGCCGCAAGGCCATCCTGCGCATGGTGCTGTGGAGCGCTTTCACACTGGCTGTTCCGGCCCCGATCGTGCTGCTGCTCGTATGTCGTTTCCTGCCGGTGCCGTTTACCCCGCAGATGGTGCTGCGGGCGCTCTCCGGTCGACCCCTGCACCATGTCTGGGTGGGTGAGGACATCACTCCCCTGCTCGGGCGGGCCGTGATCGCCAGTGAGGACGAACGTTTCTGCTTTCACCATGGCTTTGACTGGGTCTCGATCGATCATGCGATCAACGCCCATGAAGACGGCGCAAGGTTGCGCGGCGCCTCGACCATCAGCCAGCAGACCGCGCGCACGATATTCCTGCTCCCGGTGCGCAGCTGGGTACGCAAGGGCATTGAAGCCTGGCTCACGGTGCTCATGGAAGCCCTGTGGCCCAAACAGCGGATTCTGACGGCCTACCTCAATCTCGTCGACTGGGGCCACGGCAATTACGGCGCAGAGGCTGCCGCCAAGAGCTATTTCGCGACCTCAGCTGCGCGCCTCACCCCCCTGCAGGCCGCCCGGCTGGCGGTCGTACTGCCGGATCCGGACATTTGGAGCGCGAATCGTCCCGGACCCTATGTGCGCGAGCGCAGCCAGGTCATCCTGGTGCGGATGGGCTGGGTGACCCGTGATCGTCTTAATGCCTGTGTACGGCGCTAGCCAAATATGATTTGCCGCTTTTGCCCGCTGCCCGCTTGGCCTAGTTTGCAGCCATGCGCCGCCTCACTCATTTGACGCTTTCCCCTCCGTCGCGCTTCGCCCGTCTCATGATCGGCGAAAAGCGGCTCGCCTATGACCCGGTGGTACCCGAGGATCCGCACATGCACCTGCCGGTCTTCGTCGATCTCGACGGCACCCGCTGCGAGGGTCTTTGGGCCATTGTAGACCATCTCGAAGGAACCTATAGCGATCGCCCGCTTCTTCCCGAGGATGCCCGCGTGCGCGGCGAAGCCCTGCGCCTTGTCGACTGGGCGATGGGGCCGTTTCAGGCAACCATTACCGCCCGCATCGTCTTCGAGAAGGGTGCCCAGCGCTATACCGGGGCTATGACCAAGCGCACCCCCGACATGAATGTGATCCGCGAAGGCCGTGACGTGCTTAAGCTCGCACTCAAGGGGCTCGGCGAGATGGCAGACCGCAACGGCTATCTGACCTGTCGTGACTGCACGCTCGGGGATCTTGCAGTTGCAGCCCATCTGTCGGCTCTGGACTACTTTGGCGAAGTCCCCTGGTCCGAGTTTTCCGCAGCCAGTGAGTGGTATGTGCGCATGAAATCGCGGCCGTCTTTCCGCTCGCTGCTGGCCGACCGCGTGCCCGGCCAGCCTCCGACCACACAATATGGCGAACTCGACGACATCTGAGCCGCGCGCGGCCATCGTCGCGCAGGCTGTGGCAGAAGGCTTCGATGTTGTGGGCTTTACCCGTGCTGCTCTGCCAGCACCGGTGGCAGAGCGGCTGCAACAGTTCATTGCTCTCGGCCATCACGGCGACATGGACTGGATGGCCAGCCATCTCGAGCGCCGACGCGCCCCCGACAGCCTATGGCCTGAGGCGAAAAGTGCGATCGTGCTTGGCGTGAATTATGGACCCGCTGAAGATCCACGGTTGCGTCAGGAACAGCGTGAGGAAGGCGCGATCAGCGTTTATGCCCAAGGCGATGACTATCACGACGTCCTCAAAAAACGCCTGCGCCGCCTCTCCGCGTTCATCGCGACCAGCTTCTGCTGTGAGGTCAAGCTGTTTGTTGATACCGCGCCGCTGATGGAAAAGCCACTTGCCATGTCCGCCGGTCTGGGCTGGCAGGGCAAGCATACCAATCTCGTCAGCCGCAGCTTTGGCTCGTGGCTCTTCCTGGGGGTCATCCTAACCGATCTCGAGCTTGCACCAGACCGAGCCCACGACGACCGTTGCGGTGCCTGTACTGCCTGTCTTTCTGCCTGTCCGACGAACGCCCTGCCCGCTCCATACCAGATCGATGCCCGCCGCTGCATTTCCTATCTGACAATCGAACATAAGGGGCATATCCCGGCCCTCCTGCGTCCGGCCATCGGCAATCGCATCTATGGCTGCGATGACTGTCTGGCCGCCTGCCCCTGGAACAAGTTTGCCCAGACTGCCAAAGAGGTGCGCCTTCAGGCACGAGGCGAGCTGATGCATCCTGCTCTGGCAGATCTGGTCCGGCTTACCGATGCAGAGTTTCGCACCATGTTTCGGGGCTCACCAATCAAACGGGTCGGCCGCGATCGCTTTGTGCGCAATGTGCTGATCGCCATCGGCAACAGCCAGCAGAGGGCCCTCGCAGCCTCGGCCCTAGCACTTGTCACAGACCCCTCCGCACTGGTGCGCGCGATGGCGGTATGGGCGCTGTCACGTCTGGTTTCGTCGGACCAGTTCACGGCCCTCGCCCAGACGCATCTCGCCGCAGAAGTCGATCCTGACGTCGCCGCCGAATGGCAGGCAGGCGTGGACAGAGGCACCACCTGAAATATAAAACTCACCCATGACGCAACCACTCCAGCTCTTCTGCTTTGGCTTTGGCTATACGGCGCAGGTTCTCGCCCGTCGCCTGACGACGCTTGGCGGCCAGGTCCGCGGTACGGTGCGCACCGAGACCAAGATGCAGGCTTTGCGTACGCAAGGCTTTGACAGCCTGCTGTTCGAAAATCGCCATGCCGTGCTGAACGCACTGTTGAACTGCGATCTGGTTTTGATATCCGCACCGCCCACCACCGATGGCGATCCGGTACTGGCGGCCTTTGGCGAGGCCATCATGCAGGCGTGTCCCAAATGGCTCGGCTATCTATCCACCACCGGGGTTTATGGCGATTGCGCCGGACGCTGGGTCGATGAGACCTCACCCGTCGCGCCGGCGAGCCCACGAGCCCAGCGACGAGCCATGGCTGAATGCGCCTGGCAGGACCTGGCCGCAGAGATTGCGCGCCCCTGCGCTATTTTTCGACTGCCGGGCATATATGGACCGGCTCGCAGTCCCATTGACGCCCTGCGTGAAGGGCGGGCACGGCGCATCGACAAGCCAGGCCAGGTGTTTTCGCGCATACACGTTGACGATCTGGTCGAGACCCTCATCGCGGCCATGACGCGCAGCGCCGAGGGAATTTTCAATGTATGCGACGACGAACCTGCCCCACAGCATGAGGTTGTCGCCCACGCTGCGCGTCTTCTCGGCATTCCAGCTCCCCCGCTGGAGCCCTTTGTCTACGCCGAAGCAACTTTAAGCCCCATGGCCCGCAGCTTCTATGGTGAAAGCAAACGGGTGTGCAATGCCAAGATGAAGCGCGAACTGGGCGTGCAATTGCGCTACCCAAGCTTTCGGGAAGGGCTGGCAGGAGTTTTATGACATCAGCCATTCTGCAACTTATTCCGCATTTGAACACGGGCGGGGCCGAACGCACCTGTATCGATGTTGCCGGCGCGCTGTGGAAGAACGGCCTTCGGGCCCTCGTCGCCAGCGAAGGTGGCCGACTTGAGGAAGATCTGCGCGTCCGGGGAGGAGAACTCATCCCCCTGTCCATGGCGAGCAAGTCGCCGGCGCGAATCCTGGCCAATGCCCGCGCGCTCGAACGGCTCATCGCCAGCCATGACGTCAAGCTGATTCATGCCCGCTCAAGAGCACCAGCCTGGAGCGGGCTTATTGCGGCACGGCGGGCGAAGATTCCTTTTGTGACCACCTATCACGGGTTTTATTCGGCGCGCAGCCCGCTCAAACGCTGGTATAATTCTGTCATGGTGCGCGGTGAGGCCGTGATCGCCAATTCGCAGTTCACCGCAAACCATATCGAGAAAGAGTATCCGGCGCGCAAGGCCCGTATCGTCACCATCCCGCGCGGCGTTGATGAGGAGGTGTTCGATCCCACGCGCATCTCCGCAACACGGGCTCAGAACCTGCGGGCCCATTGGGGCGTGGGCGCCCGCGACATACTCATCCTGCTGCCGGGACGGCTCACCCGCTGGAAAGGCCAGCGCATCCTGATTGAGGCCATGGCCCAGATTGATGCCCCGGGCGTACGCGCAGTGCTCGCGGGCGATGCGCAGGGACGGGGCGCCTATGAGGATGAACTGAGCGCGCTCATATCACGCGCGGGCCTCGATGAACGGGTCATACTGGCGGGCCACGTGGCCGATATGGCCGGCGCCTACATGGCGGCGGACATCGTGGTTTCGTGCTCGGTGGAACCGGAAGCTTTCGGCAGGGTCGCAGCCGAAGCTGCTGCCATGGGCAGGCCCGTGATCGCAACCGATCATGGCGGCGCACGCGAGACTGTCATTGCCGGACAAACAGGTTCTTTGATTCCAGCTGGCGATGCCACCGCCCTTACCGAGGCACTGACCCAGCTGTTGCGCATGGGACCCCAAGAGCGCACGCGTTTGGGCGAAGCTGGTCGGCAGCATGTCCTGACACGCTTTACCCGCACGCGCATGTGTGCGGACACCTTGAAGCTCTACGCAGAGCTCGCCCAGGTTTAACGCCCAGAGGATCGCTGATAGGCTGGGCGTGGTCGATCGGGATCCGGGCCAAATCCATGAAGAAATTCTCTCTCGCCATCCTGCTGATGCTGCTTGCGCTGTCATGTGGCCAGGCCAATGCCCAGGCGCTGCCGCCGAGGGCCGCCCCCACCGTACCCGTGGCCGTGAGCACGCTCGCACCGCCGGCAAATTCGGTGTTCAACGCACAGCAGGCGACCAAAGCCTATCTTGCCGAAGTCAGCCCTGCAGAGCGGGCCAAGGCGGCGGCCTTTGCCACAGGCAACCACTGGCTGATGCTGATCGATGCCCTTGCCGGATTGGCCATCGCAACACTTCTTCTCTTCACGCGACTATCGGCACGCATGCGCGGCCTTGCCATCCGCCTGACGCGTGCGCCGGTTCTGCAATCCGCGATCTATGCGCTGCAGTTTCTCGTGATTTTGACAATCCTTACCTTCCCACTGTCATTCTACGAGGGTTTTCTGCGGCGCCACGCCTACGGCATTTCCAATCTCAGCTGGGCCCAATGGCTGCGTGAATTTGCACTGAGCAGTGGCATTGGTCTTGTCGGCGGGGTTATCTTCATTACCGTCGTCTATGGCCTTATCCGTGCCACGCCACGCCTGTGGTGGGCGTGGAGCACCGTGATCGCCGTTTGCTTTATGGGCTTCGTGACGCTGATCGCTCCGGTCTACATCCTGCCCCTGTTCAATACCTCGGTCCCCTTGAAACCTGGTCCCCTGCGCTCGGCTATCGTTCAACTGGCCGATGCCAATGGTGTGCCATCCAGTAAAATTTTCGTGGTCAACACGTCGAAGCAGAGCAAGCTTCTCAACGCCAACGTCTCGGGACTGTTCGGCACCACCCGTATTTCACTTGATGACACGCTGCTCAAGCGCTGTACACCGCGGGAAATCCTCGCCGTGGTTGCACATGAAATGGGTCATTATGTGCTTGACCACAGCCTGATGGTCTTGCCGTGGCTTGGCCTCATCCTGCTGATCGGCTTTGGCTTTGTTGCAGCCAGCTATCGCGTCCTGGTCCGGCTCCTGGGCCGGGTCTGGGATCTCGCCGAGATATCCGATCCGGCCGGACTGCCCCTGCTCTATGCCCTGTTCACGATCTACATGCTGGTGGCCACGCCGGCGATCAATACGTTAAGCCGTACTATCGAAGCGCAGGCTGACATCTTCGGCCTGAATGCGGCCCGCCAACCCGATGCCTTCGCCAAGTTCTTCCTGCTCGACGCTGATGTCGATGACCTGACCCCAAGCCCGTTGGAAGAGATCATTTTCTGGAATCATCCCTCGGCAGCACAGCGCATCGCCGTTGCCATGCGCTGGAAGGCGGCGCATATACATGATCCGGACATCGCCAACGGACCCACCTCGCCGTGAAAGCTGGCTTTTCTCTGTCGATTGGCGCGGCAGGTGCACCACTGCACGCTGCTGCCCACAGCCATCATCCCTGGCCAGATGTCAGTCGCGCCGCGCAACTTGCCTGCTGGAATGATGCGGCTCGCCTGCTTGATCGCAAGTGGGATCATGTTTTTTCTACTGTGATCCCCTTAGCCCAGGCCCACATCGCGCGCCAGCTGGGCCTGCCCCATCCCGAGCGTATCGCCTTTGCTCCCAACACCCATGATTTCGTGGCACGCTTGTTCTCCTGCTTCGACAGCACACGGCCGGTCCGCGTGCTGACCACCACCTCCGAGTTCATGAGCTTTCAGCGCCAATGCGCCCGGCTTGAGGAGGATGGCATGGCCGTGGTTACCCGCATTTCCACCGAGCCTTTTGAAACATTTGCGCAACGATTTTCCGAGGCCGCCGCGCGGGCGTCCTACGACCTCATCTTCTTTAGCCACGCCTTCTACGATTCGGGTTATGTGGTCGATGACCTGCCCAGCATTGTCAACGCGGTCCGTGACGACGACAGCCTGGTTGTTATCGATGGCTACCACGCGTTCATGGCAGTCCCTGCAAATCTTGCGCCGATTGCCCAACGAAGTTTTTATCTTGCCGGCGGCTACAAACTCGCAATGGCGGGCGAGGGCGTATGCTTTCTCTATTGTCCGCCGGGCTATGGGCCACGTCCTCGCGATACCGGATGGTATGCGAGCTTTTCCGCACTCAAGGACGGCAAACCTGCGGTTGCCTATGGCCGAGATGGCACGCGCTTCCTGGGAGCGACTTTCGACGTCTCCGGCCTCTACCGATTTAATGCGGTACAGGATTGGCTTGCGCAGCAGAGTCTGAGCGTTGGCACCATGCTCGGTGAGGTGCGCAAGCTCGAGCGGCACTTTCTCGCATCGCTAACGACGACAAGCCGGATCACCCCTGGCCAGCTTCTGCTGCCGGATGAAAGCATGCGGGCGCGCTTCCTCGCCTTCCGAACGCCAGACGCAGACGACATCACCCGCGAACTGCTCGAGCGCAACATCATCGTCGACTGCCGTGCCGATCGGCTGCGTATCGGCTTTGGCATTTATCACGACACTGCGGATGCAAATGCGCTGGCTGCGGCCCTAACCGGCTAAGGCGCTCGCAAATGTCGCCAGAATAGGCGGCGCAGCCTCAAAGACGTAGTCGGCGTCGTGCGCAGTGATGGTTTGGCAGCCTTTGGTGCGCAGTTCCTGAACCGCATCCATCAACGCTCCGCGAGGAACCAGTATCGAGGTTTCGGAAGTCTCTCCATTCATCCGTGCACGCAGCGTGAGCGACGCCTTGGCGCATTCCCTTGCAGCAAGACGCGTAAGCATGCGTTCGGCACTGCGGCGAACCGCAAGCGGCCAAGTAGACTTAAGGCTCATCGCCAGTTGCGCCTGGCTCTGCAAGATGATGCCGTCGTCGAGGACCTTGAGGCCGTTGGCCGCCAGAGTTGCCCCGGTCGAGGTGATGTCCACAATCGCTTCCGCGGCACCGGCGGACGGAGCACCTTCCGTCGCGCCGGCACTTTCGACAATGCGGTACTCGGAAATGCCTTTCTCTGCAAAAAATGCGCGGGTGAGCGTGACGTATTTGGTTGCAACCCGCAGCCTGCGGCGGTGACGCTGAAAGAATGCGGCGCAGACATCATCAAGATCGGCAACGCGGGTCACGTCGATCCATGACCGCGGCACAGCGACCACTACATCCGCATGGCCGAAGCCGAGTGCCTTGAGCAGCGCTACCCGTCCGTCGAGAACGGGCGCGGCCTCGCGGATCAGATCTTCACCGGTAATCCCAAAATGTACCTCGCCCGCAAGCAGCGCGCCGGCGATTTCACCGGCAGAGAGCAGCATGACGTCAACATCAGCAAAGCCGCTCATGTCAGCGCGATATCCACGTGCGCCCGAGGCCTTTTTGAGCCCCATGCCGGCGTCCGCAAAATAGTGCTCGACCTGCTCCTGCAGACGGCCTTTGGACGGAATTGCAAGGATGAGACGGTCCGTCATCACGCTGTCCTCTGCGCCCTGCGCACTGCAAGCACACGCTCGGTCCGAATGGCATAGCCAATGGCCGGAATCGATCGGCTGGCGCCCAGATGCTCAAGCAGGCTGTCATAGCGCCCGCCACCGGCAACCTGCACGGGCCCTTCAGCATCCTCCGCCCACAGTTCGAAGACGAAGCCGGTATAGTATTCCATATTGCGTCCGAAGCGGGCGGCAAAGCTGACATCATCGGGCGCAATGGCAAGCTTGTCGAGGACATCAAGGCGCGCGCCCATGGCTTGTAACGGCGATTTGAGATCAACCCCTGCTCTTTGCGTCAACGCCCTCACCTCTTCGATCGCGGTGCGGGCCTCGCCACTGACAGCCAAAAGCTGGCCTATGAGTTCGGCAATCACCGGGTCGAGCCGTAATGCCGCGGCATCGGCGGCCTGCTCCATCAGGCGGTCGACGATCTCCTCACGCGTGCGTGCCCCGAAGGGGGCGCCGCCGATCATGTCCATCAGGCCCTCAAAGGCCGGCCGGGCCTCGGCCTCGCCGAGCGAGCCGAGATGGGCGAGCAGGCTCTGGGCGTCAGAATGCTGCGGCCGGGCATCACCCTTCAGTAGCGCATCAAGATACCCCGCCCGCCAGAAATGACGTTTGAGACGCTCGCGCCATTGCGGTGCCAGCGCGAGGCCATCGACGAAATTCGCAAACAGCGAGAGATCACCGAGCTTGACCTTGAAATGTGCCAGACCAGCTGCCCGCAGCGCTTCGATCGCGAGGGTGAGAATTTCCTCTTCCGCCGCAACCTTGTCGTCTTGCCCCAGCAGCTCCACCCCCGCCTGGTAGAATTGCGTCGGACGCTCGGGTTCTGCTGGCTGATGGCGAAAGGCAAGACCGTGATAGGACAGTCGCGCCGGCAAACCGCCATCTTCCTCCACATACATGCGGCAGATGGGAATGGTGAGATCCGGACGCAGGCACAACTCATTACCGGCCGGGTCGGTGAAGGCAAAAGTACGCCGCCGAATCTCTTCGCCCGAACGGTCAAGAAAGATATCTGCCGGCTGCAGCACGGAAGGTTCAGAGCGCGTGTAGCCATGACGCTCAAAGACGCCAAGGATTGCTGTAGCCTGTGCTTCCAATGCAGCCATGCGCGCAGCGGAATAATTGGGAAAGGCACTCATGATTGGCGTCCCAGCATGCGAGTCACCTCAGCGACGAGATCGGCACGGCCGATCGTGGTCTGCGCCGGACGCTCCTGAACCCACGCAGCGCGGGTTTCGATCGACTTGGCAAGCTCAAGTCCAAGCGCCAGATCCTTGAGCGTGATGGTCCCTGCGGCCCGCTCATCCTCGCCCTCAAGTACGGCAATCGCCGCGCCACGCTTGTCAGCATATTTGAGCTGATCTGGAATGCGTTTGGTGCCGACATAGGCTTCACTGCGGATGCCGGCCTGTCTTAGCTGATGGGCAAGTTCGAAAGCGCGGGCGACATCGCCCATCGACAAGACGAGAACAAGCGGGTCCTCTGCCAGTGTGAGCGCGCCACGGCTCATCAACGCGCTCATGAGACGGGATACGCCAATCGATATTCCCGTCGCTGGAACGGCTTGGCCGGTGAAGCGGGCAACCAGGTCATCATAGCGCCCCCCTCCGGCAACCGATCCGAAGATCACAGCCTCTCCAGCTTCATTGGTAACTGGAAAGGTCAGCTGCGCCTCGAAGACGGGGCCGGTATAGTAATCGAGCCCACGCACCACAGTGGGATCGAGGTGAATGCGGTCCTTGTGGCCGCTATGGTCCACTAGCGCAAAGATCTGCGCTACCTCCGCCAGGCCCTGTGCGGCACCGCCCTCATGGCCAGGCGCGATGTCGGCCCACCAGCGCTCGAGATTGGCGAGCGTCGGATCTGGGGGCGCACTGCCAAGAAATTTTTCCACAATCCCGATCTGGGCAGACTCGAGTTCGGCGCCCCTGGTGAAGTCGCCGCTCTCATCCTTGCGCCCTGATCCCAGAAGATCCCTCACGCCACCCAGTCCCAGCCGATCGAGCTTGTCGATCGCCCGCAGCACCACGCCGCGTCTGGACGGCTCGACACGGGCGGCATCCAGAACGCCATCGAGGAGTTTGCGATTGTTCACCTTGAGGGCAAAGTCGGTCCCAGCGAGTCCCAAAGCCTTGAGCACATCGCACACCATGATAAGCAGCTCGGCATCTGCAGCCGGCGAGGGCGAGCCCACGGTATCGGCGTCGAACTGCGTAAATTCACGGAACCTTCCTGGCCCCGGCTTTTCGTTGCGCCATACCCGCCCCACAGCATAGCGACGGAAAGGCTTGGGCAGGTCCTGGAAGTTCTCTGCGACGTAGCGGGCAAGCGGGGCGGTCAGATCATAGCGCAAGGAGAGCCATTGCTCGTCCTCGTCACGGAGCGAGAATACGCCTTCATTGGGCCGATCAATATCGGGCAGGAACTTGCCCAGGGCATCGGTGTATTCGAAGGCTGGCGTTTCCAGGGCCGAAAAGCCATAGGACTCGTAGACCCCACGGACCGTATCCAGCATCCGCCGTTCGGCCGCGAGTTCAGCGCCACTGCGGTCACGAAAACCGCGCGGCAGACGCGCTTTGGGGCGAAGAGGCTTGTCTTTGGCCATGGTGCTCGCATTCGTCAGGACGGGGCGTCTTCCTACCCCCGACGCTGCGCCGCGGCAAGGAATGCCCGCCCGTGCCAGGTCATTATTGTACCCAGGGCCCCCCTTCGCGCCGCCTCGCGCGAAGAGGGCCGGGTCCGTTTAATGACGGGCGGCGTGTGCTCCTTTGTGGTGGGCATCCCAGGCCGCATGAGCCCGGCTAAGGACATAGGCCCTGATTGCCTCGACATCCGAGCGACTGAGAATATCCTTGAAGGAGGCCATGCCTGCCTCCTGCAATTCGCCGCCGAGAACAATATTGTCAAACTGCCCCCAGATCGGACGGGAAATCAGCCGCAGATCTGGCACCTCGCCTTCGGACTGGGCGAAAAAGCCGTGACAGACCATGCAGTTCTGGGAATAGAGATTGAAGCCCTTCGTGACGGTCGCCTGATCGGCGGTCAGCGGCGGAGGTTCCTGTCGCGGCGAGCGTTCAGGCGCGATGGCCGCGACATGCTGGCTGCCACCCAGCTTGAAGACAAAAAGCCGGCCCTGATTGGTCTGGTATTTGGTCAGGGCCGATGTCGGATTCTTGAAGTCGGACAATCCGCCAGCACCGCCCCAGCCAGCGAGCAGCGCGATATACTGTACGCCGTCGATCTCGTAACTCACCGGCGGAGCCAAGATTCCGGTCGTGAGATCGATTGACCAGAGCTTTTCACCGGTTTTCGCATCATAGGCTGAAAAATAGCCGTCCGCACCGCCACCGAAGACGAGCCCACCGGCAGTCGACATCAGTCCACCATTCCAGTTGCCGGCCATCGGCTGGTGCCAGACCTCGGTCTGGGTAACCGGGTTCCAAGCCTTGATATAGCCAACGGGCGGCGGCGGCGGGTGTCCGCTGTCGATCGCCTTGAGCACCGTCTTTGCAATCGCGGCAAAATTGTTGCCGGTATTCCAGGCGCGCGGACGGAACACAAAGCGCTGTACGCCTTTGCCCTTGCCTTCCTGTTGCGGCACGAAGATCGCAGAGCCGTCGGCGCTTGGAATGTAGACAAGCCCCGTTTGCGGATCATAGGTCATGGGCTGCCAATTATGCGCACCTTCTTCGCGCGGCATTACCACGGTCATCTTGGTACGATAGCGTGCCGCCGGATTGACAATGATCTTGCCTGTTTTCTGATCGACCCCTTTGGCCCAGTTGACGAGTGCAAAAGGTTTGGCGCTGATCAGCTTGCCAGTCCTGCGATCAAGCACAAAGAAGAAGCCATTTTTGGGGGCCTGCATGATGACATGGCGCAGACGGCCATTTATGCGCAGATCAGCCAAAATGAGATCAGCGGTGGCATCGAAATCCCAGGTGTCTCCCGGCGTCACCTGGTAATACCAGGCGAGTTTGCCGGTTTTTACATGCAGCGCAAGAATGGACGACAGATAGAGATTATCGCCCCCCAGAGGCGAGCGGATGCTCCGGTTCCAGGGATCACCATTACCGGTGCCGACGTAAAGCAGGCCGAGCTTGGGGTCGTAGGCCATCGCGTTCCACGGTGAACCACCGCCACCCATCTTCCACCAGGGCGTCATGCCCTTCTTGACCGTCCAGGTCTTGAGCGCCTTCACCAACGCTGGGTTGGACTGCGGCTTGGCGGGATTGCCGGGTACCACATAAAAGCGCCAGACTTTTTTGCCGGTCACGGCATCGTAGGCGGTCACATAGCCGCGCGTATCATATTCCGCGCCGCCATTGCCGATGACGACAAGGCCATCGACGACACAGGGCGCGCCGGTGATGGTATAGGCGCGGCGCCGGTCGACGGTATTGACGATCCACATGGGTTTGCCGGTCTCAGCATTGAGTTTGACCAGGCGTCCATCGAGAGTGCCAAGATAAACCGCGCCCTTCCACACCGCGACGCCACGATTGACGACATCGCAGCACGCATAACGGCCCCAGCGGCCTGGAACCTTGGGATCGTACGACCACAGAAGCTTTCCGGTTTTGGCATCAAGTGCCCACACCTTCGACCAAGAGCCTGTGACATACATGATGCCGTGATTGACGATCGGTGTACCCTCAAGGCCGCGCACCGTATACGTGCGAAACTGCCAGGCGACGCCCAGTTTCTTGACGTTCGAAGTATTGATCTGAGCTAAGGGCGAGAAGCGTTGCGCCGAGTAGGTCCGCCCATAGGAGAGCCACTGCCCCGGCTTTTGATGTTCGATGTCATAGCCATCGACGTCGGCGGATTTAGCAAGGCGCTCGGCCTGGCTCGAGGCCGTAGCCTCGGTTGCGGCCTGCGACGAGCGCAGGACCGGGCGCATCGGCGCCAACAAAAAAACGACAGCGGTAGCAACTGCCCCGGCAAATCCGAGGATGCGCGTATTCATATGCCAGCTCCCTGATACGCGCGTGTTCCCGCGCTTCGACAGCGGAGAGGTTACCGATGATTGTGTTCATCCGACAAGATCTCGCAACGCAGGTTCCGAAATCAAAACACAAATCACTTGACGCAGCGGAAGGTAATAAATGGCGGGAGGACCTCGCAGACCGGCTTCCGGCCGTGGGGCCAAGCCAGCTGCGGGCTGGCGGGACTTTGCCCCGGCTGGCAATCAGCTCCCCCGTAGCCTTGCCTGGCAGGCGCGGCGCTGATGCCCGTTCTGCGCCCAAGACTGACACGCAGGAGAACCGGCCTGGGGCCGGCCCCCACGCGTTAGACCGGCAGCGCTGGAACCGGGTCCTGCAACGGGGCGTAGATCTCACTCCTCGTCCGGATAGGGACCGATGCCACCATGCTTGATGAACCCGTCCATATGCTGGTTCAACACCGGCAACGGCACTGAACCAAGCGCAAGGACCGCATCATCGAAGGCGCGAATGTTGAACTTTGCACCCAGCACCTTTTCTGCCCTGGCGCGCTCTGCGCGTATCGCCATCGTGCCGATATAGTAGGATAGCGCCTGTCCCGGCCAGGTAATGTAACGATCGACCTCCGTGTCAATTTGGTGGTCGGGAAGCAGGGTATAATCGCGCAGATAGCGGATCGCCTGTGCACGCGTCCACCCCTCTGAATGTATGCCGGTGTCGACGACCAGACGCGCTGAACGCCAGATCTGCCAACCCAGCATGCCCAGCCGTTCAATCGGGGTCCTGTAAAGTCCCATCTGCTGACCGAGCCATTCGCAATAGACTGCCCAGCCTTCGCCGTAAGCGGAGATGTAGGTATAGCGGCGAAAATCGGGCAAGGATTTGTCTTCCATCGCCAGCGCCATCTGGAAGGCATGCCCGGGTGCAGATTCGTGCAAGGTGAGTGGTATGAGATTATAGAGCGGACGCTGTGACAAATCATAGGTATTGATTAAAAACAGGCCCGGTCCGCCACTGGAGGTGGTAAATGGCGCCAGCGATTTGGGTACCGGTTTTATGGTGAAGCGCATGCGTGGCAGGCGGCCAAAAAACTGTGGCAGCTTTCCATCGACCTCTTTGGCGATCCATGCCGCGTCCTTGAGATAGCCGAGCTGGGTCTTCGGATAGAATTTCGGATCGCTGCGCAAGTATTGCTGGAACTCGGCAAAGCTGCCCTGAAATCCCATCTGCCGGATGATCTCGAGCATTTGCCGATGAAGCTTGGCCGTCTGCGCCAGACCCAGCGCGTGGATCTGCTGCGGCGTCATATGCGTCGTCGTATACTCAAAGATTTTGGCCCGGTAATAGGCCTTACCGTCCGGCAGGTCATAGGCCGCAATGCTCGTACGACAATGCGGAATATAGACATAATGCAGGTAGCGATAGAGATGCGCGAATGCCGGCTGGACCAGGGTCCGGATGACCTTAATCGCCTCTGCCCGTAGCTTCGCCTGCTGTGCCTCCGGGATCGTGGAAGGCATTGTCCTGAACGGCCTGTAAAGCCCGGTTTTGTCGGGCTTGGCAGTTGCCGTGACTTCCAGCGACGCGTCACGGCCGATCATGGTCACCTTCGGCTGATCGAAGCCACGTGCCTGTCCAGCACGCATATTGGCAATTTCCTCGCGAAAGTAACGAGGAATGTCCCGCATCTGTGCGATCCAGTTCGTGTAATCCTGCTCATTGCGGAAGGGACGACGATGCGTGGTCAGACGGCTCCAGAAGTTACTGCCCGCCTTAAGTGGCATCTCATAATCGCGAAAGCGTTCATTGTTTATGAGAACCTGAATTTGCGGCTTGTAGACGTCATAGTTGATCTGCTGCTTGGGCGAGAGCTGATCATAGGAAATCGCGTCGAGCTCTGTCATCACGCGTTGCCAATACGCTAGACGCATCGCCTGAGTCGCTGCATCCACACGTGGCAGATGATCCGGTACCGTGCTGTGATGACCATCGCTGGCAAGCATCTGCTTTACCCGCCAGTTCCATTCATGGGAATAGATCGCCTTGAAGCGCGCATCTGCACTTTGTGCGACCGCGGCGCGCACACCACCAACCGCAATGACTGCCAACAGACCAGCAGCAAGTCCAAACTGCCATCGCTTTGTCGCCCGCACTGCTCGCTCCAGCAAAAGAACCGTGCCGATGGTATGCGTCCTGCATCAACAGGACGAGTTGAACCGGCTACACAACCTCGTGAACCCTTACAGCTGCAGCGCACAGCGATGGCAACACCATGCCCGACACTCCAACCGGCTGACGGCTCGCATCGTTCGGACTCATGGGATAATGGATTTGATCATGGAGCGCGCGAGGCCCCGATCCTGTAGAGGACACTGCTAGACTGGACTGGACACGCTGCTGCACAAAACTGCATCTGGCGCAGGGGCCGCCTGCGAAGGCCCGACGCGCACCTGATACGCAGCGCGCCCGCATGCTCAAGGCGCAGCTCTGCCCTGAACGGGCCAACCAGATCTGTCCATATGTATCCAAGGCCATGTATGAATCTTCGGCACGCCTGCTCGAACACGGCTCCAGTTCCTGGCCGCACCTCTTCGACGGCGGAAACCAGCGACTTGCCCCAACAGTTTCGAGACCGACAAGCCTGCTGACATTCCCGCCAGGACCGAGGGCCATATGGTTGGTTTTTGTTATCCGCCCAGCGTGTCGCCGCATTCGTTCAGACGCCGTGTCCATCTGGGCGCGTGGCCACGCTGTGCGGCATATGCCAGAGCCGCGGCCAAAGCACCGATGGCGATGATCGCGTAGAGCAATCCGCCTTCGATCGCAGGCGCCTGTCCGACCCAGAAGGATGGGCCACTCTGACTGACCTTCACAAGAGCTGGATCATGACCGGGTTGACCGACATTCGCCAGGCCGATCAGATAGGTCTGTGTCCAGTCCCAGGCCGCATGGAGGCCGATCGGTAACCACAAAGAGCCCGTGGCGATGCGTAGGACCGTGAAGACCAGCGCAAGGCAAACGACGGTTGCAACGAACCCTGGGCCGAACCCGCCGAGGGTCAAATGATATACGGCGAAGATGGCCGCGCTCCATCCGGCAGCAGCCCACACGGGCATGCGCTCAGCCAAGGTCTGAAAGACGAAGCCACGGAAGGCCAATTCCTCAGAGAACCCTACGGCGAAGGAAGGAATCAGTGCCAACGCGATGCGCGGTGCAGCCGCGGTCAGAGAGTCGATTCTCAAGATCCTCACCCAGCCCAACTCATGCTGCACGACAAAGGCTAGCCACAGGACCACGCCACCGAGCGCAAAACCGAGAGCCAAGCGTCCAACCTGAGGCGGTGGCAATGCCATTCCTCTCCAGTCCGCCTTGTTGATTTTGACTCGAACCAGCCAGGTGACCAGCGCAACCCCGGCGATCCAGGTGGCGCCGTGGAATATCGGAAATAGCCACTTCGGCGCGCCGGGTGCTACGTGATGAAGGCCGACCCCCGCGGCAATAGTCGCGACCACGAAAAGGACGCCGTATCCCACAATGGAGGCGAAGGCCATCAGGATCGAGGGCAACCTTGCCGAAGACCCATCTTGCGACGCAGGACGCGGCTTCGCTGGCCCCCTCAAGATCTCCACACCCTGCCCCAGATGTTTGAGTAACGACGGTAGGCTTTAACGCCAAGTGCCGGTGTGATGTAAATATCAAAGACTAAAGTGCAGAACAAGATTAATGACGACGTAGATCGAGGCGTATCTATCTGCCCGGAAATTTATGATCGCGTGGTTTGGCAAACAGTCCGAAGGGATCCATGAGGCCTAGAAATTTTCCCAATTGTGCCATTACTTTGACTTTGCATGAATGTGACTCTCCTCAAACCTGATCTGCGTGCCGACAGGCGGGGTGGGATCGCTGACATTCACTCTGCACATCGATAATCCCGCGGAAGCCGATGCGGCTTGAAGTACAGCTTGATGGCATGATCGCGCGACGCCATCTTACTCATCAGCGTTACGGTTTGGTGGCCCCATTCAAGATCAGTCTTCTCAACAAGACGACCGCGGGGGCCGTTGGAAACGAAATTCGCTGTTTTAGACTGATCGCATTTGTCTCTCAGCCAGCGACATTAGAGTGGAACACGAATGCCGTGGTACGATGCCCGAACAATACCATGCGATGCATTTTAGAAAACCTTACGGACGGGATTTGGAAAACCATTCCGTATACGGATCAGAACTAGTGAATTCCGCGATGGTCTTCAAGGGGTTGGGTGGTACAGCTGACTGGGGTCGAACCAGTGACCTCCGGATCCACAATCCGGCGCTCTAACCAACTGAGCTACAGCTGCTCACCGTGGTGCCTGGGCACCTCGTAAGGTCGGGGAACCTAGGAGCGAATATAGCGAAAATCAAGCACAGAAGGCAGCAAAGCCACGGCTGCGCACTCAGGTTAACGGGGATTTTGAGTTGACGGGAGGGGTGTGATTCGCTCGGGGAGCAGTGATTCTCGAGGAGATCCGCTTTGGCCGCCATCAGCATCCGCTTTCTTGAGGAGGAGATGCCGCGGGACCGGTTAGCCCTGCTGCTGAAGCATTTTTCCCAGGTGGAGGACGACCGCGAACCCTGGCGGGTGGCCTACCCCCTGGCCGAGGTTTTGCTCCTGATCACCTGCGCCACGATTGCGACCTGCGATGACTTCGACGAGATCGTGGCCTGGGGTGAGCATCACCTGGAGTTCCTG
>JBMFWV010000041.1:0-28128 GCA_049964915.1 Rhizomicrobium sp.
GCGCCGCCGCGCAAGCGCGGGCAGGACCTCACAATCAATATTTGACAGCTGACATGGGCTGTCTCTCGTTTCGCGATGGGACACCGCGCCTTGAAGGTGAGGCCGGAAAACACGGTAGCGGCCGTACAAGAGCCGTGTTCTCAGCAGTGGCCGCGATGGTGTTGTCCGTGGGCGCCGTGAAGTGGCGCGGGAGGATGTTATCAAGCTTCTGGTCGTAAGCCCGGAATCCGCAGACCATGTAATCCGGTCCCTGCGCCGCAAAGGCTGGCTCCAGCAGGCAAGCTGGGGGAAGTATCTCCTGATCCCCCCTGATCAAGGGCGGGAAGCACTAGGGGAGGCAATCTGTTGGCGCTCGCCAGCCGGATCGCCGAGCCGCATCCTTATTACTTAGGCTACGGTACAGCCGCCGGCCACTACGGCCTGACCACACAGCATCGTAACACCATCTGGATAGTCACGCCTGCGCGCCTGCGCGACCGGCGTCTGAACGATTCGGACGTTCGGATCGTCAATCCGGTAGCGCGAAAGTTTTTCGGTTTCGAACCCGTCGATGTGCTCGGCTACACGGTCAAAATGTCGGACATCGAAAAAACGGCGATCGACTGCATCGACCGGCCGGACCTGTGCGGTGGCATCGGCGAAGCGGCTATGATCCTTGCGGCGGCGAGCCGCCGCTGCGACTGGGGCAAGGTTGCCTCTTATCTGGAACGGATTGCCTCGAAGCCGCTCACGCAAAGGTGCGGCTGGCTGGCCGATTATGTCGGCGCAGAAATCCCTGATGACGCGCGCGCGCAAATACTCCAGCTCGTAAGCAAGAGCCGTAAAACCTTCCTCGGCCCTAAGAAAGCCCCGGCAGGCGCGATTGGCTATGACGAGAAATGGCACCTTACTGTAAACGTGACGCCAGCGGAGCTGCACGGCAGCGCCGGTCTCGGCCGCGGAAAAAGCATCCGGAAGGACACGTAGGATGCTGACGCGTCCCCAAGTCCAGCGTTACGCCGCCGAATCCGGGCTCCGCGACATCATGATCGCGAAGTAGGAAATCATCCTCACCTTTCTCCTCCAGCTCCTGTCTGAGCGCGGAATTCTCGACCGGCTTGCTTTCAAGGGCGGCACCTGCCTGAGAAAAATGATCATCGAAAGCCAGGGACGCTTTTCCACAGATCTCGATTTCACCTCCTTGCAGGAGCACGACCATGAAGACGTGATCCTGGAGATGATGCAGGCATTCACCGAGCCGTTTCATGGCATACAGTTCGCCATTCCGGACCATAGCTATTATGAAACGCAGGACGGCCTGTCCTGGGGCGTTAATCCCACCTACGTCTACGACTGGAATCCCGGTGGGCAGAGCGACGTAAAGCTTCAGATCAGCCGCCGTGAAACGCCGACGCTGGAACCCGAACGGCGGCAGCAATGCGCGTAGAGCTACTTTCAGCGCCTGCCTTTCGCTCCGGTAGATATCAACTGCCTCGCGCTTCCCGAAATTATCGCCGAAAAAATCCGCGCCTGTTATCAGCACAACAAGGCGCGGGACATTTACGATCTCAGCACCTTTGCCACTCGGCCGCTCAACCAGGCGCTCATTCTACCCAAAGCCATCCCTCAGATATGCCGCATGAATGTGCATTGATTTATGGACGGAATAATAATTCTCAATGAAGACAGTATGAGTCCGGCGCAATTTGTTGCGCGGGAGGTCATGCGGTCCAGATCGGCAAGGTCAGAAGATGCTGATCGATCCTCTGTTGCAAAGTCGCGTCGATGGGCAGGTCATTGCTGTGGCGCCAAACCTCGCGGAAGCGCACAACCGTATCGTTGACCGTGTCGATTGTAAGTTTTTTCGGAAGGCCGGTCTTGGCGGCAAAGCGTAGAAACTGCTCATGGGTGAGCGACTGAAAGGATTTGGAATCCACGAAAGTGAGCCCGAGTGTGTCGTTCGGGATATATCCGATCGTCGAGACAAAATCGTAGGCCGGGGCCAGTTGCGGGGTGCGCCGATCCGGGTAGATCAATGACCAGTTTTTGGCATGCATGTCGCCATTGCCAATGAGCGCATTGAAAGCGAAGCGCCTGAGGAATTCGGCAATCCCCGTCTCTCCCGTTTCGATCCAGATGACGCTGGCGATATTGCGGTAGCTGGCTTTGCCGTATTTTGCTTCGGGATAAAGACCGAAGACCTGGGCAAAATCTTCAATATGGACCGCGCCGCCTGTGTCGGGACGATCAAAGCGTTTGATGACGAAGGCTTGATTGCCGGCCGTATCCACGCCGGCGGGTAGTCCCTTGATCTTGGCGAGCGGGACCAACTGCGTTTCGGGAACGTCAATACCGACCCTGCGCGCCAGTTCCATCATGGCGAACTCGTTCTCAGGCAAACCGCGATGGGCCGTCGAGGGCAATTTGACGATCCATGAGCCGCCTATGCCCTTGACCGGGATGGTGAACCCGCCCGCCGCTTGTTTGACTGCGGAGAATTTCAGCTGTACGCCCGCCAGGGAGAACCGCAGCACGCCATCCTCGTTATCCTTGGTTTTGGTTGTGCTACCCTCATCCTCCTCACCGACGTCTTTGGGAAGTTGGTCGCCATCAAGGGGCGAGATTTTGAGCGCGCCGGGAAGATCCTGGCCCAACACCCAGAGCAAATAAAATTCGCGGGCCGGATTGACCTTCGCCTTCTGGGCGAGATAGTCCCGCATGGCCCCTTCGGGCAGAAGATTGCTGAAGAAGGGCGGCAACCGGGTCTGGATCGGCCGAACCTCGGTGATGAGGGCGCCAAACGCATCCTTGAAGGACAGGCTCAAAGTCGGCCGGTTCTGATCTTCAATATAGCTGTCGTTGAAGGCGAACAGATTGCGGTCGCCGGGCAAACGCGTGAGCGTGCCGATTGACTGACCGTAAAGCTGAACATCGAGGATGGTGAGCTCAGCCATTGTCGTCGTCCGCATCGAGCTGGTAGGCCGGGACGGCGCGGTTTTGCTGGTCGCGGCGGGGATGGACGATCCGGTTTCGGATAGCCCTTAGCTCTTGGGCGTATTGTGTCAGCGTTCGAAGAGCTTCTTTGCCGATCTGCTTGTCGGCAGATGGCGCAGCAGTGCGGTGAATTGTTTTCAGCACATTGGTGATACGATTCAAGAGGCTTTGAATTTGCACGCCATCCTCTGCGCTATAGCGAAGAGGGCGAAGGCTTTGGATGATCGCGTCCAGTTGGGTGAGCGCTTTCGGGCCTTCCGGCAAGGCCTCGACACGGTCGAGCGACCCCAGCACGCGGTTGAGGTTGGCGTGAACGGATGATTCAAACTCGGGAGGCGTGTCCGGGACACCCTGGCGCTGGAGAGCCTGGACGGCCGGAATGAGGCGGCGGGGTACCAGCATGAGCTCGAGTTCAAGGGCCCGAGCGATGTCGATCAGGCTGGAGGTCTGCAGATCGACGCCGGCATTTTCAATTTTGGAAATATAGCTTTGCAGGACGCCGATTTTGGCGGCCAAGGTACGCTGGCTCAGCCCCTGGCGTTGCCGGGCAGATTTCAGCGTTTGGGCGATATTTTCAAGTGAGGCCGGCTTTGCCACGATCTATGACTTTGCATCATTCTCGCAATTTGATATACTATTGATGATCTAATCGTCAAGTTGCAGATCTATTATAGTAGATATGTATCTCCATTTAATGTCTTATAGTAGATCAATTGCCACGCCTTCCTGCCCGCTTCGCTCTCTGCGGTCGTTTTTCAGGTTTACATACCTGAAAAACGACCGCACTCAGCCAATACCGCTTAGTGCCCCCTTCACCCGTGCTCTTGATGCGGATGGATCGCTGATTATGTCGGCGCAGAAATCCCTGATGACGCGCGCGCGCAAATACTCCAGTGGAGGAGGCACAAAGGTGCGGGCACGAGCAGAATCACTGATGATTGGCAAGAACCTCCCTGTAACGGAACACGGCAAATGAAATCCAAGCACCGGAAACGGATCTCCGCGACCAGGTCCAAGAAGGAACCAAAACTATCCCGCACCATTGCGCCGGCCGATTTGTCGCCGGTCGAGTGGCAGCGCCGCCTGCGCCGCCAGTTCGGACGGGAGCAGTCCTTTGGCCTTGAAAACTTGGGCGATGAACCCTTCTTCTCGGAATTCAGGGTGACCAATCCGGCGTCCAAGTCCAGCTACCGCGTGGTCATCCGAGGCCAGGGACCGGGCGGTAATTTTTGTTCGTGCCCCGACTATGCCACCAACGAGTTGGGCACCTGCAAGCACCTCGAATTCACCCTGGGTCGACTGGAGAAAAAGCGGGGGGCGAGAGCAGCCTTCAAGCGGGGCTATCAGCCGGCTTTTTCCGAACTTTATCTGCGCAATGATGGCAGACGCCGGGTGCATTTTCGCGCTGGAACGGATTGTCCGCCGCAACTGAGAAAGCTTGCCGCCACACTCGCTGACGTCAAAGGTGATGGGCTCATGGCGGAGGATCGCTTTGGCGAGCTGGATCGTCTCATGGGCCTGGCCGCGCAATTGGGTCATGAGCTACGCGCCTATGATGATGCCCTCGACTTCATTGCGGGGCGGCGGGACGCCGAGCAGCGGGCCGCAAAGCTCCAGGAGCTGTTTCCGCGCGGCGCAGCCGACCCCAAGCTGCGTGCGCTGCTGAAGGTGCCGCTTTATCCCTATCAGGCTGAGGGTGCCCTCTTCGCGGTGAAGGCCGGCCGTGCGCTGATCGGCGATGAGATGGGACTGGGCAAGACCATACAGGCCATTGCCGCGGCGGAATTGCTGGCCCGGCACTTTGGCGTCACCAAAGTGCTGGTGATCTGCCCGACCTCGCTCAAATATCAGTGGCAAAGTGAGATCGCGCGCTTCTCAGGACGGCAGGGAAAGAATGCCGCGCACGTGATCACCGGCGGCCGGACGCAGCGGCAGAAGGACTATGGCCAGGATGATTTCTGCAAGATTACCAATTACGAGAAGCTCCAGCCCGATCTCGACCTGATCGCTGACTGGGCTCCCGACCTCGTCATCGTCGATGAAGCGCAACGCGTGAAGAACTGGAATACAATTGCCGCCCGCGCCCTCAAGCGCATCAACAGCCCTTACGCGATGGTGCTGACCGGGACGCCTTTGGAAAACAAGCTGGAAGAACTGATTTCTATCGTCCAGTTTGTTGATCAGCACCGGCTGGGGCCAACCTGGAAGCTGCTCTACGCGCATCAGGTCAAGGACGAAGCCGGGCGCGTCACTGGCTATACGGGACTGGATAAGATCGGCCAAACTCTGGGCTCGTTGATGATCCGCCGCCGTAAAGCCGAGGTGCTGCAACAGCTGCCCGGCCGGACCGACCAGACCCTGCTGGTCCCTATGACCGAAAAGCAGATGCTCTATCACCAGGAAAACGCGGACGTCGTAGCAAAGATCGTCAAGCGCTGGCGCAAGACCGGTTTTCTGTCCGAAACGGATCAGCGGATCCTGACATGCGCGCTCCAGAACATGCGCATGTCGTGCAACAGCACCTATCTGCTAGACCCGGAAACCGACCACGGCGTGAAGGCCGACGAACTGGCGGTACTGTTTGAGGACATGTTTCGGGAGGCCGAGGCCAAGGCGGTGGTATTTTCGCAATGGACGCGCACCCACGACATTGTCATACGTCGGCTTGAGGCTCGTAAACTGGGTTATGTCAGCTTTCATGGCGGGGTGCCCTCGCAGAAACGTCCGGCGCTCGTCGAGCGGTTTCGCAACGACCCTGACTGCCGTGTGTTTCTCTCCACCGATGCCGGTAGTACAGGCCTTAATCTGCAGCATGCCTCTACCCTGGTGAACATGGACTTGCCGTGGAATCCGGCAATTCTCGAACAGCGCATCGGCCGCATTCATCGCCTGGGCCAGAAGCAGCCGGTACGGGTTATCAATTTCGTGGCCAAAGGCACCATCGAAGAGGGCATGCTGTCAGTGCTGGCGTTCAAACGCGGGCTCTCGGCCGGTATTCTTGATGGCGGCGGTGGCGAAATTTCCCTTGGTGGTTCACGCCTCAACCGTTTTATGAAGGAGGTCGAAAACGTCACCGGGCACATGGGTGAAAGTGTTCCCGTGACCCCTGCCGAGGAAGTCATAGCGCCTGTCCCAGTAGACGACAGGGGCGATCGAGCAGGGGAGAGTGAGGGCATAGAAATCGGCGGCGGTGAGATCGCCCGCGGCCAGCACCACACAGCCGCATCAGCAGAGCGCACGTCTGCGTCTGATCCGTGGCAGGCGCTGGCGCAAATTGGGGCTCAGTTCATGGCTGCGCTGGCGACGGCCAAAACTCCCGACACTGGACCGCATCCCTGGGTGGAGCGAGATTCGGTCACGGGAATGGCAAATCTCAGGATTCCACTGCCGCCGCCGGAACTCGCCAGGCAACTTTCCGATGCGCTTGCCGCATTTGCCGACCATTTGCAGGCAAAGTGACGTGAAAGACTTTTGGCGATGGCGGCGAGCGGGGACGAGGCAGGAAAGCCCGAAACACGGCGCGAACCCAGGGTCGTCCGGGGAAAACGCCTTTTTCACAAGCGGATAAGGCCGAGCGCAGGATCAAGCGGTGCGAGTTTTGTCCGCACAGGCCTGCCACGCTGAGGATCCGCGCCTGGTGTGAAAGCCTCCGCACCAGGCAACCGCGACCGCACACGCCCATAAGGCTGGGCAAAACAGCGCTGATACGGCGGTAATAGTGCTCACGATGATGCCCGCTCTGGGAACTTTAGGGTTCGGGGACGCGACCACCGTCTCCTCGGTACAGTTATGGGTCGATGTCCTCCTCGCCGTGCAGTTGTCGCGTTAATGTATCAAAACAAAGAAAATTACGGGGTTTTGTGTCTAAAAAAGTGAAATCAAAGGTCTTTAGCGTGCCGGCAGCGCCGTCCAGGGAATCGGCGGAGCCACCCCACGCAGCGGCCAAACTGATTAGTATATCTAACTATCGCGTACCTGAAGAACGTGAAAGTTATAATGGCGCTCCACCTCGTCGGCGAAACTCTGGATAAGACCCGCAGCCACTATCTGGCCGAGACGGGTAAACTCGTCCGGCTTAGGCGCGGTATCTACGTCGATGCCGACGACGACATCGACGCTACCGTCCTGAATCACGCGGTCCGCATCGCCAAATATCTTTACCCTCAAGCCTACCTATCCGCAGCAAGCGCCGCCTTGCTAGGGCCGACCCGCGATGGCCGGCTATTCCTGAGCGCCCGGCGCAAACAGCGCACCCGCATTCGCGTGCTGGAGATCATTCAGAACGAAGCGCCCAAACACCCGTCCGTCGGCGACGCCGTCGTCAATGACGGTATGGGCGAATTCCATGTCAGCGTCTCGTCGATCCGTCAGCGCTTCCTCGAAGCCTTCCGCCTGCGCAGCGAACATGCTGCGTCGATTGATGAAGAGATGCGGGCGATGATCGCCGCCCGCCTGATCGAGGAATATGGCAGCGCGCAAACGGCAGCGGATGCGCTGTGGACGCTTGCCCGCGAGAACGAATGGTATCGGGAAGGCGAGTCGGCCGAGCGCTATCTCCGGCATAAGCCAAGTGCTACCCCAGCGAAGAATGAGGCGGCGCTCGACCTCATTGTCGCGTGGCATGGCGCGTCGTTGGGTCATTTGACTCACGACGGCTTCGAGTGGCGCTGGCAGCCGATGGATGGAGTGGGGCCGCCGCTCATTCGGCAAACCACGCCCGGCAAACTGCCGCCCTTTATCGTCTCGCTGCTGCCGGAGGGATGGCTCGAAAAAGTCCTCAGGGACAAGGACGAGCGCACGCTGCTGCGGTCGGGCAAGCGCTACATGTCGAATATCACCATCGTCGAACATGAAGCCGAACTGACGGTGCTGCAGCCAGACGTTCTGCTCACCCGGCTTGAGAAATATACCAAGGCCGGCGTCTTCACCGGACGGTATGCCGGGCCGGGCCGCGGGCTTTGAGGCCCCGGCGGCTGCCCTGGTCGGTATGCCTGATGGCATGCCGCCGGCGCTCGTTGTCGAGCGCTTCGACATAAGGGAGAACCGCGCAGACAAGAGAATGATGGCGCTCGAAGACCTTTGTTCCGTTCTCGACCTGCTGGCCACGGCTAAATGCGATGGAACAATGGAACGGGTCGCGCGCGCCGTTCGGCCATTATCGACGGCACCTGAAGATGACCTTATTATAATCGTCAAACGCGCGCTCTTCGCCTGGCTGATTGCCGACGGCGACATGCACCTGAAGAACATGGCGTTGTTGAAGATTGCGGAACTTGCAGACCGGCAATTCCGTAGTGTCCGCATGGCACCGCTATATGACGCGGTGACAACGCGGGTCCTTCCGAATCTCAAGCATGACCGCATGGCGCTGAAACTGAACGGCAAGGATAACAATTTGCGTCGCGCCGATTTCCGCGCGCTCGCGGCGACGGCTGGACTAAGGGCCGCCGACGTCGATGCCGCAATTGATGATATATTGCAGCGGCTGGGCGGCGGCGTTGATCGGATCGCGTTGCCCAAGACTATCGAACACACTGCGGAAGCAGGAAAGATTGTCAAAGAGATGCTCGATATCTGCCGCAAACGTATCGAATCGTTCGCATGAACGGCAAAGCTAATGCCTTTTGTGGATTGATATCCGCGCCAACCAAACATGAGGAGACAGCATTAGTGTGATCACCAGCAAACTTAGAGGCCTCAAGATCACGCCCAAGAAGCGATCGAAAGAAACGAACCCGCTTAAGAGTTTTGAAACACTCACGCTGCGCGGACCCATTGAAAATATATGGGACCCGCAATCGGAAGCGCTCCGGAGCTGGCACGCAGTCCGAGACAAACAAGACATCGTCATCGAGATGAATACCGGCGGGGGCAAAACGCTTATCGGCGTACTCATGGCTCAATCGCTTGTGAACGAAACCGCCAGCCTGAGCGTCGAAACCACAACCAGGTAAATCGCAAACCTCACACACCCACCCACGGTGCACCAGATTTAAGCGCTTTTACGCCACCATTAACACTCGTTCCTTGGCCACAAGCATGCCCACCGCCTGCGCGAGCCAGCCGGGCTGTCATGCGTCAATTCGGCCACCGACCTTGACGAGGGCGCTCTCCGTTCGGTGCGATGGTCGCACAGTTTCCAGAATTTTCTGCTCAATGAGATGGGGTTTCGGATTGGGCGCAAGCGCAGTGAGCGCTTGCGGATCGTCGCCCAGGGCTTTGGCTTTCTGGGGCCGGTACGTCTCCTCGTGCTGGCGCAAATGCTGGGTGACGTGGCGGGTATTGCGCTCCTCATCCTTGCAGCCATCATGCAGCTTGTCGGCCTTCTTGTCGAACGCTGGCTCTTCGTTGCTGAGGCCGCCCACACCATCAGCCTCTATTATCGGCTGCCATCGTAGCGGGCGGACTTTGGGTTGAGATGAGCCCAAGCAGAGAGCCGGGTGGCGCGTCTCTGCCCTGCTCCCTGGTCTATGGCGATATGAGCTTTTCGAACGGCCGCAGCGCCGCGACCGTTTTCGGAAGTCCTAGCGATAGCAGCGTGTCGAGATATTCCTTCCCACTCAATTTGGGCATACGCAAACGCCGGCAAATCGCGGAGGTGGCCTGAATGACGGCAGCATCGTTCAGGTCAACCTGGTAGGTCAGAAAATCATCAGGATGAATAGCTTCTAAATGCAGCGGTGAGAGGATGGTAGCAGGAAAATCTTTGAGATTGTAGGTAATGATCGCATCCGCCTTTGCGTGAACAGCCGCTGCAACAACATGTCGATCATTTGCATCTGGGAGTGTAAGCGACCCAATGAGGTGTTCGTACCCGGAAACGATACAGTCCAGCACAGCGCCGTTCATTAATTCGACTGTGCGGCGAAGCTTTTCGGGGTCCAAATCCGGGCGATCCAACAGTAGGCTTTGGACCCACTCGTGTTGTATCTGATCTGACCAGTGAGCTCGAAACAGGTTTGCCGTTGCAAGCTGCAGTAAAAGGTCTCGCAATGGCGCGGGATACAGCACGCATGCATCATAAATGACAGAATATCGTGCCAATTAATAACCCATTCGAAGCTCTTGCGCCTGCTTAGTCAGTTCCGTCATTGCATCGTTGCTCTCACGGTCCTTCTTGTCTTTGTAGGTCGTAAGGTCCTCGAACCGGATACGCCGATGCGTACCGACCGTATGAAACTTGATCTCTCCCTTGTCCAGCAGGCCGATCAGAAATGGCCGCGAGATATTCAGAAAGTCCGCAGCTTCCTGCGTCGTCAGTTCCGCATGAATGGGAATTATGGTAACGGCATTGCCGCGTGACATCTCTGTCAGCAAATGCGTCAGCAAGGTCTTTACGGCAGACGGCAATACCAGTTGCTGTCCCCCTTCCAGCTGGACACGGAAATCTCCATTGTCCTTCAAGGCCGACAGAATTCGACTTGATTCCGCGGCAAGTTGAGAATCCTCTTTGGTCGGAAGGACTGCGTTCGGCTTGCCGCGTAGTGAGTTTAAAGTGGGCATCTCATCGACTCCGCAAATCACATTGTTACAAAATATATGGTCGCCTCATGGCATAAACGCAATATCCGCAACAGCACCCATTCGAAATATTCGAAACGAAATCTATGTCCCCTCGATATCTTAACCCGCTGAAATATCAAGTATTTATGTCGCGCTCGGCAGGGTGTGGGACTGCCAAAGCCTCAAACTTCCCCATACTCAAGGGGGCTGTGTCATGGGTGGTGCAGGTCTGCTAATGCCCCCTCATGCAGCTTGTCGAGCGCTGGCTCTTCTTTGCCGAGGCCACCCATACGATCGCCTTTATTACGGGCTGTCAGCGTAGCGCGCGGAGTTTGGGTTGAGGTAAGCCCAAGCAGAGAGCCGAGTGGCGCGCCCCTTCCGTGGTCACTGTCTATGGCGATATGAGCTTTTCGAACGGTCGCAGCGCCGCGACCGTTTTCGGAAGTGCCTGCGATAGCAGCGTGTCGAAATATTTCTTCCCACTCAATTTCGGCATACGCAAACGCCGGCAAAACGCGGAGGCGGTGGTCATGCGGGCCCTGGGCCGGTCGTCGGCTTTCCGTCATCCTCTGTCTACCTTGTGGGGTCGACTACCCTTGCGGCCAGTTGCGCGGGAGCTGAGCGCCTTGGCGGGGCTGCACACGCGGCCCCCGGTCGCGCCAAGCTGGGGCGGCCAGTAGGCCGGGCACGCAAAGGTCCGCATCGAGCTTCGGCACGTCGGGGACAAGGCCCGAGGGGCTTATTTCGATCGTGGCTAGGTCATCCGGCGAGGCGTCGGCCAAGCCCTCGGCTAGGCGTGGCGGAAAGCTGATCTGCACATCGGTGTTGAGTTTCACCACCACGCGCGACGTGTGTCGGTCGTAGCGGGCGGCCACGGCATAGCCCGTCTGGCGGTGCGCCTGGACGCGTTTCTCGGCCTGGGTGAACGCCCTTGTTCAGCAACGGTCATGAATATCTCTCCATTCAGCGCATAACGTGGCAAGGTGGCCAGCCTGGCTCGTCCCGATGCGGGCCACGTGCGACCGACTAAACCCATCGCTGGCGCGCAGTTCTGATGGTCCGTCCGGGCAGTTCAGCATGACCATCACCTCTCCGTCACCGATCAGGTGAAGATGGGCGGGGCGATGGTCGTTCGGGTAGATCACGACCCCTAGGCCGCCGATGCGCGAGATAGTACGCATACTCCAATAGAGAAAATCAAACCGCATAGAAAAGGTTGTGTCTTGCCGCTGCAGGCACTTGGGATAACGGAGCCCACCAATCCGGGGATGGCCTAAGCGGCTGCCCTTCCTTTTGATGGCACAGCGGAGCGAAGGTAGTCCTGCTCCCCGCATCAAAAGCGACAGCCGTGGAATGTTGTGCCGGATCGATGATGCGCTGTGACGGCGCGGGGGGGGGATATGAAATACTTTTCTCTTGAACTTCTTACCGTTCGAACGGCGGCTTCTATGCCGCCCCACCTGCAGGGGTGCAGGCGGACGGGCGCTGAGAATCTCGACCCTTAACCCTGCGGGTCCTCTGCGCGGAGGAACCCGGAAAATGATCGGAGGTCCTGTGATGGGCTCCAGATCGCGTCGGCGCCATCGGTCCCAAATATTTCCTCGTTATGAGAGCGAGGGGTAAAATCTCCGCTATGCGGAAGGTTGCTTCGTGCGCCCAGCCTGCCGGGATTGTCTCCAGCATGGCTATGACACGAACGTGCCGGCACCGGCTGCCGTACAGATCCTGTGCGAAAATCTCCCCCTGAACGGAACATGGCAGTGAACGCGGAGGAGCCCAGGGTCAGTGTGAAAGCCATTGCACAGGACAAATATGCCTACAACGCCACCCATAAAAAGGGACGCGCAATTCGAAGCAGATACCGCGGCGATGGTGGCCGCTCAGGGCCCACCAGACCAACCTGGCGGAAGGCGTCGCCCATGATCACCCCTCGCGTCTGAACCGGTAGCCGCCTTTGGATGCGCGCAGCGCCCGTGCGATAGCCTTGTTGGTGGCCTCCAGATCAAAGCGCTCGGGATCAAATTTGCGACCGGCCCAGTGACGCATGGCCTTATGCTCCTCGTGGGACGGATCCCGCCAAACCTCAAGAAACGCGGCGTAGCCATAGCAGCCACCGACGTCTTCCGGCGGTCCGGAACGCAGGCCGTCCACACAGCGTGGGTAGGTCGCAGCTTTGTCGCGCGGCTGGGGACGCAGAACCATGTGGTGCCGCCAGCTATCGCCGAAATCATATAAATAGCTGATTTTGAGCGTTGGCTTGGGTTGGTCGGGGAAGGTGAGGTCCCTCAGACGAACGTCGGACGCCTCAAAGGTGCGAGGTCCATCAAGATTGTCCTCGTCGAACTCTGGAGCACCGATGGTGAGGCCGCCGACGTGAAACTGGTGGAGGTGACTGTCGGTCCAGCCAAAGGCGGCCTGCAGCACTTCATGCAATTGTGCGAAGTTCAAATCGAGCGGCAGCTCGAGAGAGCGATGAATCCGGGGCTCAATGCCGTCGATGTGCACATCGGCGCGCACGATGAGAAAATCGGGATCGAAGTAATCCAGCATGATCTGGAGCATGCCTCGAACCGCCAATCATGGCAATAACTGGGGCGTTTATCTCCACGGCTCGCAACTCGGGTAGACCAGACTGCCGCATAGGAACAAGAGGGTTGCCCATCCGCAGCGCGGTTCTGAACGGTGCATCATCGATCTCTCCGACGTTCCCCGGCAATGCCATAGGCGCTCAGGCCGACTTGTGCGTGGCGTCAAGAGGATTGAAGACGTCCCGCTCTGGGATCAGTGAGTGTCCCTAAGTCCGCATATCCAATCCCCCACGTGAGGCGCGAACCTTTGAAGACGTTGCGCGTCCTCAAGCTTGGCGAGTTGGCGGTCAAATGTTCCGAGCGGAATATGCCCACTCTTTCGGGCGATCTCAAAAATGAGTGCGTCCGAGAAACTTACGCCCTTATGCTTTCGAAACGCCCGAGCTGCCGCCTCGATAGCATCCTGGTCTTGGAGGCACAAATGCTGGTGATTGAGTAGCATTTCCACGGCTGTGGCGATCTCTTCGCGGGTGCGGTCGTAGACGGATTCGAAGCCCCAGATCATCTCGGCCATCACCAGGTGAGATACCCACGCACCTTTGGCGACAAACTCCTTAGCGGCATCGATCTGTTTTCTGTCGTCGCGCGTGATCAGGCGGATCAAGATGTTGGTGTCACTTGCGCGCATGCCGTTTGCGCATCAGGTCCCGGATCCCTTTCTTCAGTTGTGCTGCAGTCTTCACGGGCGGCGGACCTGCAGGAAAGACTGCGCTATGTATATCCGTCGATGAATGTTTACCTGCTCGTCGTACAACGACTTCGTTGTTCCATTCATCCCATTCCAGCATAGAGCGGGGGCCGACCCCGAGCTTCTTCTGAACCTCCGCAGGAACGGAGATCTGACCTTTTGCGCATCAGGTCCCGGATCCCTTTCTTCAGTTGTGCTGCAGTCTTCACGGGCGGCGGACCTGCAGGAAAGACTGCGCTATGTATATCCGTCGATGAATGTTTACCTGCTCGTCGTACAACGACTTCGTTGTTCCATTCATCCCATTCCAGCATAGAGCCGGGGCCGACCCCGAGCTTCTTCTGAACCTCCGCAGGAACGGAGATCTGACCTTGAGCTGTGAGTCTGGAATGCGTGATTGTCATGCGCATCTCGTTACCTCGGTAATGTAATGCTATCAAGCGACACGCAAGCTGTCGTGGGCAGTTTGCGCAAGGGCTGGCTGATACGGAGGGCGGTCGGCATGTCCCTCCGTTGTGACAATTTCCGCCTGAAAAGGTCGAAGAAAACCTACTCGGCCGGAGGGTCAGTTTCCGGACATCGAGGGTGTGCCGGCAAGGCCGGAGGGACCGCGTCGATCCCGTGGCTCTTGCCACCGTTGTTCTCTCCGACAAGCAGAGTGAGATCCTTACATAGCGGAATTCCTGACCGAGCGAAGGATCGAAAATTATTCAGCGTCAGCTTGTCGAGTTCCATGCCCCTATAGCGCCCCTTTTCCCTGTGGCTATTTCACCCTGTCTGCTTTGTTCGTCATTTGCTCTCCGCTCCAGAGGCTCGACAACGGTACCGCCGCCAGCCTGTCGCCGAACGGTACGACGTCCGCGCTGTCGTAAAGGACGACGCCGAAGGCGAAGCGGTCTCCGCACGCCTCGGCCAAGGCGCGCAGGCCGCTGAAATCACCGGCCTTCACCGTCGCGCTCGCCTTGACTTCGATGCCTGCGATCATCCCGTCGTCGCGTTCCAGCACGACGTCCACCTCGCGCCCGTCCCGATCTCGAAAATGGCGGGGCGTCAACCGCAGTTCCGAGGCCGTCATCAGCTTCAGAACCTCCGCGAACACGGAGCTTTCGAACAGCGCGCCGAACGTGCCGCGATCCGTCTTGACCCTGTCGAAGGAAAGTCCGCGCACAGTGGCAAGCAGGCCGGAATCGAGGACGTGCAGCTTCGGCGTCTTGACGATGCGCTGGAGCGCATTGGTGAACCATGGTCGCACCGTCGCGATCAGGAACACCTGCTCAAGCAGCCCGACATCACGCTGCCCCGTCTTGTGGCTGACGTTGATGCCGGCGCCGAACTGCGAATAGTTGAATAACTGGCCGGAGTGCTCGGCCAGTCGCCTTGCGTATTTGGGAAGCTCCGTCAGCTTCTCAATGTCGGCGATATCCCGCAGATCGCGCGTGAGGACCGATGTGAAACCGAACCTCGACGAGGCCTACCGCTGGCGCTCGCTGTCGCGACGGATCGCCTTCGGGAAACCGCCGCACCGGACATGTTGGGCAAGGTCGTCGCCCGGGACTGCATCCCGCTCGTTGTGGAGCTTTCCTGCGTAGAGAGACTCCAGGAAAATCGGTGTCGGGCCTCCAACCTCAGCCCTTAGCATGTGGATCGTCTGCATCCTGCCGGCCAGGCTGTGGGCGACTTGAAGCAGGGCGAGGACGTTCGCAGATCCCGTGAGCAGGAAGCGACCTGGCCGATCATCTTCGTCGAACCTCTCCTAATGGCCAGCAGCAGGTCAGAGGCGCTTGGAGGCGGCCCCCGCGGGCCGCCAGTGGGGAGGTGGTGGGCTTAACGGAGTGCGAGGACAAAAAAACGGCTGTGCCGGGCTAGGCAGGAGGGCGGGGCAGGGGGATAGTTAGCAGATAACGAAGCTGTACGCTCATCAAAACCCAAACAGGAAGGACGCCATGGATCCTCAACCTTCATCCCAGGCCCCGAGCCCGCCCACCCCTGCGGTCGGCGTGGCTATCCTACTCATTCTCATTGTGGCCGGTGTTTCGTTCATCTACGTGAATTCGCTTCTTCACCTCACCGATTTCTGGGCCGGCTTTCTGTTTCTGACCTACTGGATGGCGGCGGAGCAGGTGCAGCCGGGCGCCTTCGTCAGTTCAGCGGTTGGGGCTGTGATCGGACTTCTGGTGGCCTTGGGCCTGCAGATGCTGCCACATCTTTACGGCAATGCCGGCGAAGCTGTTGCAGTCGTCATCATGCTGGTGGCGATCTATTTTCAGATCGTGGGGTGGGCAAAGGTTGCCTTCAACTTCTCAACCATGATCTTTCTGACCGCAGGGGCCGCGGTGCCTATTCAGGCCCATACCGATGTCATCAATGCTCTGAAATCCCTTGCCCTTGGCATCGTGTTCTTTGGTGCGGTGGTGATGAGCGCGCAGAAACTCGCCGCGCGCAGCACCGCGGCTGCGACCACTTAAGTCGCAGTCTCCGCTCTGGCTGGAAGTCCGTCCGCCGTCCGTCTCCGGCGGGCGGACTTCCGCCGCCAAGAAAGAGATTCCGCAACATCATTCACGAAGGAGCCTGTCCCTCCGACAGAAGGGGGCACGCTGCGGCCCCTGGAGACGGCGCGGGGCGAGACGACTCCGATCGCTCGGCGGGGCGATGTTCGTCCGGGGCCACAGGGGAACGTCAGCAAGCCCGTGCGTAGAGCGCGTAGAGAAGTCATGGTGCCTTGCCCTCGGGGCTCTCGCACGCGCTCCAAGGAGGCATAACTGCCATGGAGGCTGCGCATATTTCTTGCAGCGCAGACGAGAGGTCACTGTCCTGGCAGGTTTCCAGAGGGCATGCTCTCCTCGATGGACAGGGACGGCGCGTCAAACATCCTTGCTTTGGCGCCCGCCCGCGAGCGCGCTCTTTGCTTCCATCAACCGCAGCTCAAGCCAGGCTTTATGTTCGCTCAGATGCTGGGTCTGGGTGGGCTCGGCGCTTGAGAGGAGCTCATCCACCTCTGCAAGTGCCTTTTTCAGGGTTAGCCAGGGTACAGTTTCATCCTTGGGAAAAAGCCGCTCCGCCAGTCTTCGGTTCTGCAGGGCACGGGCCTTGTCGTCATAGAACTCGGGGTGCTCGATGAAGAGAAGGCGTTTGCCCAGTTGGCGCAGACGCCGGTCGGAGAGCTTATCCAGGAGCTCGCCACGCTCTTCCCACGGGCTTTGATGAAAGTCCTCAAGGAGCTTTTGATCGCGGTTTGAGGTGAAGCCATCATAGATCTGCTCTTCGACGAACGCCGAAGGTTCGCGTGGTGCAAAGAGGGCTTCCTGGGCTGCGATGAGGCGCTGGCGCAGGCGCGCATCTTCGCTCAGACGGGCAGCGCGCGCCTCAAGCGCGACGGGTGCAATCTCTGCCGCAGAGGTAAGACCAAGGCTCTCAGGATAGGCCATGAGGATGGGGGCGGCGTTGGTCTTGATCAGCCTGAGAGGGCGGGGCGTCGTGGCAAGCCGGCTCGAGAGTTCCTGATCACTGAGGCTTGCAAGCTCGTCAGGCGGAACAAGAAGATCATAGGCATAGAGGTTGGCGTTGTTGTCGCGTCCTGTTCCCAGTGCCGTCAGCGCAAAACCATAGGGCTTTGCGAAATAGCTCTCGAACGCACAGAAGATCGCGGCCTCGGTCATGATTGCGGTGGCGGCTGCCTTGGTGCCAGCCTTTAAGGTTGCTGCCCACAGCTGCGGCGCCCGCATCGCAAGCAGACGCGCAAGATGAAGCGTGGCCTCGACGTCGGCCATGGCGTCATGGGCGTGCGCATGATTGAAGCCGTTCGCCGGAGCCAGGCGGTCGAGCTTGAAGTGGGGGAGGCCCTTCTCATTCAGAGGCAGGGCAAGAACGCCGGGGGCAAGGAGCGTGGAGACCTGTACCGCCCGCATCAGATCCGCGCGTGCATTGCCGGCACGGCTGGTCAGATAGGGATCATGGAGGGTCTGATAGAACGCCTGGCGCAGCAGCTGCTCATCAAAGGCCAGCGAATTATAGCCGATGAAGATGGCCGGAGACCAGGTGAGGAACTTGTCGCGGATGGCGCGCACCATTTCGTAATGGGAGGGGTAACGTCTGTCCTCGAGCTGGGCAGCGGTGATCCTGGTGACCTTCATGGCTCCAGGCGCCGGAACGATGTGCGGCATCAGCCGGCAACGGATCTCGAAGCGCTCCACCTCCTCAAGCTTGCTGGTGGTACGGATGGCCGCAAACTGCAGGATCTGGTCAAAGGCCGTTGAGATGCCAGTGGTCTCGGTGTCGTAAAAGACGAGGTCGAGCCCGTTCACCGTCTTTTCCGACACACGAAAATCTCCCGTCATCCTGCGCGCCGACTTTACTCCGCACCGCGTTCCAAAGAAAACCTCTGCCCCAGGGGCCGCGCCCAGGCCACAGCCAAAGCCATTCGGAAACGTGGTTCCAGATTTCCCGCCTGTTGCCGGGTCCACACATGGTCTCTCAGTGGGCAAATCGCGCTATTGTCCAGGGTAGGGGGCTATGGCAGCCTGAAACCCTGTGTGGTGTGGCTTTGGTCCGCGCGTCACGCAGTCTTTTGCAATGAAACAGGAAACGGCATGGAGCCTCAGAACCTCCTCATCATCATGTCCGACGAGCGCAATGCCGAGATCATGGGTGCAACAGGGCACAGCCTTGCCAAAACCCCCAATCTCGACGGGTTGGCGCAAAGAGGCACGCGCTTTGCCAATGCCTATTCCAATTGTCCGATCTGCGTGCCAATGAGGCGCAGCGCCAGTTCATAGAAAGTCTCGGTGGTCCGCAGGAGGTGATGGCGAAGCTGGCCCTCAAAACAGTTCTATACGCTCATGCCTGAGGATCTACGTTCTTAAGTCTGTGCAGGGTGGCGTAACCCACCCCAGTTTTGGCCAGTCATTTGCGAGACTGAAAACATTTTTGCAGCAACACGCGCAAGGAAAATTGGTCGTGATAGTATGCCGCGAAGGCGCTGTGCCTTGGGGGTGCGAACCTTATGGTCGCTGATATTGCCAGAGAGAGCCAGTGTGTCACGCGTGGCGAATGATCCGTCAATGAATTGCGGCAGATGTCCGACGTCTACAGCTCCGCGGCTGCACCGCTCCTAAGATGGGTTGATCCGTCCTTCGCGTGCTCGCCTGAAACGGTCAGCAAGCAGATGGCTCGTTTCAAGCGATTTGGGCAGCCCTTCGATCTGCTCTTGGAAACGACCATAGAATGGAAAGAGGTAATGCTATTCGGCCGGGTCCAAAGGATAGGACCTGATCGCCGAGATAAACGACAAACGCCGTCCCTTTATGCGTCCGGCCGGGCCCATCCGTAAAAAACCAGTCGAGATGCCGGAAATCTTCTGCGGCGACGGCAGTTGACGCCTTTATTTCGAAGAGCGCCAGCAAGCGCCCCGGCGCTTGAGCGATGATGTCAATTTCGCGGGGGGCTAAGCGCCAATGGTAGAGTTCCCAGTGACGGTCGAGGAACGGCAGCGACTTTTCAAGCTCACAGAAGACAAAGCTCTCCAGAATATGACCCAGCGCAACAGGATCGGCGCCGATGCCAAAGCTCTTGCTGTCTTCGCCGCGCAGTGCCGTTGCACAGCCTGTGTCCATGAAATGCAATTTCGGGGACCTGACTTCCTTTCGAGCCCCCGAGGCTGTCCACGCGCCGAGGCGATGGACAATGCCAAGGCGCGAAAGAACGTCGAGATACGCGTTGACGGTCTCCTTTCGCATGCCTAGAACGTTGCAGAGGCTTGTGACGTTGAGTTCCTCGGCAGTGCGATGGGCGAGTTGATTTATCATTCGTCGCAGGGCATCAGGGCGACGAACCTCGGCGACCGGCGCGACATCGCGCTCCACGATACTGTCAATGTAAGCGGCGTAGCGTCCTATACGGTCACGATCACGCAGTGGCCTAATCTCAGGAAAGCCGCCGCGCACGAGGAAGTCAACCGCGTCTGATCTTTGCAACGATGCCGGCGGCGGGATACGCTGTATAAGGGCGCTCGGCTCGACACCGACTACATCTAGCAATCGGCATGGCCCCGCTCGCATGATTTCTGCGGTACTCAAAGGGCGTAGCGTCAGGGTTGAGACGCGGCCCGCCAAACTGTCGAGGGCCTTTGGTGTCGTGAAGACGTTTGAGGAACCGGTCAGGACGAATTGGCCCACGCGCCGGTCTTTGTCCACTATGCGCTTCAGGGTGAGGGTAATTTGAGGCAGGCGCTGGACCTCGTCGATCACGATTGGCAACTTGGCTGGCCTGGTCTCCACTGACAAGGCATTGAGTAGGCCGTAGGAATCGAGCGCCAAGGACGCAAGCAGTGTCTCGTCATCAAGGTCGAGATAGCGAACAGCTTCTACCATGTCCCTCACGAGCGTAGTCTTACCCGCTTGCCGAGGGCCGACGATGTTAATCACGCGCGTTGTGCGCAGGGTGCGCGCGACGATGTCTGCGAGGTGGCGAGGAATAATGTCCATCGGACATCGACCTGAAAAAGCGCTATTAGTTAGGTATAAAATCGGCTATTAGTCAATCAGAAAATTGGCTATTATCTGGCCGCAGATGCCGCGGCGTGTCCTGACGGCCCCCTGGTCCCTACCGGAAGCAAATCACTGCGCTGCTTGGCGAAGCGGAACGATAACGCCTGGCTCTGTCTCACCTGAACTGTGCCCGCAGGCCCCGTCATGTCCTCAATAGAAATGTTTCTAAGGATTAGGTCGCAGACGGGTGTGGGACGGAGCAGCTTGGCAACGCGAGACCAGATCGCGAAGGTGGTTGAAGCGCAGTCCGGTTCTGCGCTTCTAACATTGAAAAAGCCGGTCCTGGCAAGAGCGAATACACACGCTACGACCGCAAAGTGGCCGATACCGCGGTCAGCTGGCTTAGTGCGGCGCGCGAACGCAAACCCCCCTGGGTTTTCTTCGTCAGTTTCGTCACATCGCATTACCCGCTGATAGCGCCCCAGGAATTTTACGACCTCAATCCGGTTGATGAGATGACCGATGCCAAGTTTGGTCCCCGGCTCGGGCTTTGCCGCCCATCCCTGGCGTGTCCATGTCGTCGACGAAGCTGCAGGCATCGGTCGCAGCCTGTCGCATATGCTCCAAGTAGCCGGGCAGGCGGTTTTCGCTCATAAGGGTTGCGCCTCGGCCAGCACCTTGGCCCGAAATTTCGATGGCAGGTCGTCTGGGGTCAAAAGGTCGACGCGCAGACCTAGCAGCAACTCCAGTTCAACTTGCAGACCGCCCAGATCAAACAGCGTCGTACCGGGTAACGCATCTACCAGCAGGTCTATGTCGCTGCCATCGTGGTCGGCGCCATGCAGTACAGAACCGAAGACGCGTGGGTTGGTGGCGCGGAACCGGTCAACCGTTTCAAGTATTTGGTCCCTCTTCATGTCCAACACCACGGATGGTCGCATGGGTATGTACTCCTATCGCAACGCATTCAGGGATGTGCCATCGGTTATGCAATTTTGAGAATTATTTTCGAGAACAGAAATGCCTTGATCCTGTCGGGGGCGGGCGTGCCCGTGGGCAAGGTCAGTCATACCACGGACTCGCTCGTTGATGTCTATCCCACGATGCTTGAGAGCGTGGGCCTCGCGCCTTCGGAGGTGGGTTTGCCGGGACGCTCGCTCTTCGGGTTTGCCAATAGTGCAGATGATGAGGACCGGACTACCTTCAACGAGTATCACGCGGTCGGCTCGCCGTCCGCCTCCTACATGATCCGCAAAGGACGCTTCAAGCTCATCTACTATGTCGGTTTTGAACCTGAACTTTTCGACCTCGAGAGTGATCCTGAGGAGCGGGAAAATCTTGCGGCTCGCCCAGACTATAAGGGCACACTCGCTGAACTCGAAGCCCTGCTGCGGGAGTATGTTGATCCGGAGAAGGAAGACCTTAACGCCAATGAGGCGCAGCGCCGCCTCATTGAGAGCCTGGGCGGGCCGAAAGAGGAGATGGCGAAGCTGGCCCTGAAGAAGCTCTATACGCCGGTCCCTGATAGCTTAAAGATCTGACGGCTGGATTCTTGGTTTGCCCTTTAGCTTTTCCGAGCGAGCGTCAAGCGCCTAAGCTGCCGCGCAGTCTGCCAGTAGCGTGTCTGGCTACACCCATGAACACACATCGTTACCGGATGTACCGTTAGGTGGAAGCAACTCATTTATGCCTTTCTCTCGGAGAATACATCTTCTCGTCGCCCCGCCTTTGTCGGTACTTCGCGAGAGTTCTCAAGAGATCATGGTGATGGTGTCTCAATGCTGTACGCCATGGCTTGCATTCTCCGGGGCAACGCGTCGCAGGTCGGGTGGCAAGACTTTAACGCAAGGATTTCGCCGTGGCTGCCATATTGGCCGCGGCGGAGGTTGGCTGGGGCGGGAATGCACGTGAAGGGGTGGTAGAAGGCTTTTGTGCGCGGCTTTGAAGTCCCGCCGCACCCCTCCACGTCCTCTTTGGCGTCCGAATTCAGGTCTAGACCGGGAGATACCATCCTGCTTCGTCTTCACAGGTTCTGCGTCATCCGCCACTGCGCTGAGCAGAAGAGAGGGCTGCCAAGAGGCTGATGGGGTCTTGCAGATGTTCGGCCGGGTGGTTTCCCGGCCGAACAAAATTTGCGCGCCCCTCTCTTGAGGGCTAGACTTTGGCGTCACGCGGCACGATCCAGGGCTCGTAAGCGATGCACGATTTTCATTTTTCGGTGCGGTGGTTTTTTGCCTCTCTCGCCCTTTGCCTCGTGCTCTCGGCGATGGTGGGCCTTGATGCGATCTTTGCCGAGCCCTTCCTCGATGATGCCGTGATCCTCGGCATCCTAAGCTTCTGGCTCATAGGGAGCGTCGTCATCCTGGTAGAGATGTGGCGGGTGCGCGGTGATGCAAACGCCGTAAGGCGTAAAGCCCATGGCGGACCGCTTGTTGCACTCCCGCGCCGTTGGCATCCTAGGCTGCTGGGCGAAACGCGGCGGCGTTAGGTCTCGCCTCCTTGCTCAAAGGGCGCCAGGCCACGGCTACCTGTTGTCCTGCACCCACCAGAAGGACGCATAACTGCAACGTCTGAGACGAGGGTGGCCGCGGACATCCGGCAAAACTCGGCCACGGACGCATGGGGTCAGCGGCGTTCTGGTAGATTGCCGCCATGGAAGCGACCGAAATGGCGGGCAAGCATCAGCGCGAGGAGCAAAAAGCCCATACCAAAGGCCATGATGTCGGTTGGCTTCTTGAGCTCAAAGGCACCAACCTCGACTATGAGCATGTAGCTGACAACAAGGTTGAAAAATCCCCAGAGCACATTAACGGTCGCGGATGACAGACCTTCTCCTGGAGGCTTGGCGAACGGGCTCTGAAACGGCTTGCCCATCAGGCCGCTGACGCTATGTGGGATGGCGTTTGCCAGAAAGGCGCCACCAAAGAAGTAAGACACGATCCAGAGCAAATGCATGACACGCCTCCCCTCGCCAAAATAGCACGCCGATCGGCGCGCGCCTATGCTAACCATTTAGCGTCTATATGGTTCGAAGTGGCTTTCGCATTTCCTGGAACCCTTCGCATGGCCTTGGGGCTTGCGATGCCCAGCGGGCTTTTGTGTGGTCGCGCCGCATGGTTGTGGAAGAACCAGGGCATTTCATGCGGCCAGATGCGGTGTACCAGAGCCAAAAGACTTGGCGGTCGCACGAATTTATCGAGCCCAGGAGAGGGCAAAGCTATTCCCGACGCTGGAGCGCGTGAAACGCCTGCGTCACTGCGCGTGTGGTGTCTGGCACCATCTTCGTCCCCCCGATTTGCGGAGTTGTCAGGGGGCCTTCGGTGATCGACGCTCGGCCGCGCATCTGACACAGCAGTAAGGTCAGCAGGACGGAGTGGATCAGGTCTGTGTGATCTTGGAGCGACGGAAATTCGTCAGCGATGGCGGCGAAGGATGGGATAGGCGTCATGAAGGGACGTGAGGATGATAAAATCCCGTCGCCACAAGTTGGAGGGAGCCGGCTGCTGTCGCTGCGCGAAGCGATGGTTATTGCCGACGTAGCGGAGCGTCAGCATTTTATCCGTCAGGATGTCGATGATGGCGTCTATGAGCCCTTGTCGATCCGCCATGATGTAGACAGCTACCGTCGCTATGACTGGGTGAGCGCGCTGATTTTTGCGGCCATCTATGGCAACAGGCTTCTGATCTGCGATCAGGTGCTTCGTGCCCACGTCGCCGGCCGATTATATCTGGCGGCCCTCCATAATCTGCGCGACATGGACAACAGACCCTGTCCCACGGACGTTGTGCAGATCGATAAGTACCTGGCAATTCCGCTTGGGGCCGTGTGGCGTGTGGTCAAGCCGCGCGTCGATCTCTATCGCAAGGGCCTGTCGCGTATCCGCGAGGACGTTGCCCATTTGCCAGAGGGCGCACGATTCAGATTTTCCGGAGTTTTGGTCGAAGAGGCCGCGCGCCTTGGTGAAGATGGCGAAGACATCGAGAACATTCTCGCCGATTATCTTTATCTGAGCGAGGACGACATCAGCTTCGCGCGCCTTTATGTCCGCGCCTGTCTCGTTATGGACTGGCCGTGCCGGAGTTGAGGTTTGCCTGCATCCGCTCATGCATGACGCCGGATTTGCGCATCCAGCATTTGATCAGAGCCTCGCGGATATCGGCCTCGAGGGGTGAGAGGATGCGCTTTTTAGGTTTGCCGAGAGCTTTCTCCTCGGGCTCGCTGTCTGCAGGGTTGACGCTCTCGTCTGCGCTCTCGGTATTGAGGCGCATGTCTACGGGCTGCATGGCACCCGGCAGCTCGCCAGAGTGATGGGCATGATGTGCGAGGCGTTCCTCGAGACGAAGGCGTTGGGCACGATCAACCAGGGTGTGACGGACCTCAGCGCAGACCAGATGGCCTGCGCAGCTGGCGCAGGCGGTACTGGGAAGCCCGACATCGTCGAGCAGATGCTCGTAGCCGTCGGCGCTTCTCGCGGTGCGAATCATCTCGCCGTCATCGGCAAGGCCCATCGCCTTCCAGGGTTCGAGATGCGGACCGAAGGGATCCCAGCCCCATGAAATGGGCGTAGAGAGGAGAGTGTGGGCCTCGATCCAGTGGACGAAGGATCTGATCCAGTGCTTGCGGTGATGCGTGGTGGCCTGCGGGGGGGACGCTGACGTGTCTTCGACAATTTCGGTTTCGGTTTCGTCGCGAATGATTTCGGCGACGCGCCGCCATTCAAAGGCGGTTGCAAATTTGCCATCGAAACAGGCTTCTTCGGCGCGCTCGATGGCAATGCCAAAGGCCTCGTCCTTGAAGGCCCGGATCAGGGCCAGTGCAAGTATGGGAGCTTCCGAAAGAGACATTGGACTTTGCACCCCAGCTTGGCCCGGTTTGCGCCATCGTGCGGTCCTGTCCGGGCCTTGTTCGAGGATGAAGCCTACCCGCGAAATCCTTTTAATGCAATATTCGTTTTGATACGTAAGTAGTGTCCACGTACGTAAAACTCCGTATGAGGCAAAAGCTCAGGAGCAAAAGTTCTCTCAGTGTTGTGAAGCCGCCAAGTCCGCGCTGATGAGCAGCCTCACCTATTCGGGAGAGTCCGGAAGATCTCGTCATTATATTCCACGCGAGCCTGCTGGGCTTTTTCGCAAAGCGCCGGTCTGCCTGGGCAGATCAGGCCAATCCACACGCGCCGATCGACAGGTTTGGCGCGCCGCAAGCTCTCACGTCATGAAGGAGAAACAGATCGTTTGCTGGAGCGCAGAAGAGAGAGCCTCTCACTGAGAGGTGTGGCCGCCATAGCGGTTGCAGTTCATTGAGGCCGCTCCGTAGCACTCGAAGGAAACTGCTTGGACAGAACACTGACGCATGTCCAGACGATGCCATGCACAGTTTTGCCGATGCTGAGGGCGTTGGGCTCTGTGTGGCGCGGCAGGAGAACGAGGGTGACACCAATCCGTAGCTGTCACTTTTGGGTCTCAGTCATCGGCGAAGGCGAAAGGGGTGACCGCCTGGCGAAAATAATCGCTCCTGAGGTCGCGGCCGATGGGGGGTGCGGAACGGGCAAGGCATTGCGGGCGGTGACAGAAGCGGCAGGCAATCCCCATCGGCGTGGCACCTTCCTCCTTGAGGGCATCGGCATAGACGAGCTGGCCGGCGTGATGTTCGGCGCACGCCAGTGCAATGGCCCGCGTCACCCTGAGGGCGCCATGCGCACCACCCCCGGCGGTGACGGTACGGGCAATGGACAGAAACCGTGCGCCATCGGGCAGTTCGATCTTCTGCACGAGGACAGTGCCCGGCTGCTCGAACGCGGCGTGGACATTCCACAGGGGACAGGCACCGCCGTGGCGAGCAAAGGGGAAGCCTGCACTATCGAGGCGCTTTGAGACGTTGCCGGCGCGGTCGATGCGGATGAAGAAGAAGGGGACGCCCTCGGCGCCTGGACGCTGCAGAGTGGTAAGACGGTGGGCGGCCTGTTCGAAGCTGACACCAAAGCCCGCGGCCAGCGCCTCGACATCATAGCGCAGCTCGTGGGCGGCGCGGGCGAAGTCGCGATAGGGCATCAAGAGCGCTGCGGCCCAATAGGCTTCCAGGGCGCGCCGACCCAAGGTGCGGGCATTGTCGCTGGCAAAGCGGCCCTGGTCGAGCAGGCCGTCGATCTGCCGCTCCTGTTCAAGCATGGCCAGCTGCAGGGCGAGCTGATACCTGCGTCCGGGATGATCCAGGCGATTGCTCAGCATGATGCGCTTGCGGTGATAATCGTACCATCTGAGGGCACCGGTTATCACGGCAGGATCGACAAAATGCACCTGCAGCCCGTGTCGTGTCGCAAAGCGGGCAATGAGCGCCTCAAGGGTGGACATCTCACTGGCAAGGGCTTCGGCACTGTCATCGAGGAGCGGGAAGCAGTTGCGCCGCAGCGTGAGAAACGCGCGCGCCTCGCTCACCGGATCATTGCCGGGGCCTGCACCGTCGTCGCCCTGCTCGCGCCGTTCCGCCAGAGCAAGCTCGGACTGGCTGAGCGCCTGGTGCAGGCGCAGAAAGGCCTCGGCAAAGTCGGGATAGTTGGCGGCGATGTCGGCGATATCGAGGCCGCTGAGATCCATGTCGGCGAAGATGGGACCGCGGGTGGCGGCATGGAGCCGCTTCTCCAGCTCCTCATTGTCACCCTCTCCAAGGGTTGACAGATCGATTCGGTAGGTCTGGGCGAGACGTAGCAGCAGTTCGGCAGTGAGCGGCCGCTGATTGCGCTCCATCAACGCCACGTAAGACGGTGAGACCTCAAGATCCGCCGCCATATTGGCTTGGGTCAGCCCAAGCTCGCGCCGCAATCGCTTCAGCCTCGGTCCAAGATAAAGGGTCTTTTTGCTCATGAAAGTGCCCAGTCAGAAACTTTACAACTTTACAGGATAATTTTGTAAAGTTTGACAATAACACACAATGCCGGCTTCCGCGCAATATTAAATCCGGCCATGGTCGCTGCAGAGTTAAATTCAGCGGTGCAGGAGCCATCATGACCTATCAGAGCCAGATCGACGCCCTCGATCGCAACATCCGTCCCCAGGGGCCGAGCTGGAACGCGATCAATCCGGAGGCGGCGGCGCGCATGCAGCTGCAGAACCGGTTTGGCAGTGGTCTTGATATCGCCCGCTACACCGCGAAGATCATGCGCCGTGACATGGCCGCCTATGACGCGGATCCGGCGCACTACACGCAGTCACTCGGCTGCTGGCATGGCTTCATCGCCCAGCAAAATCTCATCAGCATCAAGAAGCATTTTGGCTCGACCAAGGGCCGCTATCTCTATCTCTCGGGCTGGATGGTTGCCGCCCTGCGCAGTGAATTTGGTCCGCTTCCGGACCAGTCGATGCACGAAAAGACCGCGGTCCCGGCCCTGATCGAAGAGATCTACACCTTCCTCAAGCAGGCTGATGCCCGTGAGCTCGGGATCCTCTTCCGCACCCTCGATGCCGCGCGCAAGCGTGGTGATGAAATCGAGGCCAAGCGCATCGAGCATGCCATCGATCATTTTGAGACCCATGTCGTGCCCATCATCGCGGACATCGACGCCGGCTTCGGCAATGCCGAGGCAACCTACCTCCTCGCCAAAAAGATGATCGAGGCAGGTGCCGGTGCCATCCAGATCGAGAACCAGGTCTCCGACGAAAAGCAGTGTGGGCATCAGGACGGTAAGGTCACCGTGCCGCATGAGGATTTCCTGCAGAAGCTGCGTGCGGTCCGCTATGCATTTCTCGAGCTCGGGGTTGAGGACGGGGTCATCGTCGCCCGCACCGATTCCCTTGGTGCTGGTCTCACCAAACAGATCGCCTACAGCCAGGAGCCGGGAGATCTCGGCGACCAGTACAACAGCTTCCTTGACTGTGAGGAGGTCGATCCGAGCAGGCTTGG
>JBMFWV010000042.1:0-19212 GCA_049964915.1 Rhizomicrobium sp.
GCGTATTGCCCGCTCACCTGCGTGAGCAGGGAAGGCGCATCCTGAAATCTTTGAAGTCTATTGCAGGGCATCAATCGGCCGCGGATTCCGACGATGTGCGTGGCATCAGACTTTTCGGTAGACCAGCTTTGCGGTACGTCCGACCAGACGGGGTCCAAAACAGCCAAGGTCGAGACCTACTGGAACTGGAGCTTCAGTATCTGGGCCCGAATTGGTCATCTTCATCGTTACCATCGCTACATCTTCAGGAAAGACACCTTGTGGGCGCGCCTCAGCATTTCGGCCCGGTCGTTCCTCACGAGAACCGAGCAATGGTAATTCAAAGGCGCGTTTCCGCCTGACAAGCGCCGGGAATGACCTTTCTGTCCTCCTCAGGGGAGGGCGCATCCCGGATATCCGATAGTTTCTGAGCGAAGAAGCTGCTGACTTGTAATGTTCGCGATTCAGGAACGGAGTGTTTGCACCGACCGGCCTCGACGGGCGAATGCCAAGCTCCCATTTTGGGGAGGCAACAAGATTAGAGGTTGCCATGCCGCAATCAGCACCGAGCCATCAACAAAAGACACTCCGTCAAATTGTATGGAGTGGCACTGGCATGGCCGCCAGTGATGGCGCTGGGGTCAAACTCAGCCGCATCATCGGCCAGCCTCAGCTGCCTGATCTTGACCCGTTCCTGATGCTGGATGCCTTCGGGTCTGATGACCCCAAGGCCTATATTGCCGGTTTCCCGAGCCACCCGCATCGCGGCTTTGAGACCGTGACCTACATGTTGGCGGGACGCATGCGCCACCGTGACAACAAGGGCCACGAGGGCCTCCTCACTCCGGGTTCGGTGCAGTGGATGACTGCGGGACGAGGCATTGTCCATTCCGAAATGCCTGAACAGGACCATGGGCTGATGAAGGGTTTTCAGCTTTGGGTGAACCTTCCTGCCAAGGACAAGATGACCGCCCCGCGCTACCAGGAAATTACTCCCGCGCAGATTCCGCGCGTTACCCTGGCCGACGGTGCTTGGGCCAAGGTAATCGCTGGGGAAGTGCTTGGGGTGCGCGGCCCTGTTGATCCCCCCGCTACCGAGCCACTGCTGGTCGATCTCGACCTTGCCGAAGGGGTCAAGGCCGACCTCGTCCTGCCGGCCGCCCATACGGCATTCGTCTATGTCTATGAGGGCACCGCGCGCATTGGCGCGAAGCGCCTCGGCACAGGCATGGTTGGTGTTCTGTCTCCCGGCGACTGCATTCGGCTCGAGGCGGAGGCGATGCCGGCAAAATTGCTTGTGGCGGCGGGCAAGCCACTGCGCGAACCCGTCGCGAAATATGGTCCCTTTGTCATGAACACGGAGGAGGAACTTCGCCAGGCGGTTTTGGATTTTCGCGCCGGGCGTTTCTGAGGCGACCAGCTGTATCAAAAGAGGGTCTGAAGCATCAAGACGGCTGCAGTGGCAAAGGTGACGTAACGTCGTCTGGCCCACTGCAGCCCACTGGTGGCCCCTTGGCCTGCACAAGACCATGCAGACCGCGGTTCCGCAGGTCCCGCTAAGAAACTCCAGGGACTGGGCAGAACGAGAATAGTGCCACCGGTCATACGGCCGCTTTGCCGTCTCGCAAACTTGTGCAAAACATGCTCGCCTCGCGGCTTGGTGTGCCTTAGGCTTACTCCCAAAAATCGTGGAGGAAGACATGGCACAGCAAACAGCACCAAAGGCAGGGCTAGCAGACCTCACCGCAGATGAGGCCGTGATTGCTGCTGCAATCGGGGACGGACACCTGCCATCCCTGATGGCCGCAGCCGCCCAGATCGCGGGCAATGTTGATCTTATCGATGCCTTCAAGGCGCCACTCTACGACTTCTTCGGTGACGGCCAGGGCGGTTATGACGATGCGACGCGCGCACGGATCAGCGCCGAGATTCTTTCTATCCTGTGCGCCTATCGTGATCGCGGTTGCACCATGGGACCGGCTTTATCGGCAGAGGCGCTTCATCGGCTGATGAGCTTTGTAGCCGGCGCGGAAATCCCCGATCGCTACATTCCCTATCTTGAAGAGGAGATGGAGTTCTCAGGGTACGACGAACGCATGCCTGACTTCAGTCAGGTCCCCGCGCAGGCCAAGGAAAATTTCCGTGTCCTGATCATCGGTGCCGGTATGTCAGGACTGCTGGCGGCGATCCGCCTCAGCCAGGCGGGCATTCCTTTCATTATCGTTGAGCGCAACAAGGACGTCGGCGGCACCTGGCTCGTCAATTCCTACCCTGGCTGCCGTGTCGACAATCCCAATCACATGTATTGCTACTCGTTTGCGCCCAATCATGACTGGCCACAGCACTATTCGACCCAGCCCGTGCTTGAGGCCTATTTCCGCCAGGTCTCGGAAAAATATGGCATCCGCGAGCAGGTGCGTTTCGAAACCACGGTTGAGGAATGCGTGTATGACGAGCAGCAGAAGTTGTGGCGGGCCCGTTTGCACGGCGCCGACGGCAACACCCAGATGCTCGCGGTCAATGCGGTGATTACCGCAACCGGTCAACTGCGCGAACCCAAATTACCAGACATCAAGGGCGTGGGCAGTTTCAAGGGACCAGCCTTTCATTCGGCGCGCTGGGACCATTCAGTTGATCTGACGGGTAAGCGCGTTGCCGTCATCGGTACTGGTGCGAGCGCCTTCCAGTTTGTACCGGAGATCGCGCCGCGCGTTGGCGCGCTCAAGGTATTCCAGCGCACGCCGCCGTGGCTGGGACCTACCCCCAACTATCATGATGATGTTGCGCAGGGACAGAAATTTCTCCTGAAACATGTGCCGTTCTATGCACAGTGGTATCGCTTCTGGATCTTCTGGATGTTGACCGACGGCATATTGCCGATGGTCAAGCGCGACCCGTCGTGGACCTCGCGCACCGATTCGGTCAGTGCCGAAAACGACATGTTGCGCGAGCTTCTGACGCAATACATGCAGGCTCAGGTTGCCGATCGGCAGGATCTTGCGGCCGCGGTCATTCCGAACTACCCGATGGGCGGCAAACGCAGTGTGCGCGACAACGGTGTGTGGTTGTCCACACTCAAGCGTGACAATGTCGAACTGATCACAGATCCCATTGCGGAGATCGTGCCACAGGGACTCATCACCCGCTCAGGACGCCATGTCGATGTCGACGTGCTCATCTATGGTACTGGCTTTCAGGCGAGCGAGTTCCTGGCGCCGATGCGAGTCAAGGGCCGCGGTGGGGTCGATCTTCATCAGATGTGGGATGGAGATCCCAGGGCCTATCTCGGCATTACGGTACCTGGCTTTCCCAACTTCTTCATGATGTATGGTCCCAACACCAATATCGTCGTCAATGGTTCGATCATTTTCTTCTCCGAATGCGAGATGCGTTACATCGCCAGCTGTATCGCAACCATGCTGGAGCGGGGTTCGGCCGCACTTGAAGTCAAAAAACAGGTGCACGACGCCTTCAACGAGAAGATTGATCGCGGCAATCTGGAGATGGCATGGGGAGCGCCTCAGGTATCCAGCTGGTACAAGAATGCCAAGGGGCGGGTGACGCAGAACTGGCCGTTTCTGCTGGTTGATTACTGGCAGGCGACGCGGCGCGTTGATCCCGATGACTATCAATTCGAAAGTCTCATGGGCGAGGCTGCCGAATAGCTTTGGGCAGCGGCGTCTGCGCATCTGGTGCGCGGGCGCCGGCCCTGGCCCCGGCAGGCCCGCCGGCGCTTTGGGCCCGGAGCATTTGCCAGCTGCAAGAGCTGCCTTTATAAGCGCCCCACGGACCCGCCCAGGGGTTCCTCTCCAAGGGACGATCGAGATCAGATGCGCGCCATTGCCATTCTTTTTTGCTGTCTTGCGCTTGCCGGCTGCGGCACAACCGGAAGCGGCGATGGCGGCTCGGCGGTGATCTCGAGCAACAGTGGCGGCAAGATTACACTCGGGGTCAATTCCTACCTCTGGCATGCCAGCCTCGCGACGCTGAGCTTCATGCCGCTGGCCTCGGCAGATCCGTTCGGTGGGGTCATCATCACCAACTGGTACACGCCCAAGAATGCCCCCAATGAGCGCACCAAGGTTACCGTCTACATTCTTTCGCGGACGCTGCGCGCCGATGGCATCAAAGTGGCCGTGTTCCGCCAGACCCGCGAGGCCGACGGTCAATGGGTCGATGCGGGCGTTAATCCGCAAACTGCGACCAAACTCGAAGATGCGATCCTGACTCGCGCACGCGAGCTTCGTCTGTCGAGCCAAACCAAAGATTAGAGCCAATATCCGCGTCGTGCGTCGCCAAAGCCTCGGCGCGGTCAGCAAGGACTGAGGCAATGGCGCGCTACAACGCCAAGGATTCGGAAATACGCTGGCAGGCGGCCTGGGAGGCTGCCAATGTGTTTTCTGCAGGACGTGCGCCAGAGGCGCCCAAATATTACGTGCTCGAGATGTTTCCCTATCCATCGGGACGCATTCACATGGGCCATGTGCGCAATTATACCATGGGAGATGTCATTGCCCGGTTCCGGCGGGCTCAGGGCTATGATGTGCTCCATCCGATGGGCTGGGATGCCTTCGGCCTGCCGGCGGAAAATGCCGCCCGGGAGAAGGGCGTAAATCCGCGCGACTGGACCTACCAGAACATTGCCGCGATGAAGGCGCAGCTCAAGCAGATGGGGCTTTCCATCGATTGGTCCCGCGAATTTGCCACCTGTGACCCTGCCTATTACAGGCACCAGCAGGAGCTCTTTCTCGATTTTTACGAGGCCGGACTCGTCTATCGCGCCGAGGCCGATGTGAACTGGGATCCTGTCGACGGTACTGTGCTGGCCAATGAGCAGGTCATCGACGGGCGCGGCTGGCGTTCGGGGGCCCTCGTCGAGCGCAAGAAGCTGAGCCAGTGGTTCTTTCGCATTACCGAATTTGCTGAGGAGCTCCTGCACGGGCTCGATGAGCTGGAACGCTGGCCCGAAAAGGTGCGGGTGATGCAGCGCAACTGGATCGGTCGCTCGGCCGGTCTCAAGTTTCACTTTGCAGTGGTAGGTGGTGGGCAGATCGAAGTGTTCTCGACCCGTCCCGACACGCTCTTTGGCGCAAGTTTTGTGGCCCTGTCGCCCGAGCATCCATTGAGCGCCGAACTGGCGCTCAAGGACCCGGCACTGGCAGGGTTCATTGCCGAGTGCCGTCGGCTTGGTACGGCAGAGGAGGCCATCGAAACCGCCGAAAAACGCGGGTTTGACACCGGATTGAAGGTCGCCCACCCCCTCGATCCCAACTGGACCTTGCCGGTCTATGTCGCGAATTTTGTGCTCATGGGCTATGGCACCGGTGCGATTTTTGGCTGCCCCGCCCATGATCAACGGGATCTTGATTTCGCCCGCAAATATGGCCTGCCGGTGGTACCCGTGGTCGCTCCTGACGGGCGAGAAACATTCGAGATCGGCGATGAGGCTTATGTTGGTCCTGGAAGGCTGATCAATTCGCGGTTTCTCGACGGCCTTGAGGTCGAGACTGCCAAGGACAAGGTTGCGAGCCTCATCGAGGGCGCGGGGCAGGGCGAACGCACGGTCAATTACCGCCTGCGCGACTGGCTGGTGTCGCGGCAACGACCCTGGGGTTGCCCCATCCCGATGATCAAATGCCCCAGCTGCGGGATCGTGCCGGAAAGGCGCGAGAACCTGCCGGTGCGCCTGCCCGAGGAGCTGACGTTTAAGGGGGCAGGCAATCCCCTGGACAGCGATGTGGCCTTCAAGACAGCGCTCTGCCCAAAATGCGGCGGTCGCGCAGAACGGGAGACCGACACCTGCGACACCTTCGTGGATTCGAGCTGGTATTTCGCCCGTTTCGCTGATGTTACGGCGAAGACGCCCCTGAACAGCGCCGCGGTCGCGCGCTGGCTGCCGGTGGACCAGTATATTGGCGGCATTGAACACGCGATCCTGCACCTGCTCTATTCACGCTTCTTCACCCGGGCCCTGCGCAAATGCGGCCACATTCATCTCAGCGAGCCCTTTGCCGGCCTATTCACCCAGGGCATGGTCTGCCACGAAACCTATCGCACCCATGATGGTGCCTGGGTTGAGCCCGTCGACGTCGAAAAACGCGATGGCAAGGCGTTCCGCAAAGGCAGCACGCAGGAGCTTGCGATCGGCCCATCGGAAAAGATGAGCAAGTCCAAGAAGAATGTGATCGCCCCGGAAGTCATCATTGATCTCTTTGGTGCCGATACCATTCGCTGGTTCATGCTCTCCGATACGCCGCCCGAGCGTGACATCGAATGGACCGAAGAGGGCGCTGAAGGCTGCTGGCGCTTTGTCCAGCGCATCTGGCGACTGGTCAGCGAGGGCGGGGCCAATGGCGAGGCCGCGCCCACGGGCGAGGAGACGGAAGCAGATCTGGCGCTCGCCCGCGCCAGCCATCGCGCCATTGCCGCGGTCACTGAGGATCTCGAGGCTCTGCGGTTCAATCGCGCGGTGGCCCAGATCTACACTCTGACCAACGAGATCTCTGCCAGCAAGGCCGGGGGTGTGGCGCGCCGACAAGCGCTGGAAACTCTCGTTCTCCTGATCGGACCGATGATGCCCCATCTCGCCGAAGAGTGCTGGCGGCATCTGGGCCGGACGGGACTTGTGGCCGAAACACCCTGGCCCAAGGCCGATCCCGAGTTGGTGCGCTCGAGCGAGGTTACGCTTGCCGTGCAGGTCAATGGCAAGCTGCGCGGCACGCTTGAGCTTGCCAAGGGCACAGCAAAGGATGAGGCTGAGAGGGCGGCACTTGCTCTGGAGGCGGTGCAGCGCGCCCTTGAGGGCAAAGCGCCCAAACGGGTCATCGTCGTCCCCGATCGCATCGTCAATATTGTCGTATGATAAAGCGATTGACCGTACTGGTCCTGGCGCTCGGACTGAGCGGATGTGGCTTTCGTCCGCTCTATGGCCGCTATGGCGCTGATCCTCGTGCTGCGTCCGTTTTTGCTTCGATCTATATTCCGCCGATCGCCTCCGATGAGGCGGGATATAAGCTGCGCAACACCCTGATGGACCTGATCAGTTCCCGACCGTCCTCGGCGGGAGCACGCTATCGCCTGGCGATCAGTTTGGCGCAGTCGCGCCAGGGCATTGCGATCGAACCCAATGCCACGATTACCCGGTATAATTATCAGCTGAATGCCAGTTACACGCTTTTCGACCTGGCCCATGACAGGATCGTTACCAGTGGAAGCGAAGAGGCGCTCTCCGCCTACAATGTGCCACCTTCATCCGCGACCTCGCTTTACTCGACCTTGATGGCGCGTCGTGATGCGCAGCGTCGGGCAGCAGAGGATGTCGCCCAGCGCATCCGCATGGATCTGGCTGTCTTCTTTGCCGAGCACCGGTCCAGCTCATGATCGTCAAGCACAGCGAGGGCGATCGCTTTTCCTCAAAGCCTCCTGCCGGTGTTGTCGCGGCCTTGGTTTTCGGACCGGACAGCGGACTGGTGCGCGAACGCGCCGAGCGACTGGCGCGCAGCGTGGTGGCGGATTTGAACGACGCCTTTCTCGTCAGCGAACTTGATGAGGGGATCCTTTCTGCCGATCCGGCCCGCCTCGCCGACGAAGCGGCAGCGATTTCAATGTTGGGTGGTCGACGTGTGGTACGTGTGCGTGGCGCGGGCAATGGCCTTGCCAATCTCTTTGCGGGTTTTTTGGCCGCCCCGAGTGGCGACGCCTTGATTGTCGTCGAAGCCGGCGATCTGTCCCGGACCTCAGCACTGCGCAAGCTTTTTGAGGAGGCAACCAATGCCGCGGCCCTTGGCTGCTATGCCGACACCGCGCGCGATTTGGCACAGCTCGTGCGCGATGTGATGAAGGAGCATGGGCTCGCCATTACGGCGGAGGGCGTTGAAGAGGCCGTAGCACGGCTCGGTTCCGACCGTGGCGTAAGTCGGCGAGAACTCGAAAAGCTGGCACTGTACGCGCGTGATGCCGGCAAGGTTGCAGCCACTGACGTACGTGCCGTCATGGGCGATGAAGCCGAGGCCAGGGCTGAGGAAGTTTGCGACGCGGCCGGCGAAGGCAATTTGCCACAACTCGATTTGGCGCTGTCCCGTCTTTGGGCCGACGATATCTCGCCCGTCGCCGTGGTACGCATTGCGCTGTCGCATTTTCAGCGGCTGGCGCAGGCCCGTACCCTGGTAGAGCGTGGCGAAGCGGTAGAGGGCGCACTGAGGAAGCTGCGTCCGCCTCTGCATTTTTCGCGGCAGGGGAGCTTTCGTGCGCAGCTCAGTCGCTGGAATGCGTCACGACTGCAACGTGCGCTTGAACTGCTCTTCGAAACCGAGGAACTGTGCAAGACCACGGCAATACCCAGCGAGGCCGCCTGTGGGCGGGCGCTGTTCAATATCGCGTCGCTGGCAAGGATGCGCTGAGATGCTGACCATTCGCATCATACCCTGTCTTGATGTCAAAGACGGCCGGGTCGTTAAAGGCGTCAATTTTGTCAATCTGCGTGATGCCGGTGATCCGGTAGAACAGGCAATCCTCTACGATGCGGCAGGCGCCGATGAACTGTGCTTTTTAGATATCACCGCCAGTCATGAAAAACGTGGCATTCTACTCGAGGTCGTGCAACGCACCGCCGAGGCCTGCTTCATGCCTTTGACGGTTGGTGGAGGTATCCGGACGCTTGAGGATATCCGTGCTCTCTTGCTGGCCGGCGCAGACAAGATTTCGATCAACACGGAAGCGGTGCGGAGGCCGGAATTTGTTCGTGATGCTGCTGAGAAGTTTGGCAGTCAGTGCATCGTAGCGGCAATTGACGCGAAGGAAGTGAGCCCAGGCAGGTTCGAAGTCTTCACCCATGGCGGACGCACGCCAACCGGTCTCGATGCGCTTGCCCACGCGCAGCGTCTTGCGTCCTATGGCGCCGGCGAAATCCTGCTGACCTCGATGGATCGCGACGGCACGCGCAGTGGCTATAATCTGGCCCTTACCCGCGCGATCGCCGACGGCGTCGAGGTGCCGGTGATTGCCAGCGGTGGGGTCGGCACGGTTGCCGATCTTGTTGCCGGAGTGGTCGAGGGCCACGCCAGTGCCGTCCTCGCGGCCTCGATTTTCCATTATGGCGAGGTCAGCATTGCCGAGGCCCGGGCGGCGCTGAAAGCGGCCGGACTTCCCGTGCGCAAGGCCTGAGCGCAAGGAGTCTTGCTGCCAAAAGCGATCCGTGGGAGTTGATGATCAGGAAGGCCACGAGACGGGGGCTGAGCGTGGAGCCGGGCACCATGCCCAAGGAAGAGCAGTACGAATTACGTTTTGGCGAAGCCTTGGAGCGCCGACGCGGCCCGCGGCGTGGCGCCAGCCTGGGACGCCGGCATCCCCGTGAGGACGGGGACGCTTCAAGAGTGCTGACCCGACAGCTGGCTCGCAAGGCCGGGATCTGGGTGTTGCCCGGTGAGGCCACGGCAGGCGAGGCCTTTCTGCGGATCCTTGAGCATTGTCGCAGCCACATCCTCGCCAATCTGCCGGCGGTGTTGCAGAGCCATGAAGTTGAAGGCGTGCATCAGTTGCGGGTGGCCTTGCGCCGTTTGCGCGTGGCGCTTGTCGCTTTTGGCGCAGACTTTCGTACCCCTGAACTCGATGCCTTACGCCTGCGCGCAAAAGTTCTGGCCGCGGGGCTGGGGCCGGCCCGAGATATGGATGTTTTCCTCGACGAACTCATGGCGCCGGCACAGGCCGATGCCGGTCTGCCAGAGGCGTTTGCGCTGTTGCGGGCGCGTGCTGCGGCGCGCCGTGAAGCGGCCTGGCAGACCGCCGTGGCCACCGCTTCCAGCCTTGCCTTTCACAGCTTCGTCCACGACCTGACCCAGGCGATCAGTCATCGCGCGTGGTATGCGCAGGGCGCCGACGAGGACCGGCTCTTGCGCTTTGATCAGCCGGTTCGACTGCTTGCCGATCGCCAGCTTGCGCACTATTTTCGCAAGGCCAAGAAGAGGGCGCGCAAATTGCAGAGCCTCAACGAAGCGGAACGCCATCAGCTGCGCATTGCTCTGAAGAAGCTGCGTTACACCCTCGAATTCTTTTCCTCCCTCTATGACCCGAAGATGGTTAAGCCCTTCGTCCGCAGATTGTCGCTGATGCAGGATGTGCTTGGCAGCCTGCAGGATCTGGCGGTTGCGCGACGTATTCTGCACGATCTCGTCGAGGCTGCGTCAGAGCAGCAGGCGCCTGATCAGGGCGAGTTGCGGTTTGCCGCGGGCACCGTTTATGGCTGGCATCTGGAAAGGGCCAATGCGGCCCGGAGTGAAGCCAAGCTGCGCTGGAAACGTCTGGCGAAGACAGAGCCGTTTTGGAGCCCATCGTAATGCGTCAGACTGTCGATCCTGCGTACAAGGATCAGTATCCTGCCAATATTCAGGCCATCCTCAAACGGGCGGCACCCTGTGCAGCCTGGCTCGGCCAGGAGCTTCTCGAAATCGATGCCGAGACCGGCTGGTGCCGCATCGCCTATAGCCTCGGTGAGTCTCAGTTCAATCGCTTTGGTGCGGTTCATGGCGGCGCGATTGCCTGCGTCATGGACGATGTGCTGTCGGTTGCGGCGGGACTTGTACTTGCCTGGGGCGAGATTGCGCCGACGCTTGAGATGAAGGTGAGCTATCTCAATCAGGCAGGCGCAGGCCGCCATATTGGCGAGGCTTCCGTCCGCAAGCGTGGACGGCAAATCAGCTTTCTTGAGGCGAGCCTGATGCGCGAGGACGGCAGGATTGTCGCAACAGCCTCTGGCACCATCATGATCTCGGCCCTCAAACGGCCGCAGGCCTAAGGCCGGTCGCTCGCCACGGGGATGGATGACGGCTTGTCACGTCATCTCACACCGCGCTATGGGCCCCTGGATCATTGGGCCCGGGATCGTCGGGCCCGGGATCATCGGGAACGGGCAGCGCCGTGGCAGAGGGTGAGGCACGCGTGCCTTCATCGGTCTTTGTCGGCATAGGCTCCTGAGGGGCCGGGCGCATTGGTGCGATCCAAAGAAGCGTGTCAAAGCCTTTGCATTGTCCGCATAACGCCTGCCAGTGCGGCGAGCTCCATCCACAGCGAGAGCAGCGGAAGTCGCTGTCACGCGGCACCTGTGTCGCACGCAGCAACCAGTCATGGGCGGCGACATGGTCATGGTGCTGACGCTCTTCGATCTCGGCAAGGAGGATGCAGATGCGAGCGCTGATTTCGTCATGCGTCCACGGTGCCAGGACGCGCCGGGCCTCGGACCAGCGACTCATGGCGATATGCTGCTGGGCCTCGAGCACACAACTTTCGAAGTGCTCCGGACGGACGCGGGCGAGATTTAGGAGGCGGACACTGCGTTGCGGTGTGGTCTCGCGCGGAAAGATGGCGCCATAGGCGGTGGCAAGCTCGGGGTGGGGCGCCACAGACCAGGCCTTTTCGATCACCTCCTGAGCGCGCCTGTCTTTGCTGTTATAGATGAGCCGTCTGGCGGCGAGGATGGCGGCAGACAGCAGACCGGGTTCAATATCCAGTGCCTCTAGGGCCAGATCGAGCGCCCTTTTTGGCGCTGTGGCCTCAGCCTCAAGCGCTTGAACGGCAAGGAGTACCGCGCGCCTGCGTCTGAGAACATCAGCGGCCAGAAGCCTGGTCTTGCCCGCATCATCGAGCAACGCCATCGCCTCATTCCATTCGCCACGTGCGGTGCGCAAGTCGAACAGCGCCTGAATCGGCCATGTGGCGCGTGGCTTCAGAGCATAGGCACGTAGGCCAAGCTCAAGGGCTCGTTCGCTCTCACCCTGCGCCAACGCCGAGTTGAAAAGCCCTTTGAGGCCCAGATACTCCGTATGGGCATGGTTCAGCATCGCCTCATAGGCCGCGGCTTCTGCCTGCGTGTCGGCAGCAAGGCTGGCGGCTTGTGCCGCCAGGAGCAGGCCAAGAGGCGAGGCCGTCAATGTCGAACTAATGCGGTTGCGCCAGTGTTGGACCTCCTTGAGCTCACCTGAGGCGGCGGCCACAAGGCCTTGGGACAGCGCACCTTCGCCGCGGCGCAGGCGCCGCAATTGCCACCATTGTCCGAGCGCTTGGGGGGCGCCCAGAACGAGGCCGAGGATGCGGCCCAGAACGATCACCAGGAGGGCAAAAAGGGTGGTCACCGCGACAAACAGGCCGGCCGGCATGTGGATCTGCCAGTTGCCGATTTCCAGTTCGAGATGACCTTTCAGGGTGGCAAGCCAGACCGCCGCAAACGCAGCGATCACCGCCATGGCAAAAAAACCAAGCACACGTCTCATCGCGCACCTGTGCTGGTGGGAGCGGATTTTTGCGTGCTCTGGGAAAGGATCATCGTGCTCAGGCTGCGGGTGGCAGCGTCGATGGCAAGGCGGGCCCTGGCAGCTGTGAGCCAGGACGAGGCGGCAGCCCTTGCCGGCCGGTCTAGTCCGGCGACATTGGCGACGGCCGTCGCCACATCGCCATGGGCCAGGGCCCGCTGTGCACGGGCGAGATGGGCTTGCGTGGTATTGCCCGAGACGGGGGCGATGCGACGCACCGAAACCAGATTGCCAAGCTCTGCCCAGGTCCGCGCAAACCAGTTCGGCGCATAGGCGAGCCGTTCGGCCTCAAGAATGGTGTTGGCATTCTGATCGAGGCTTTGGGCCAGTTGTCCCACTGATGGTGCTCCCTGACGTGCATGACGGCTTAGCACGCTCAGGGCCGGTGATGGCGGCAGCAGCGTTGTGAGCACATGAAGCGCGTGGTCATAGGACGCTCCACGCGCGCTGGTTTCTACCAGTTCGGCCAGCGCCAGCATTGCCGCGGCCTTTGTTAACACCTGTGCCGGGGTGTCGCGTTCAACGCGGGTAAGACGCTGTCCCAGTTGTACGATGGCGCTCTTGGGCGCGAAAGACTCCAGCTGCTGCTGCAAATCAGCAGGCGGGGCATGCTTTTCGAGCGCTGCAACATGCGTTTGGAGGAGCGCAAGCTCTTCGTCAATGCTGTGCAGCGCGCCAGAGAGGTGTGCGAGTTTGCCTTGGGTTTTGGCGAGCGTGGCGCTCAACCGCGCGATTGTCAGGGCGGAGGCGCGATAGGTGCCTGACGGGCTGGGGCGACTCGTGCCGCTTGCTGGGCCCTCCGCATAGGGCAGATCGCTCAGCTGCTGATGGAGGGCGGCAAGCTCGGCGCTGTTTTTGGCGGTCGCCGACTTGAGAGCTGCGATGACATCGCTATCCGGTGACGACCCGCTATTCTGGGCCTTTTCGACCGCGCTGAGACGGGCTTCGTCAGCGTCGACGCGATTTTTGAGTGTATCAAGGCGCCGTTCCACGGCGGCGAAGCTTGCCGCAGCGGCTTGTGGCGCGCGTCCGGCGGCGAGCTGGCCGACTTGGCGTTCAAGGGCACTGACGCGATCGGCCATGGCGGTCTCGTCTGCGCCGCTGCCCGTAATCCAGGGCCAGTAGACGACGATGAGGGCGCCGCCCACGGCCGCAAGAATGAGAAGAATGAGCCAGCCGAGCGCGGCTTCGGTGGCATCGACCAAAGGATGGCGGCGTCGCTCCGTCCCGCCCGTCCCGTCCGGGTTTTCCGGTTGGGGAATCGCGCTAAAGGCGGGCCGCGGCGCGGTCTCCTCGGCAGGCCGGTGCGGTTCTGCGTCCGTCATCCCTTCCCACTTTTTAGCTGGCAACAAATCTATAGGGGCGGGGGGGGCCCGGAACAAGCTTGCCCACTCCAAGACAGTGAGACTGGAACGACCAAGGTCAGAGCAGAGCCATCATGCCGCCGTGGTCACTTTGAGGAGCGATGCGCCGCTCAGCAAAGGGCAAATGCGCGAGGCCTTGCGCCGCTTTTGCGCTGATGCAAAAGGCCTGAAGGCCTCTGCAGCGAGGTGCGAGGCCTGCCGCTGTGACAAGTCTGGCGAAAATCCGCGCGCTGCGCGGCGAATAAAACAGAGCACCATCGGCGGTGCCGGCGCACAGGCTGTCGGCGGCGGCATGCGGCAAAGTGCCTACCACCCGGGCCTCATAGAGAATTTCCCGCCGCAGCTTATAGCCGTGACGGCTTAGCTCCAGCTCCAGTGTCCCGGCGCTCTGGGCGGGAGCGGCATGAAACAGAACGCTGGTGGCCGGCGGCAGCCGCTGCAGGATGTGCGGCACGAGCCCGTCAGCGCCACCATTGCCGCTGTAGACCGTGGAGAAGCCAGCTTCCCGTGCCACCGCTGCGCTGTGTGGTCCCACCACAAAGAGCGGCAGGTCGCGGCTTTGGGTGCGCGCCGCGAGGGCCTCCACGGCATTGGCGCTGGTGGCGATGAGGGCACTAACCCCTGCCAAGGCCAGTCTGGGGCCGGGGAGCCTGTGGATCTCTAAGAGTGGTGCAAGTATGGCGCGGTGCCCGGCCTCCAACAGCGCCGCTTGCGTGCGCTCGCCATCGCTGCGCGGCCGGGTGACGATCAGCCGCATGCGGCTGCGAGCCAGGGTGCGGCGCTGGTCTTAAGCGCAAGGCCGGCCTCATGGCCCAGGCGTGCGGCCTCCTCAAGTGGTGCAGAGGAAAGTTTCTGCACGCAGCGTCGCGCGACGAAATCCCGCCCGTCGGGGGCTAGGACCTCGCCCGCAAAATGCAGCTCATCCCCGTGGAACTGGGCCAGTCCGGCGATAGGGGTGCGACAGGAGCCATCGAGGGCTGCCTGAAACCCCCGCTCACAGGCTAGGGCGATCTCGGTGGGCAGATGGCGCAATGGCGCAATGGCGCTTTTGGTACGCGCATCGTCGCTGCGCAGTTCGATGCCCACGGCGCCCTGGGCAAGGGCAGGCAGCCAGTCCGCGGTTGCGAGCAGGCAAAGCGGGCGCTCGGCAAGGCCAAGGCGCTTCAGTCCGGCAAAGGCAAGAAGGATGGCGTCGAAATCATGGTTCTCAAGGCGGCGCAGGCGGGTATCCACATTGCCGCGCAGCAGTTCGACTTTGAGGTCCGGTCGCGCCCGCAGGACCTGGGCCTTGCGCCGCACGGATGCTGTCCCGAGCCGGGCACCTTGGGCAAGCTCGGCAAGCGTGCAGCGTCCCGTGGTGATCAGCGCATCTCGGGGGTCCTCGCGTTCGAGCACTGCGCCGAGGCTGAGCCCGGAGGGCAGTTCTACCGGGACGTCCTTCATCGAATGAACGGCGAAATCGATCCGTCCGGTGAGCAGAGCCTCCTCCAGCTCCTTGACGAACAGACCTTTGCCGCCGGCCTCGGCGAGGGGGCGATCTTGGATGCGATCACCGCTGGTCCTGACCTCGACAAGCTCGCAGGCGACACCGATGGCGGCGAGAAGTCGGCGTACCTGTTCGGACTGGGCCATTGCCAGGCGCGAGCCACGGGTGCCCAGGCGCAAGATGGCGTTAGGATTATTTTGCGGCATGACAGACTTTGCTCTAGAGGCTTGGGCGCATTCTTAGCACAAGGGCCGCGCTCGTTGGCCAGCCTGACCGTACTTGGACTCGAGACGAGCTGCGACGAAACCGCCGCGGCGGTGGTGCGTGGCGCCCTGCCTGGTCCGGGCGAGATTCTCTCCAATGTCGTCTTCAGTCAGATTGCCGAGCACGCGCCTTTTGGCGGCGTAGTGCCGGAAATTGCGGCAAGGGCCCATGTCGAAGCCATTGATGTGGTGGTGGCGCAGGCGTTGACCGAGGCGGGGTGCCGTCTTTCGGACATCGACGTGATTGCGGCGACGGCAGGTCCTGGACTCATCGGTGGGGTGATGGTGGGGCTGACGACCGCAAAGGCATTGGCACTGGCGGCGCACAAGCCTCTTGTCGCGGTCAATCACTTGAAGGCCCATGCCCTGACCGCGCGGCTCACCGCCGGGCTGCACTATCCGTTTCTGCTGCTGCTGATTTCGGGGGGGCATTGTCAGCTGCTTGGGGTGGAAACAAGCGATATTTTTCATCTTTATGGCACCACCATTGATGACGCCGTGGGCGAGGCGTTCGACAAGACCGCGAAGCTGTTGGGGCTGCCTTATCCCGGAGGTCCGCGCCTTGAGCAGTTGGCGCGGTCGGGCAACCCTTCGCGCTATCGCTTGCCGCGGCCGATGCTGGGCCGGCCAGGCGCGGATTTTTCCTTTTCCGGACTTAAGACAGCGGTGCGCCAGATCGTGCGCGAGGGTGACTTTGCCCCCGGAGATGAGGCTGATCTTGCGGCGGCGTTTCAGGCTGCAGTGATCGCCAGCCTTTGCGATCGCACGCGCCAGGCGATGGCCCGGTTTCGCGAACACTTTACTCTGCTCGGTCCGGCCACGCTGGTTGCTGCAGGCGGGGTTGCGGCCAATGGGGCCATTCGTGCAGCGCTGGGGGAGCTCTGCGCCGAAGGCAATTTTTCTCTTGAGGTGCCGCCGGTCAACCTGTGCACCGACAATGGTGCGATGATTGCCTGGGCGGGTCTTGAACAGGCGGCCAGCGGGCGCTTGGATGGTCTTACGGTACCACCCCGCGCCCGCTGGCCACTTGCACAAACTGCAACCTGAAGCTGTAGTCCGCCTGGTGGTCGGGCTTAGACGAAGGCCAGACCGAACTGGGCGAGCGACAGAAGTCCGGCGATGACGATGGTGGCGGCGGTGAACATCGCAATGACAGTATCGCTGATCTGTCTGCGCGCAGACGGAATATGAATTTGGGACTGGGTCATGACTGCCTCTCCTAGACATTGGCGACCGGGGTCTCACCACCCCAAGCCACCCGTTTTGAAACTTTTGGCGCGAGGGCCCCACCGCCCTTCGCGTCCGGATACATAGTGCTGGTCTGATCCAAGATCAATGAACATTTTCTGCATTGTTCATTGATCAAAATTTCTAATGCACCGCACCATCGAATGCGGCGCTGCAATAACACCTTGTACTTACAATTGGAATTCTTCTTTTAGTGCTTTGTTCTGCATTCCACGCATAGGAGATTTGCACCGCTCATGAAGCTCGCCACCTGGAACATAAACTCGGTTCGCCTGCGTCAGGCCCAGGTCCTGCGCCTGCTCGAAGAGGAAACTCCGGACGTGCTCTGTCTGCAGGAGACCAAGGTCACCAACGATCTGTTTCCGGCCGAGGCCTTTCGCGCCGCGGGCTACGTGCACCAGGCCCTGCACGGCCAGAAGGGCTATCACGGGGTCGCCATTCTTTCGCGCCAGCCTTTCCTGCACATCGTTGCGCAACAATATTGCGGAAAAGATGATACCCGGCACATCAGTGTCGAGTTCGCCAATGGCATCGAGCTACACAATTTCTACGTGCCGGCGGGAGGTGACCTGCCGGATCCCGGCGCCAATGAGAAATTCGCCCACAAGCTCGCCTTCCTCCGTGAAATGGAGACGGGCTTTGGCCGGCGCCGGGGCAAGGCTTCGGCGCGGAGCATTCTCGTCGGTGACCTCAATGTGGCACCACTCGAAAATGACGTCTGGAGCCACACCCAGCTCCTCGATGTCGTCAGCCACACGCCGGTCGAAACCGCATTACTTGGCGAGGTGCAGACCGCCATGCAGTGGATAGACATTACCCGCAGCTTCGTGCCGGCCAGCGAAAAGATCTATTCGTGGTGGAGCTATCGGGCCCAGGACTGGGAGGCCTCCGACCGCGGACGCAGGCTCGACCATATCTGGTTCGCTCAGGGCCTGAAGGGTGCTGCCCGCCATCACGCCATCCGCAAGGACATCCGCGGATGGCCCAAACCCTCTGATCATGTCCCTGTTATCGTGGAATTTGACAGCGATGGCTAGGGCGCCAACGCGGGCTCGACGGTTGTCCGCAGCTGCGTGGTGAGGGCGCGCTGGCCGGTGTCAGAGTGCGACGATGTCACCACATCCCCGCCTTAGCCCCGCATCATCCATGCCATAGCCGGCAATGAAGCCACTGACGGCGCAGAAGCAGGCATGATCGGCCTGCAGCGTCGCCTGCGCCAGCTGCTTGTCGATCACCACTGCGGTGGTGATCTTGCGCGCGCCCTGCTGGTGCAGGAGGGCGATCGCCTGCGCGAGCGTACTGCCGCTGTCCAGAATCCCGTCGATGAGCAGGACGTGCTCGCCCTCAACTGCGGCCACCGGTGCGGCCCGCAGTGTCAGGGGACCGCGGCTGCGCGCGTGGCTATAACTCGAGAGCCACAGCCAGTCGATCGGAAGATCAAGACCCTGGCGCGCCAAAGCGCGCGACAGATCGGCGGCAAAGACGAAGGCCCCGGTCAGCACCGCGATCAAGCGCTGGGGCGGATCGGAAAGCGCAGCGATGTCAGCTGCCAAGCGTTCGACGCGGGTGGCGATGGTCGCCGCCGAAAACAGCACAATCGGACTCATGTGCGCACTCAGCCGGTGGTCCCCGCAAGCTTGAGCGTCAGATGACGCGCCGCCGGCGACGGGCTGTTCAGCTCCGTGTGAAAGGCTTCCCGTTCGCCAGCCTTGAGGACAGAAACCGGCGGGGTAAACTCATAGCGCTGCAGTACCCGACCACTGCCATCGCGCAACAGAACCTGCAAGGGCGGTACTGGCAGGCTTTGACCCGAGAGGTTGCGCAAGCTTCCCGTCACGACAAGCAGGGCGTGATGATTCTCCACGCGGCGGCCATACCGCACATCCGAAAGGATGAGGTTGCCATCCCTGACCGGCCAGCCAATCCAGGCGTAGAGCGAGGCTGCACGCGGCCAGCTGCCCACCACCTGCTCGCGATAGCGATAGGCTGACCATAGCAGAACCAGGATCGACAGCAGCAGCAGGGCCCAACCTGCCACCACCCGGAGACGTCGGCCCCTGCTGTGTTTGGCAACAGGTCTGGCCTCGGGTCCGAAGCCAAACGGTGCTAGACCGGCCGCGCTGAGCTCAGCTGGCGCCTGTGCGATCTCCGCTTCGACAGGCGCGGCGTCCGCAGCAACGCTTTGGGTCTGCGTCTCTTGCGGTGGCGGCGCGCTTGCCGGCGATGGCTCCGGTGTGGCCTCGTCGATGAAGGTCACAGCTTCGGCCGCCGCGGGCTCGGGCGGGCTTGCAAACCAGCTGTGGCCGCACTTCGTGCAGCGCACCGTGCGGCCCCCCGGGGGGATGGCCGCATCCTTGAGCGTGTAGCGCGTTGCGCAGTTGGGACAGGAGAGGATCATCGTGCAGCCACTTAGTCATGTCCCCAGGCGCCCTGCAAGACTGTTGAGTAGTGGTAGGGCCGCCTTGCCTGGCGGCCACAGACAGATATGGTCCGCCCATGGTTCGATTTGAAAATGTGGGCATGCGCTACGGTCCAGGACCGGAAATTCTGCGCGATGTCAGCTTCGTCCTCGA
>JBMFWV010000042.1:19312-27782 GCA_049964915.1 Rhizomicrobium sp.
GCTGGTTCCTTCACATTTCTGACCGGACCTTCGGGGGCCGGCAAGACGACATTGCTGAAGCTCTTGTATCTGGCCGAGCCGCCGTCGCGTGGATTGATCACGCTGTTTGGCAAGGACCTGGCAACCGCATCGCGCCGTCTGTTTCCGGCACTGCGCCGTCGCATCGGCGTTGTGTTCCAGGATTTTCGCTTGCTCGACCATCTTTCTGCCTTCGACAACGTTGCTCTGCCATTACGTCTTTCAGGCGTGCGTATTGAGGATTTCCGTCAGGATGTGGAAGAGATCCTAACCTGGGTCGGTCTGGGCTCGCGGATGCAGGCCCGCCCTTCCACCCTGTCCGGCGGCGAGCAGCAGCGCGTGGCCATTGCCCGCGCTGTGGTGGCCCGTCCCGATCTGTTGATCGCCGACGAGCCGACCGGCAATGTAGATTCGGACATGGGGCAGCGTCTTTTGCGTCTGTTTTTTGAACTCAATCGCCTGGGGACTACGGTGCTCATTGCCACGCATGATCGCGGCCTCATCGCCACCGGCCGGTCTCAGGAGATGCGGCTGGTCGATGGCCGTCTGGTCACGATGCCGACGGTGCGGCCATGAGACTTGCATTGAGAGCTCAGCGTAAATCGGTACTACCGCGCGAAGCCGGTGCAGCACCGCTCGACATCGTGATTGCCATCATGGCGTTTTTGGCAGCGCTGTCGCTGTGTGCTGTTCTCATCGCCCAACGCACAGCACAGGACTGGCGTCGTGGCCTTGCGGGCAAGCTCACGGTCCAGGTCCTGCCGCCGACGCAAGGACCAACCCAACCGGCACTGGCGCGCGAAACCCGAGCGGCGGTGAAGGTGCTTGAAACCACCCCCGGCATCTTTAGCGCCCATGAGCTGAGCGAGGCGAAGACCGAACGCCTCGTCGAGCCCTGGCTTGGCAAGGGTGCGCTGGTTGCGGATCTTCCGCTTCCCCGGCTGGTCGATGCGAGCGTCGTGCCCGGCATGCGTGTCGATCTTGCGGCACTGCGCCGTCGTCTCAAGAAGGTGGCACCGGACGGCTATGTCGATGATCACCGACACTGGCTGGCCCGACTCTCGCGCCTCGCCGACACGATCATGTGGTCGGCCTATGGCGTCCTTGGCCTCATTGCGATTGCGACTGCGGCGACGGCGGCTTTCGCCACCCGCGCCGGGCTCGCGGCGCATCACGACATCGTCGAGCTCCTGCATCAAATGGGGGCCCATGGCAGCTTCATTGCCAGTGCCTTCGACCGCCACTATTTGCGCACGGCATTCAGCGCGAGCCTGGTGGGAGCCTTGCTGGCGGCGATCCTGTTCATCGCGGCGGGCGGGCTCGAATATGTGGGATTGAAACCGATGGCCTTTCTGCCGCCGCTCGCTCTTGGCATGGGACAATTGGCATGGCTTGCGCTCATACCGCTTGCCGGTGGCGCAATCGCTTGGGCAACGGCCCGTCTTTCGGTGTTTGCGGCCTTGCGCAACATCTACTGACAGCGACGGGCAAGACGGGGGCAACGGCAGCTGATGGGCGTAAGGACGAGAGGGCGCAATCCAGGAAAGTGTGATCGTGGCTGACTGGCGCCGTCGTCGGCGAAGGTGGCGCATTGTTGCCGCAACAGTTGCGGTGTTGGCGCTGGCCTATGTTTCCGGCTTTGTGGTTTTTGCGCAGACGCTGCCACGCCATGCGCATGTCACCGGCCATCCCGATGCGATCGTGGTGCTGACCGGCGGAGGTTCGCGTCTGGATACCGCCGAGGACCTGTTGGACAGAGGTGTAGGACAGCGCCTGCTGATTACGGGCGTCAATCGGACCACGACACGCGGCGAAGTAAAGGTACTGGTTCACGGTGGCCCACGTTTTCACTGCTGTGTCGATCTCGGGCGCGATGCGACAAGCACTTTTGGCAACGCATTGGAAGCCGCCGCGTGGAGCCGTCGTCATGGCTTTCGCGAATTGCTGGTGGTCACGGCAAATTATCACATGCCACGCAGCCTCAACGAGTTTCACGCAGCGATGCCCCAGATCCGGCTCGATCCCTATCCCGTCGATCCCGTCGGCATTGACCTGCGGAATTGGTGGTTGCATCCACGCACCATTCGCGTGCTGCAGGCCGAATACGCCAAATATCTCGCCAGCCTCGTCCTTACGCGCATCATGAGCCAGCGGATCCGACTGCTCTTGGACCGCAATTTCATCCAGATCGATAGCACCGCCCCGCCAACGTGGCCGGTGGCGCGACACCAAAGCTGACGGAACCTTTTGATCATGACCATGCTGCGTTCGACCCTGTTTCTGCTCTGGTTCATTTTAATCTCGCTGATTATCCACCTGGCGGCCTTGCCAGCGTTCTTTCTGCCACGGCGGGCAAGCCTGAGGGCCGGCAAGATCTGGTGCCGGGCGGTACTCTTTGGCCTGCGCCATCTTGCCGGCATGCGCGTTGAGGTGCGCGGAGCCCTGCCAGGAAGTGGCGCGCTCATCGCCTCCAAGCACATGAGCATGCTCGACACCATCGCCCTTTATGCGACGCTTGATCATCCCCACTTTGTCTATCGGCGCAGTCTCGAACGCATTCCCTTCTTCGGCTGGTATTTGCGAAAATCCGGGATGGTTGCGATCGATCGCGATGGCGGGGCCACCAGCCTGCGCCAGATGGCTGCTGCGGTGCGCGCCCTCACCGGTCGTGGTCACACGGTCATCATTTTTCCAGAAGGAACGCGCAAGGGCCCCGGCGCACCTGCCGACTACAAGCCCGGTGTGGCCGGGCTCTATGGGCAGGTAAACCAGCCACTGGTACCGGTTGCGCTCAATACCGGGCTGTTCTGGACAGGACCCATGGGACTGATCAAGCGCAAGGGCACCGTCATTGTCGAATTCCTGGAGCCGATTGCCCCCGGCATGAAACGACGGCCGTTCATGGAGCTTTTGCAGGAGCGTATCGAGACCGCCACCGCCGCCCTGGTGGCGGAGGGTCAGAAGGAGCTGGGGCGATGATGCTTGTCTTTGGAACGGAAAGCGAACATCATCAAAGAGGAACGCGCGGTAAATTTGTCTTTGGTCTATGAGCGTATGCCGTGTCTGTGCCGGGCCGATGATGAGCGATCTGACAAACCGCATCTGGGACATGAAGTACCGCCTCAAGGCCGCGGATGGCACGCCCATCGACGCGACCCCAGCGCAGAGCCTGGCGCGTGTGGCTTGGGCAGCCGCCCAGGCCGAGCCGCCCGCTCAGCGCGCGCACTGGGCGAGCCGTTTTGCCGAGGCCCTCGCCAACCATCGCTTTCTGCCCGCCGGCCGCATCCTCGCTGGTGCCGGAACCGGGCGCCAGGTGACGCTGTTCAACTGCTTCGTGATGGGGCGCATCGACGACGACATGGGCGCGATCTTCAGCCATCTGCGCGAGGCCGCGCTGACCATGCAGCAAGGTGGCGGAATCGGCTATGATTTTTCGACGCTAAGACCCAAGGGTGCGCCCGTGCGCGGCGTCGGGGCCGATGCCTCCGGTCCGGTGTCGTTCATGGAGGTGTGGGACGCGATGTGCCGCACCATCATGAGTGCCGGGTCACGACGCGGGGCGATGATGGCGACCCTCGCCTGCAATCACCCGGACATCGAGGATTTCATCGCGGCCAAGCGTGAGCCAGGCCGGCTTGCGATGTTCAATCTTTCGGTTTTGGTCAGCGATGCCTTTCTTGAGGCGGTCAAAGCTGATCGGGAGTGGCCTCTCGAATTCGCCGGACATGTCTACAAAACCCTGCGCGCACGCGAGCTTTGGGACCGCATCATGCGCGCCACCTATGACTATGCCGAGCCCGGCGTGATCTTCATCGATCGCATCAATGCGCTGAACAATCTTGCCTATTGCGAGAGCATCCATGCCACCAATCCCTGTTTGACGGCCGACAATTGGATTCATACGAGCGATGGTCCACGCCAAATTGGTGAACTGACGGGTATACCGTTCAAGGCTGTTGTCAACGGTGCGGTATGGCCCTGCGATGGGCGTGGTTTCTTTTCCCGCGGTACAAAGCCCATCTATCGCCTGACGACGCGCGAAGGCTATCAGCTGCGCCTTACCGCGGATCACCGCCTGCGCAAGGTGACTGCGCGCAATCCCTGGTCCGTCAGCTGGCAGTGGCAGGCGGCGGGATCACTCAGCCCAGGCGATGAAATTCTGCTGCAGGATCACCGGAACTGCCCGCATTGGGGCGACGGGGACGAAGCAGACCATGCCGAAGGCTATCTCATTGGTCTGTTGCATGGCGAAGGCGATTGCACCGCCGACTCCTTAGGTCTCAGCGTCTGCGCGCAGCGCCAAAGGATGCCGGCTGCAACTTCAATCCCGGCCGTCCCGCAACTGCTGCTGGCCGCGCAAGCCGCCGCGCGCACGCTTGACGGAGGCATTGGCAGCCACGAGTTGCGCTTCGATGCCCAACGCGGACGATGGCATCTTGGCATTGCCGGCTTCGAGGAGTTCGCCCGCAAGCATGATTTGATGCTTCCCACGCGCACCATCTCCGCGGCACTGGAGCGCCGCTCGCAGCGCTTCTATTGCGGCTTTCTGCGCGGCCTGTTCGATGCTGCCGCGCATTTGGAAACCACTCTGCGGCAAGGCCCGCGCCTCAGTCTTTGGGCTGAGACGCCAGAGAAGCTGCGCGCGGTACAGCGTATGCTGCTGCGTCTGGGAGTGGTGGCGTCGCTGTCATCGCGGCGTGACAGCATCAGGCGGGTGCATACCGCGTTTGTATACGAGCTTGCAATCACCGGCGCCAATCTGGCGAGATTTGCTGCCAGCATCGGCCTCAGCGCGCGCGAGAGCGCGCTGAAACTGAAGGCCGCGCTGGCGCAGCGTGCGGTTTCGCTCTGCGTTGAGCCTTTCGTTGCGACCGTTGCGCAGCTCGAGGCGCAAGGCGAAGAAGCCGTATTTGATGCCGCGATACCGGGGCTCAACGCGTTCGATGCCAATGGCTTTTGGGCGCATAATTGCGGCGAACAACCGCTGCCGGCCTATGGGGCCTGTCTTTTGGGCTCGATCAATCTGGCGCAGCTGGTCACTAATCCGTTCAGTGATGATGCGCGCCTCGATATAGAGGAGCTGGCGGCGTTGACCCGCACGGCGGTGCGTTTCCTCGACAATGTGATCGATATCTCGCGCTTTCCCTTGCCGGCGCAACAGGCAGAAGCTGCTGCCAAACGCCGTATTGGCCTTGGTATTACCGGTCTTGCCGACGCGCTTATCTTTTGTCGGCTGACGTATGGCGAGGACGAGAGCCTTACGCAAATCGCCCACTGGCTTCAGGTCATGCGCGATGCCGCCTATGATGCCTCGGCCGAGCTTGCTGCCGAAAAAGGAGCGTTTGCATTATTTGATCGTGAGGCCATGCTCAGCCGGCCCAATATCGCCGCACTGCCCGAGGCCATCCGCGACAAGATTGCCCGTCATGGATTGCGCAATGGCCTTCTGACCTCGATCGCACCCACCGGCACTATTTCGCTGTTCGCGGGCAACGTCTCCAGTGGCATCGAGCCGGTCTTTGCCTATTCCTATACCCGCAAAGTCCTTTTGCCCGACGGCACTCGCAGCGAGGAGGTGGTCAGCGATTACGCCTACCGTCTTTTCCGCTCCCGTTTTGGCGAGGATGCCGTTCTTCCGGATTATTTCGTCAACGCGCAGAATCTGGCCCCTGAAGCCCATCTGCAGGTGCAGGCAGTGGCCCAGAAATACATCGACTCTTCTATTTCCAAAACCATCAACGTCCCTGAAAACATCGATTTCGCCGCGTTCAAGGACATCTATCTGCGCGCCTATGCGCTTGGCTGCAAGGGCTGTACCACCTATCGCCCCAATGCGGTGACCGGCTCGGTGCTGAGTGTCTCGTCGCCGCCGGCCAGCACCGAAGTTGTGGGCACGCTTTTGCCGTCCGTGCTTGCCACGCGGGAGGAGGCCCAGGGCGCGGTTGTCTACATGACAAGACCGCTTGACCGCCCCGAACTCCTGGCGGGGCAGACCTACAAGATCCGTTGGCAGGATTCGGATCATGCCTTCTATATCACCATCAACGATATCCTTCAGGATCATCGTCGCCGCCCGTTCGAGATTTTCATCAATTCGAAGAACATGGAGGCCTATGCCTGGACCTTGGCATTGACGCGGATGATCTCGGCAGTATTTCGCAGGGGCGGCGACGTCAGTTTTGTGGTTGATGAGCTGAAGGCGGTGTTTGATCCACGCGGTGGCCAGTGGAGCCAGGGCCGTTATGTGCCCTCGCTTTTGGCTGCAATCGGCGACGTGATTGAACGCCATCTGGTCGATATCGGTTTTATGGCGGGCCGCCGGCATGCCGAAGATGCGGTTGATGCCACCGCCGTGGCCATCGCGGCCGAAGGCGCACCGGCCCGGTTTTGCCCGCGCTGCTCAAGTCCGGGCTTCATCCGGCTCGAAGGTTGCGACAGCTGCCTGGCCTGCGGATATTCGCGGTGTGGTTAAGCGGGCACAGCGCATTTGCGGATGTGTCACCGTCGTCCTTGGGCTGAAGCCTGGGGATTTTCGGGGAGCCGACACTCCCCTCAAGTTCGCACGTGACTGTAGAACGGGTGGGCCCGTTTCAATGCTTTGGTGCGGCAAACAGAACCGCGTTTGCGTCGCGCAGCGGGCGCGTCACGCGGAACTGCACCGGGCCGATTTTGGGTAGGCGCACGGCGGACGATCTGGCGTTGAGCGCCTTGACCGAGGCGGAAGATTGTTGGCACTTCACGGCGACCGTCCTATGGTCGGGGCAGGGTGAAGTTGCACCCACATGGTACCGGTCGTCCTTGTCGGTCCTTATCAGAAGGGCGAAGTGAGGCGGCAAGACTTACAACTTGATGTCGTCCAGCATGCCTGCGTCCACGAGCAAAAGACCGGCTAGATCTAGAAATGCGCTATTCCCATCGGTTTTTCCTTTACGCGCCCGTTGCTGCACTCCTGCTGCTTGGGCTCGCCGCATCGCTCTATTGGCTTACGGCGTATCAGCGCTTCACCACTGCGCTGGCACGGCTGAACGGCCATGAGGTACTTCCTGGTGTCCGCCTGTCATATACCGCGGCAGAAACTGGCGGCTTTCCGTTTCGTCTGGATGCCGTGCTCAAGGATGTGCGCCTTCAGGTGCAAACCAGCCATGGCCCAGTGAGCTGGACGAGCCAACATTTTGCGCTTCATAGCCTCGACTATGGGGATATGCACATCCTCCTGGAGGCGGCCGGGCTCCAGCGTCTCAGCTGGTATGATCCTCGTGGAATACGCCATCAGCTTGGTTTTACCCCAGGACTATTGCGGGCGAGCGTGCTCGGGGATCACGGCGTGGTGCGGCGCATCGACATCGAGCTTTATGATGCCCGCACGCATCTGTTTCGCGTGCTGCATGCCGAATTTCATCTGCGCAAGAATCCCCGTCGCAACGCGCTTGATCTTGTGGTTATGGCGGACCGGCTGAGGCTTGACACCAAGAATGGAGCCACGCCGGCCGATCACATCACCAAGCTGCGTCTCGCGGGACGGGTCACACCGGCTAGCAGCTGGCACGGCTTACTGGCGGGGCAGGCGAGCTGGAGCCAGGCCGCAGCCGCCTTCCAGGCGGCGTCCGGTCACCTCGACATTGCCCATCTTAGTCTGGCGTGGCGCTCGGCCGAGGCTAAGGGCAATGGAGTGCTTAGTCTGGACGGTGCGGCGCGACCTCAAGGTATCCTGAGACTCTCGATTGATGGCGAGCCGGTCGCTAACGGCAGCTCCAAGGGCCTTCTTTCCGCATTGCTGGCCGCAGCCTCAAGGGACCATTCAGGGGTTCGCATTGCTTTCAAGGACGGGGTTTCCTATCTCAATGCCAGCCCGGTCGGTTTGGTCGCCCCGCTGTTCTGAGGGCGTTTGTCACACTAACGCGATTTCATGGATTGGACGGGGCGCCTTCGGCTAGGTTCAGCGCGAAACGATCCTTCGGGAGATCATCATGGATTATCAGTCCGCGGAAAATCAGGTGGTGCAGCTGCATCAGCAGGCCGATCAGGTGGCGACGGCAGTCGGCAATCTCGCCAGCAAGCTGCAAAATGCGATCAGCGATGCCCAGCTCGCGCGGGAGCTCACCCTCGATCTAAAGGAAGCAGCCCTCGCGATCCAGACGCAGAACCAGCAAACCCAGATGTTGCTTGAGCAGATGGCTCAGTACATCCATACACTCGAAAGCCAGCTCGGGGCTCAGCCGCAGTCATCTTTTCAGCCGCGCGGCTGGGCGCAGCAATCCTATGGCAGCTCGGGCGGAGGGTTCATGGGCAATCTTGTCTCTGGGCTTGGGCTCGGCGCGGGATTCGGACTTGCCAACGATATCGTCGGCGGCATCTTCAATGCGTTCTGAGCAGATCTAGCCCAACTTGCGCAGTTGGGATGCCAAATCGCCTGCCAATTTGTCGCGACGGGTCTGAGGGATCAAGGGCTTGA
>JBMFWV010000043.1:0-27715 GCA_049964915.1 Rhizomicrobium sp.
GCTTCTATGCGCAGAATGGCTGGTATGCAGACTTCTACTACAATTACCCCCGACCCGCATCTGAGGCATCGCGCGGCTACGGCGACAAGGCCTTTATCCAGGAGCTGCGACTGGTATCGGAAGGCAAGAATAGCGTCGATTATGTGTTCGGCCTCTACTATCAGAACGAGCTGCAAAGCAGCTTCCAGAACAGCTTTCTACTAGGCTTCAAGCAATGGTGGGACGCTGCCTTCCCCACTCTCGCCAGTTCGGTAACGGGCAATCAGGATTGGCTGTTCACCAGCCACGAGCGCTATGTCAGTAAAGCCGTCTATGGTGAGCTCACCTACCACATTACGCCGACGGTTCAACTCACTGGTGGCTTCCGCTATTTCGAGGATAGCTCGACGAACAAGGTGCATATGGATTTCCCGCTGTGGGCCGGACTCTACGCGCCGTCGAATTCGAGTGGTAGGACTTCCAACGGCAGAGCCATCTTCAAGGTCAACGCATCGTGGAAGTTCGCGCACGAGAACATGCTCTATGGGACGTTCTCGCAGGGCTACCGGCGTGGTGGCACCAATGGCACGCCGACCTCCGGAAATTTCGCGGAAAGTCCGGCCTGGCTGAGTTACAAGCCGGACACCGTGAACAACTACGCGATTGGTGCAAAGGGAAAAGTCGCCAACATCGTCTACAACATCGATGCGTTCTACGTAGACTGGCGGAATCCCCAGATAAACACCTCGACCACAAATTGGGGCTTTTTCGCGGTCCAGAATGGGAAGTCCGCTAAAACCGAGGGAATCGAGGCGCAGGCGGATGTCTTCAGGGGGCCGTGGCATTACGGGCTCGGCTACACCTACACTGAGTCCGTTCTCACCGCGCCGCTGGTTGCTGCCGACGGCACCTATGTAATCAACAACAAGGGAGCGGAGCTTCCCGGATCGCCGAAGAATATATTGACCGGGACGGTGGACTACAACTTGCCGCTGGAAAACGACTCGGCAGTCTTCTTCCATGTTGACGGCTATTATCAATCCTCGTCTCTGGACACGGCGTTCTCTCCGAACGTCTTCAAGAACAATACGACGATCTATCCGCCGCCGAGCTATGCCCCGGTCAACAGCCCATTCTACGGCCAGCCAAAATATTACGACAAGATGCCTGGCTTTATGTTGTGGAATGCTTCGGTTGCCTATTCTTTTGGAGACTGGACTGCAACGCTTTGGATCAAGAACATCTTCGATGCCAATGGTGTGACTGGTGTTTATACGCAGGCCTATATGGGACCATTCCCCGCGGAAAACTATTATGGCAATGCCTCAAAGGCGTTGATCTCGCTCCCGCGTACGGTTGGTGTCACGCTCAAGTACAATTTCTAAGAGGGTGGCGGCGCCAAGATCGGCGCCGCCTGTTCCATGCGCTATGAATACCTTGGTTCACAGGTCGGATGAAGAGCAGGATGTGGCGATCCGTGAGATCGAGGCGTCGCTGCGAGCCGGCCGCCCAGAGGCGGCTGCAATACACGCCGAACGGCTGAGCCGGGCCGTACCGGGTTGTGTCGAGGCCTGGATATTGCTTGGCCGGGCAAAGCAGCGTCGTGGTGCGATTGTTGCGGCCCTGGAAGCGGCGCAGCGCGCGCTCGCGCTCGATCCTGCTCGGCCCGGGGCCTGCCTGCTTCAAGCTGAACTGCTGGCGCAAGCTGGCCGCGTCGAGGAGGCGCTCATAGCGCTCAGTGGTCTTGCTGCCGAGGTCCAACGCGATGGCCCGCTCCTGCAGCATGTGGGGCAGCTCTATACCCATATGGGCCGCCATGCCGAAGCCGCGCGGGCCTATGCGCGCGCGGTCCAGCTGGCCCCTTCGCACCCGGAATTTCTCTACAATCTGGCGACGGCGCGCCTCGCACTGGGTGAGTTGGAGGAGGCGGAGCGCCTGCTCGACCGTGTGATTGCACTTGCGCCACAGGACTATGATGCCTGGTATAACCGCGCAACCCTGCGTCGGCAGAACCCGCAGCATAATCACGTCGCCGAGCTTGAACGCGTTCTCTCTGTTCCCTTGCGTCATCCCGGCGGCGAGGTGCCGCTGCGCTTTGCTCTATCGAAGGAGTATGAAGATCTAGGCGAGCACGCGAAGAGCTTTGCGGCGCTCAAACGCGGTGCCGACTTGCGTCGGCGTTCCCTATCCTACCGCGTGGAAGACGATATCGCGGCCATGACCACTCTTGCCGCAACCTTCGATGCGTCGGCCTTCGCAGAGGCTCCGCCGGGTTGTACTGACGCCCGACCGATTTTTATACTCGGTCTCCCGCGTAGCGGCACGACGCTCGTTGATCGAATTCTTAGCTCGCACAGCGTGGTGGCGAGTCTCGGAGAACGGAGCGATTTTGCGCTCACGCTGATGCGTTTGGCGGGCGGCGGTGGCAAGATGGCGTTGATCCGTCGCTCGCGGCAGCTCGATTTTTCGGCGCTGGGCGAATCCTACTGTGCGAGTGTCGCGGCAGGGCAGGGCAAGGCGACGCGCCTGATCGACAAGACACCCATGAACTTTCTTTATCTCGGCCTGATCGCGCTGGCGCTGCGCAAAGCGACTATCATCCATGTCCGTCGCAACGCGATGGACGTCTGCTACGCGATGTACAAGACGTTATTCCGTATGGCCTATCCGTTCTCCTACGACCTCGGCGATCTCGGCCGCTATTATCTCGCCTATCGCGGTTTGATGGAACATTGGCGGCGCGTTCTTCCGGGACGGTTTCTTGAGGTCGACTATGAGGCTTTGGTTGGCGACCAGGAGGGGGTAAGTCGCAGCCTCATTGCACAGTGCGGCCTGGAATGGGAGGACGCCTGCCTCGCATTTGATCGTAATCCGAGCCCGTCGCTCACCGCGAGTGCAGCCCAGGCGCGCCAGCCAATATACAGCAGATCTGTCGGATTGTGGAAGCGCTATGCGGTTCAACTTGCACCGCTTTCCGGGATGCTTCGCTCGGGTGGCATCGATGTGGAGGTAGCTTGATGCGTCGGTTGCTATGGTGCGCGCTCACAGCATTCGTGTTCGCTCTGTCCGGCAGCAGTGCCGCGCAGGGCCGGACGATCTTTCGTGATACGTTCCAGGACGGCAAGACGACGGGCTGGCATGCCCTTGGTCGCGGCGATGTGAGGCTGACCCGTTATGCCGGGAATGTTTCCTTGCGTCTCGTCGGCCCTTCGATGGCTGTCAGAGACGTCTCTACTCAGGGCTACAGGGATGTCCATGTGTCGTTTGCCTTCGCGGCCCTGAAGCTGGCCGACGGGGATAGTTGTCGCGGTATGGTCTCGACTGACGGCGGCATGACCTGGCAGACGCTGTTTAAGATCGGTCCTGGGCAGGACGATGGTATCACGATGCACACCGGCGGCGGCCGGGCGATGGGGATCGACGACAATCCGACCCTGCAGATCGGTGTTCGCGCGCAGTCGCAGGGTGGCTCCTGCTGGGCCGACAATATCACGGTCACGGGACAGGCGGTCGGTGGTGTCGGAACGAAGCCGGCCTTCACTGCGGCGGGTACGCGCACGGCGCTGACCTACGCTCAGTTGATGGGCACATCCGCGATCGCTTTACCCTCTGCCTACGCCGCCTTTGCGCCGCCGGAAGCGCTGAAGACGCCGTCCAATCACTTCGAAGGCCGCCTGGTCCTGGAGCCTGCTGCCGGGCTTGCGCATGTCCGCGTGTTGCGCGACGACTATGGGGACTTTAAGGCGCCGGACGCCCCAGCGCGTCGCCTGCCGCGCTTCGATTTCCGGTTTGTCCAGTCGGGCAATGTCCTGATTCCGGTCCGCCGCGGCGCGATTCCCAGCCACAGTCCGGAGTGGGAATTCATCCTCGAACCCGGCCGGGTCTGGGACGAGCCGGGCGATCACGGCTACAGTCGGGCCAGTCTCCCGTTTACGCTGGAGGAACGCAACGCCAATTGCATGCATAATGGCGTGCTCAGCTTCCTTTTCAAAAGCGACGGCGCAATCTCGAAGGTTGTCTACGAAATCGGCGGCGAGACTTGCCGCTATGCCAAGTTCGACATGTGGGGACTAGCCGCTGCGCGATATCTTCCGGGTCGGGTCAAGACTGCAGTTGCGATTGCCGATGACTATAAGTCCTATGTCGCCCACCGGCTGCCGACCAAGCCTATCGCCGAACTCGCGAAGGACTATCCCGGGATCGATCCGTCCCAGTTCGGCTCGCCGGAAGAAATCGATCCCGACAACATGACCACCTATGGTCTCGTCGTTCACGGTGTGGATTACGTCAGCCCCTGCCATACGCGCTTTGGGCCCTACCCATACTGTTCGGAGATGGACTTGCCATCTTATTCTCTGGCCAAGTCGATATTTGCTGGCGAAGCTAGCATGCGGCTTGCACTGCTCTATCCCGGCGTCATGCACAATAATATCGCCGACTACGTACCGGCCTGCGCCAAGGCTGGAACATGGGGGAATGTGACCTTCGCCGATGCGCTCAATATGGCGACCGGACACTACATCTCACCCGCTGATCAGGCCGACGAGGACTCGCCGGGCATCACGCCCTTTTTCCTGGCCGACACCCATGCTGGACGAATTCACTTCGCCTGTACCCATTATCCGCTGAAGGCCAGACCGGGTACGCGCTGGGTCTACCACACATCAGATATTTATACCCTTGGCACAGCTCTGCGCGCTTTCTATCGCTCCAGGACCAGCTCCACCGCAGACTTCTACAAGGATGTTCTGGTTGATCCGATATTTCACCCACTCCACCTCAATCCGGCAATCGATATCATCCGCCGCAGCTACGATAAGGTGCGTGAGCCCTTCGCCGGCTGGGGCATGACGCTTCACCGCGACGACATTGCCAAGCTTGCTGACTTTCTTAGTATCGATGACGGTCGCATTGACGGTAAGCAGGTGCTCGATCCAAAGATGCTTGCGGCCGCCTTGCAGCGCGACCCCGCCGATCGTGGTCTGGTCGCGTCGACGCCAGACTATCGCTACAAGTACGGCTTTTGGGCCTGGAATGCGCAAAAGGCGCTGGGTTGCCGCGAACCGGCCTGGATTCCCTTCATGTCAGGCTATGGCGGCATCATCGTCGCGATGATGCCAAACGGGATCACCTATTATTACGCGGCACCTATGCCTGGGCTAAAGCCGCCGCCGAAGCCAACCGCATTGCCTCGTTCTGCAAGAAAGGCTGACCATGGCGGCTGAGACACTTCCGCCTCGCGTACGGCGCTTTCCAACTGCGAAGCCCGACGGGATTCTTGCGGCGGTACTGCTCTCGTTCCTGGCAACAGCGGGGTTCTTCTACGTCAATATCATGCCGGCCCTTGTGGCCGGACTGGTCGAGGGCTTGCACTTCTCGCAGCGCGAGGCGGGCCTCGTTGCCTCGGCGAACATATATGGCGCCGCACTTGGCGCGTTGGCCGCTGTTTTTACCATTCGCCATATCCGATGGCGGCCGGCATCCATACTGCTGCTTCTCGGACTGGTGGCGGTCGAGCTAATCTCCACAGTGGTTCATGCGGTCCCGTGGATGATCACAATCCGCTTTGTCGATGGCAGCATCGGTGGCCTTCTGATCGGGATAGCTTTCGGCGTGATTGCGCGCACGGGCGTGCCGGACCGTGTCTTCGGCATGCTGCTGGTCGTGCAGTTCGGCCTCGGCGGCCTCGGCGTGATGGTGCTCCCGCGGCTCGTGCCGATCTTCGGCGTGCCCGTGCTGTTCCTGGCTTTGGCCCTCTTCAGCATCGTCACTCTGGCGATGGTTCCCTTTCTTGATGACTATCCTGTCGAGTCCAAGCAGACAGTGATGACAGGCAATCCGTCGCGCCGCATTGCCTGGGGTCCCTTGAGCCTGGCGCTGCTGGCAGTCTTCATGTTCCAGGCTGGCAATATGGCACTCGCCGCCTACATGATCGAGCTAGGAAAAGGATATGGGCTGGGCACCGATTACGTCAGCACAATCATCGGAATCGCGGCCTGGATCGGCACGATTGGTTCGCTGCTTGTGGTCGCCTTCGGAACTCGATTCGGGCGTTTTGTTCCGCTGGGGGTTGCGCTAGTCCTGACGATCCTGGGCAATGCAGCCTTCCATTTCAGTGCGTCGGCTCTGATCTTCGGCGCAGCGAATGTCGGAACGGCAATCACCTGGGCATTTATTATTCCCTATCTGCTCGGCATGTGTGCCGCGTTCGATAGTGCGGGCCAGACCGCGGCGATGGGTGGCTTCGCCTCCCATATGGGTCTGGCGACCGGACCTTTCGTCGCCGCCACCTTGATGGGCGGCGCGAACTATCCGCTGCTGATCGACATCGCTGTCGCCGCACTGATCGTGAGCGCTGTCGCGGCCCTTGCGCCGGCCCGGATCCTCGATCGCCTTGGCCGCGCATAATCCAATCTTTTCCACGAACCGGGAGTCTCGTATGAGTACCAACTCAGATCTTCTTGCGCGACGCCATGCCGCCGTTCCGCGGGGCGTTTCCACCGCGACGCCGATCTTTGCGGCGCGCGCCAAAAATGCCGAGTTGTGGGACGCCGACGGCAGGCGCTACGTCGACTTTGCCGGAGGTATCGCCGTGCTCAACACCGGCCATTGCCATCCTAAGGTGATGGCGGCAGCCAGGGCGCAGATGGACGCCTTTACCCATACGGCGTTTCAGGTGGTGGCCTACGAGAATTATGTAGCGCTTGCCGAGAGGTTGAATGCGCGCGCGCCCTTCAAGGGGCCGGCCAAAACGATCTTCTTCACGACCGGCGCTGAAGCGGTCGAGAATGCCGTCAAGATCACGCGTGCGGCGACGGGCCGCTCGGCCGTGATCGCCTTCACGGGCGGATTTCATGGCCGCACGATGATGACGATGGCGCTCACCGGAAAGGTTCTGCCCTACAAGCGCGCCTTCGGCCCCCTGCCTGGCGAGACTTTCCATGTGCCGTTTCCCATTCCCCATTACGGCGTCACAGTCGAGGATTCGCTGCGCGCCCTGCAGTTCCTTTTCAAAGCCGACGTCGAGCCCGCGCGCGTCGCTGCCATAGTAATCGAGCCGGTGCAGGGGGAGGGTGGGTTCCACAGTGCGCCCCCGGAGCTGTTGAGCGCCCTGCGCAAGATCTGCGACGCAAACGGGATCTTGCTTATTGCAGATGAGATCCAGTCGGGCTTTGGTCGCACGGGCCAGCTCTTCGGAATCGAGCATTCGGGCGTCGAGCCGGACCATGTCACGATCGCAAAATCGCTCGCCGGCGGGTTCCCGCTCTCAGGCGTGATCGGCCGCGCCGCGATCATGGATGCGGCAGAGCCCGGCGGGCTTGGCGGTACCTATTCCGGGCCGCCTATCGCCTGCGCGGCGGCTCTGGCCGTGCTGGATGTGATCGAGGAGGAAAATCTGCTCGAGCGCGCAAGCGCGATCGGTTCACGCTTGCGCAGCCGGCTCGCCGATCTCTCCCGGCGCAATGACCTCCTGCCGATCGCCCAGATCCGCGGACCAGGTGCAATGGTAGCATTTGACATCGTTCGCTCGCGTGGCGCTAACGAGCCGGACGGCGAGACAGCCAAGCGCGTCACGGCGCGGGCACTTGAGAACGGGCTCATCTTGCTTTCCTGTGGCATATATGGCGAGACGATCCGAATTCTGGTGCCGCTAACGGCGGGTGATGCCATACTCGATGAGGGGCTCGCCGCCCTCGAAACCGCGCTGCGCATCTAATGGGCAAGCAGGTGGCAATCATGAATGAGGAGCAGGCCTTCGAGCGTACGCGCTTGGCTTTGATCCGTCCGGATCTGTTGCGCGAGGTCGCCTATATCAATGGGGAATGGCGCACCGGTACCCAGACGATTGCCGTCACAAATCCGGCAACGGGCCGCCTCCTGGGCCAGGTGCCGTCGCTGGGGGCAGCCGAAGCCGAGGAGGCCGTTTCAGCGGCGCATGTCGCACAACCAGCCTGGCGCGCCCGCTCGGCCAAGGAGCGCAGCGCGATCCTTCGGCGTTGGTTCGAGAGTGTTGTCGCGCACACCGAGGATCTGTCGCGGCTAATGACAGCCGAACAGGGCAAGCCGCTTTCCGAATCGCGCGGAGAAATCACCTATGCCGCGGCATTCATCGAATGGTTCGGTGAGGAAGCAAAGCGGGCCTATGGTGATATTATTCCCGGTCCGCAGGCCGATCGCCGCATTCTGGTATTGAAGGAACCGGTCGGTGTCGTCGCGGCCGTGACCCCATGGAATTTCCCGGCGGCGATGATTACACGCAAGGTGGCGCCCGCTCTGGCCGCTGGCTGTACCGTCGTGCTCAAGCCCTCCGAGCTGACGCCATTTTCTGCCCTTGCGCTGGCGCTCCTGGGTGAGGAAGCCGGGGTGCCACCTGGCGTGTTTAATGTTGTGACAGGCGCGCCGGCCGCGATCGGGGAGGTGTTGAGCGGGGATCTGCGGATACGCAAGTTCACCTTCACCGGCTCGACTGCTGTGGGCAAGATACTGGCCGCCAGTTGTATGAGAACCGTCAAGCGGGTGTCGCTCGAACTCGGTGGCAATGCGCCCTTCCTCGTCTTCGACGATGCCGACCTCGATCTGGCCGTCGAAGGTGCCGTTGTCTCGAAATTCCGTAACACGGGACAGACCTGCGTCTGCGCCAACCGCTTTCTAGTGCAAGCGAGCGTCTATGATGCCTTTGCGGAAAAGCTTGCCGCACGTGTCGGCGCCCTAAGACCCGGCGATGGTCTGACCGGATCATTCGATCAGGGACCGCTGATCGATGAACGTGCCATTGCTAAGGTTTCCGAGCACGTTCGCGACGCTCTTGCCCGCGGGGCCCGCTGCGTCGTAGGCGGCCGACGTCTTTCCAATGACGGGACCTTCTTCGCGCCGACATTGCTCACCGACGTGACGTCCGACGCGCTGCTCTGCCGAGAGGAGACGTTCGGTCCGGTTGCCGGTCTTGTCCGCTTCGAGACGGAACGCGAAGCCATCACGATGGCCAACGATACGCGCGCCGGCCTCGCCGCCTATCTCTTCACCCGTGACCTTGACCGTTCATGGCGTGTTGGCGAGGCGCTGGAATATGGCATGATCGGACTGAACACTGGCCTGATCTCAACAGAGGTCGCGCCGTTTGGCGGTTGCAAGGAATCCGGCTTGGGGCGCGAGGGCTCGCATTATGGCCTCGATGAATATCTTGAACCCAAGATGCTGTGTTCGCGTCTGTCGAGCTGAATGCTGAGGGGGAGTGCGCGCCATCCGGGCGGGGCCCGTACCCATAGGTGGTGAAGGCCGCCGGGTGAGGTGTAACAGGATCGAAGAGGTAATAATGGATGACAGGACAGTACAGGCCCTCACACGGGCCGTGGACGAGGGCTTCAACGAGCAGATCGCGCTGACTCAGGCGCTTGTCCGTTTCCCATCGACGCGCGGAAACGAGCAAACCGCACAGGACTTTATGGCGGCCGAGATGCGAAGGCGTGGACTCGCTGTAGACCGCTTCCGCATCGACCTCGACATAATCCGACATCGCCCTGGATTTTCACCGGTGCATGTGAGCTACGACAATGCCTTCAACGTCGTGGGAACATATCGTGTCGACGCGCCGAAAGGTCATTCTCTTATCCTGAACGGCCATATGGATGTCGTTCCGGCTGGGCCGGTCGAGATGTGGACGACGCCCCCTTTTGAGCCTCGTACTGCAGATGGCTATCTCTACGGGCGCGGCGGCGGCGACATGAAAGCCGGCCTAGTAGCCTGCCTAGCCGCGCTCGACGCCATCGCAAGGGCTGGCTACCAGCCCGCGTCGGACGTAATTGTGCAAAGCGTGGTCGAGGAGGAATGCACTGGAAATGGTGCCCTTGCCTGCCTCGCCCGCGGTTACCGCGCAGATGCGGTGATCATCCCCGAGCCCCTGAACGAACAGCTGATTCGCGCGCAGATTGGAGTGCTCTGGTTTCAGGTTAAAGTCCGCGGCATACCCGTCCATGTAGCGGAGACGACCTCCGGGGCGAACGCCATCGAGGCGGCCTATCAGATCATCGCCGCGCTGCGCGAACTTGAGGGGCGTTGGAATGGGCGGAAAGCCAACTACCCCCACTACGCGCATGTCGACCACCCAATCAATCTTAACGTTGGCAAGATCGCGGGCGGTGACTGGGCCTCCAGCGTGCCCGCTTGGTGCAACTTCGATGTGCGTGTCTCGATATTTCCCGGACAGGAGATTGCCGATATAAAGCACGAGATCGAGCAAACGATCGTCGAGGCGTCCTCCTCGAACGCCTATCTTCATAACAATCCACCAGAGATTATCTATAATGGCTTCGAGGCTGAGGGGTATATTCTGAAAGCGGCCGACGAGCCGGTTGGCATACTCGCAAAATCCCACCGAGCGATATTCGGTAGGCCTATGGAAGAGACGGCTTCCACCGCCACAACGGACGCTCGCTTCTTCGGACTTTATGGCGACATGCCGGCTCTCGTTTATGGCCCGAAGTCTGAGCATATCCATGGTTTCGACGAGCGCGTGAGCCTGATCTCGATCCGTGAGGTTACCAAGGTGTTGGCGCTTTTCATCGCCGACTGGTGCGGCCTCGCTGGGAGGTGCAGACGCCTTTGATGTACATCTTCTACCACCGATAGCATGACAGCGCGCGACCTTGCGGCGTTCCCTTCGAGCGACTGGGGATAGAAGGGCATCCCTTCATACCCGGCGGTCCTGGGCACCTTCACCGACACGGTTCCTGCGGGCGTATCGATCCCGCTTGGCCTTATAGCCATCGGCATAGCCCTGGCGCCCCCTGGGTGGGCTCGTAGAGGCTGGCGCCGAGAAACTGTTCCTGCTTGATCTGCATCGCCAGTTCGAAAGCTTTGACGAACACCGCGGCGATCTCGCCAGGGCCGTGTTCGATCCTCTGTTCCAATACCGGCTCAACCGCCGTAACCCTGCGCCTGTCCATTCACACGCCTCCCTGGTTGTATCGTAACTCCATGGAATACCAGAATGGGCAGCTTGTCCCGGGGCATGCTCCGGGGACGGGCTCATAGACTTCCCAGCGAGCAAATTTCCAAACGTCAAGTTGCAGTACCCACTGAAGCCAGATCAGATCATCGAAATGTTCGCCCCCCAAACGCTTGGGCTGCTGACAAGGGCTGCGCCGATCATAGCAGTCGTGATGTCGTCCATGCCATGAAGTAGTTATTCCGCGATTGGCTCATGCGGGTGGCTTGGTGACACTGCTATCGGGATAAGACTCGTCTGATGGTGCCCTGTGGTTCCGGCAGCTTAGGTTGCCGGATGAACATGCTCTATGGATCCGATTGCACGGATAGTTCCTATCATGTGAACAATCCGTACAAAATATATCTTGGTCAATATTATACACGCGCATCAGGCGAGAGGCGTGCTCCATTTTTCTTTTCTCGTGTTGTGCATTCCAGATAGCTTGTGGGTAGATTCCGATCCTGTCCCTCCTAAGCGCTTAAATCGTATGACTGAAGGCGTCGTAAGTTTCCGCGACCTAGGAAAGCGAAAACCGCCAACTTTGAAGCTTCGAGGCGTGCCAATGAGGCGCGCAGCTTCAGGCGTGCCTCCGCTTTAAAGAGGGTATCTCTATGAACGTTCGTACACTCACACTTGCAAGCGCGGTTGCTGCCGTGGCCTGCGCAGCAGTGTCCTTCGCGCCCCCCGCATGTGCCGGCGAAGGCTGGTATCTGGGGCTGGGCGCCGGCTGGAACCAACTCAATGATCTGGAAATCCAGGGTTTCGGACTCAATGGCAAGCTGGACACGCACGACACCGCTATTGTTGCAGGCACACTCGGCTATAAATTCGGAGGTCTGCCCATTCGTCTTGAAGTTGAGGGCGCCTGGGATCGTCACGATACGGGAAACTTCACGCAAGCGGGAACGATCTTTCCCAGCAGCGGCCATTTTGCCGCGCGTTCGGTGATGATGAATGCACTCTATGATATTGAGATCACGCCACGCCTGGCATTTTCGCTTGGCGGTGGCGCGGGTATGGCAAATGACCGCATGTCATTTACAAACCCGCTCGGTGCCGGTGTATTCCACACCGGATCACGCACCGGCTTCATGTGGCAGGCGATCGGGGGCATGACCTATTCCATCTCCCGTGACGTCGATTTCTTTGTCGACTACCATTACCGCAGTCTGCGCAACGGTGCGAACCACCCGGCGATAGCGCCTTATGCAGCCGGCAATCTCACCGAAAACGTAGTGATGGCCGGATTGCGCTGGTATCCCTGGGCTGCGCCTGAGGCTGTCACATATCAGGAAGCCGCACCGCCGCCACCCGCGCCTCCTCCGTCCCCGCCACCACCACCACCGCCACCCCCTCCGCCACCAGCGTCTGTGAGAACGTTCATTGTATTCTTTGACTTCGACAAAACGTCTCTGACCCCGCAGGCACGTGGGGTGATCTCAGAGGCGGTCAAGGCGGCCCGTGAAGACAACGCAGTCCGTATCCTTATTACCGGACATACGGACACTGTGGGTTCTTCCGCCTACAATAATACGCTTTCGTTGCGTCGTGCGGAATCCGTCAAGGAGGATATGATCCGTAAGGGCATGAGCGGCAGCGACATTTCAACCGTCGGCAAGGGCTTCGGCGATCCATTGGTTGCGACTGGACCAGGTGTTCGCGAGCCCCAGAACCGGCGTGCAGTCATCGATCTTGGCGGTTAGCAACATCGCACGTTGAAAAAGCAGAAGGGAGCCCTTGCGCTCCCCAATGCTTGCTTGCTTGCATGGCTTGCTTTCGCAAGATCGCGACCGCATTGGCTCCGGTACCTGCGGATTGGCAGTATGCGGGCTCCACTCGAATCGGTTCATCACAGAGTGCACCGGACTATTCGAGCACCTCTTTGCAGAGAATTCCGAGTGTGCTGCGATCCTGACGAAGCAGGGATACGTTTCTGGAGTGGCATGAGTACTTTCCGGCGCTATCGGCCACAGAATCAGCCGGTTATTGTGTGTCTTTGATGAACGGTCTCCAGTGAGAAAGTCCAGGGAACGGAATATCCGAGACGACATGTTCGGGGTCTGTCCGTGGAGCTTCTGTCGCTTCGTGTTGTAGATGAGCAGCAGAGCGCTGAAGCGCGAGCAGCTCACCACTAACCAGAGGTCCGGAAATGAAGCGCGCTATGCTTCTCGCAACGGCGGCGGTATCTGTTCCCGTATGTGGCACCCAACAGCAGGGTCAAACAGCGTATAATCTTCCTCCTAACTTTACCGGTTCGCGCGGCTACACAGGTGCGACCGATCCGACCGGTGAGCAAGACCCATCCCTAGTGGGCGTCGTCGGCAATCCAGGGACATCGGGCAGCAAAGCGCCGCGCGGCCGGGAGGGTGCAACCGGTGAAGGTGCGGTCGTAGGCATGGTGGACACTGGCGCGCCTTTCGCGAATTCGACTTCGGCAGGAGTGTGGAGAACCCTTCCCGTTCCCAGATGGTTAAAGTCGCCAAGATCGCAAGCTATCTAGCAGCGAATCCCACTCTTGCGGTCGGCATCGACGCATCGAACGTCCACCAGAGGGTGGAAAATCGTAACCTAGATCGGCGGGGGGACGGTTTCCATACGCGAAGGGCTGAGGCAGAACGGAGTGCAGGCAGATAGGATTCAGGTCGGCGCCTTCGTTGATCGGGATGGTCGGCAGGCGGATCGGGCGCAGCTTCTCGTCAAAACTCGCCGCTGATGGCTTCCGGTATGTTGTGTCTGTCTTCCATAAGACCTCCTTCGCATTATGGGCGGAGGAGATCGGGCGCACCGATGCAGGGCGAGAGTTACCAAAGACCCGTCCGCTGCGAGAGTGCGATTGATGCGAAAAGCGGTGACCCTGATGATGCCTCACGTTTCAACTTCCACCCCCGATCCCGAGCTCGACGCGTTCCTCTTTGCGCCGCTCTGGGAGGAGCCAAACGGGATGTTGCTAAGTGTATTTTCGGCATTTGCCAGGTTAAATCTGGATCCGTGGTACGAGGCAAAGACCTTGGCGGGCCTGCCCGGCGAAGCGGCAATTGGTCGGCTGGGCGGGTTGATCGCGGCGCTGCCGGACGGCCAGGGGGCGCGCCAGGATCTGAAGGCCATCGCGACCCGGCTTGTTGCCATCCTGCCACGAGAGGCCGCAGCCGCTTCACGATCCCGCCGCCCCGCGCATGGGACTGCCAGAAGCATCGATCTCTGGATGTTAGGCTACGCGGCCTTTATGGCCGTTGCTCTGGGTTTTCAGGGACTTTCTTCTAATAGGGCTCCACCGGCACATGCTATGCAGACCCATCAGTCAGCCCCCGTGTGCGTGCATTCGTACGCTACGTCTCAAACGGTTCGTTCAAGGCAAAACGGAGGAACGAGTGCCGGGAAGTGACGGAAATCAGTAACTCGCACCGATCTTCGAGAAAGATGCCAACACAATGTGTGGGTCATTAGTATGTGTCCGGGCAGTAGTATCGCGCGAAACTTCTGGCCTGTTAGATCGCAAAGAAAAGGGTTGCGCCGATTAGGACGGAGAGCATCATCGAAACGGCGAACCAGCCGACCGGGGTCAGCACTCTCGGCCGCAAACCGAAGCCCCGCCGGGAATTGTGCAGCGTGGGCCAGTGAAGCACGGTCGAAATGGAATTCGGCGTGTGGAGAAATGTCTGCATGGGACGCATATTATATCCTTCTTAAAGAGCTGTCATAAGTCCTGTCTAGTAATTGTCGCAGTACGGCTTGCCGGGTCAGTCGGGCTGTACGGCGCCGGTCTTTCTGTGCTTTTTGGTAGCCTGCAATCGTGCATAAAGATCCTCCGACGCGTCCAATCCACGCGAACGAATGCAAATCGACAACGGCTTGTTACCCTCTAGAATGCCCATGAGCGCGACGCGTCCCCGAGAGACTTGGCTCTTGACCGTGCCGATCGATTGTTGGGAGATTATTGAAGCTTCGTCGTAAGAGTATCCCCCGACGCGCACCAGCATAATGGCGTCACGCTGGTTTTGGGGAAGTCCCTCCAGGGCACGAACGGTATCCGAGAGCTGGACTGCCCATTCCTGCCTGTCAGCAGGTCCAGCAACGTGCTCCTCGCTATGGGAGTCCAAATTCGTTTCACGCCATGCGCGACGATTGTGCGAGTAGATCTCGTTGCGAAGAATGGTGAAGACCCAGGCTTTCAAGCTCGTTCCCGGTTCGAACTGGCTCTGCGCCCCCCATGCTTTCATTAGCGCCTGCTGTGCCATGTCTTCGGCGATCGCTCGGCGGTTACATAGCCTGCGAGAAAGTCTCTGCACTGCGGGAATAAGGGCAATAAGATCGCGCTCGAACTGAACGCTGAGGGGTGACCGCAAAAGCGTCGTCGCAGCGAATTCCGTTGTAGCGTGGGACCGCATTTGTCTTTCCCCTGCTTCAAATGAGGTGGGTAATCCGCGGCTCCCGCGGACCAATATGCGCCGTTAGCGGAGAAAGATCCGCTGGACGCATGACCCAGCGTGCCTAGGATATCGTCTGAGCTCCTGGCCGTGCGAGACTCGGAAAGTACTCAGAAGGTTTGGTGGTCCCCACTGGTGCCCAGATGGGCAGGTTCGCCTGTCCTCTGAGTAGAGTCCGAGCCTGCGCGACGCCGTTATGCCTGGATAAGATTGGCGATTGTTGATGCTGGAAGTGGATGCCCCCAGGGAGAGGCAGACTGCGTCTCCCGAGTAGGTCGAGTGCTTCCGCCGATTGGGAGGAGCCAAATGCCGTCCGTTGTGGAATTGCGGAGCGAATGTTATCGCCTCATTGACGCCGTATCGCGCGAGCCTAACCCCATGGTGAAGCGAAACCTTGCCGCCATCGCATTCGCGCTCGCGCAGCAGGCGCAACTCCAGTCCTGGGCGGAAGTGGGCCAAGATTTGGCACATTTATCAGCAGATGTTTTCGACGATTCCCCTGTGTCGGGGGGCGCGGTACCATACATGCTAGGGGTAGTGGCTGCGGGAACTTGAGTACGATCCGGGCGCGTGCGCCGGGATTTGAAGGCCGAAGCAGGAAGTCAGTTCCAGACGCGGAGCGTGCTATCGGTGGTCCCCGCCGTAGCTATTGGCAGGGGGGGGCGGAAAGGCGTTTCGACCCCATCTTCCTCATGATGGCTGGAAGCAGATGGCCCGTCTACGCCAGACGCTTCCCAAGATCGAGACTGCTTTTTCCGGCAGCCACGTATCGACAAGTAGGCATCCCGCCGCTCCATCTGATAAGCGGCCGTTAGTTCTGCGCCCGTCATGAGAGATTCCATAGCATTTGCCACCTGCAGAGACATCGCTGACAGACCAATCACAGGGACGTGGCGGCAAAACATCTCCCGCAACCTTGCCCAGAGTGTCCGCGCCTCAACGCCGCTCAGAGAATTTTAGTTGGCAAGCACGCGGTCTGGACGGGTACGCCTGTTAAGGAGTGTAAGTTACTTAATGAGAGACTGCATTTCTTCCTGTGATGCCTCAACTTAGCCGCTCGTCGACGGAAACACCCCGCTGACGAATAGCGCTTCCTGGTTGACTGCTCTCCGCTTGCCGCCGGTTATTTCAAGATTGGGGATTGTACTTATTGGCTGGCTTCTGCATTTCTCTAATTCCTCTTCCGAGTCTTGACCTGCGACGAGCCCGCCGGCTGCCTGGATGACTTTGTGCGCCTTCGCGCTACGACGCATCAAGATGACAAATCTGCATAAAGGCGTCGCCCTCGCTCGTAACCGGCTGCAGCCCAATGTAAAAGCGATAGGTGATGTAACCGTGCCTTATGCAAACACCGTCAAAGATGACACGTGCGGCTTTTCAGCTGGTTTGCAAAAGCACCCCACGACTTGGTGCACACGCCAACTTGCGCCATGGCGTGCACCATCGGACGCGACACCGACGGCTCCTACGACGCACCCTCCGGAAAACGAAAGTCTCACCTTTATCGGTGAAAAAATGGAAGACTGAGAGCCACCTCTCCTATAACTTCGGCACATGGACTGAGAAGGTTGGGGCATGCAAACATGTCGAGGCCCGAGAACGGCAGATCGGGCCGGCCGACTTGTAGCGGGAAGCTGATCGGACTGTGCAGCCCAGGCAACACCTTTTAGCCACGAGCTTTCTTCCCAAAGAGACGGGCCAGAGTTCTTTGGGTGATATCTCGGACTAGATCGCTATGGGATAAAAGCTCTCGCGTGTAGTCATTATGACGCCGGGGTCGATATACGAGACAAAAAATCTGCAGGTCGATGCAGTTAGTCTCGATTCCGATGATCTGGCTGAAGACAGGAATGCGTGAATAGCCTTCCCCCCGTGTTGTTCTCCGCGTTCCAGACCGGCAGCGTCGTATGCGGCGTGTTACGCCGGATAACGTTTTTAATGATCTTCGCTGCCAGATACTAGGGCAATTCGGTATGGCCGAAGAAGGTCGTAACGTTGATGAGAAGAGTCTTGGCGAGCAATTCCTGTTTGTTATCGCTGTCGTGCGGGAAGTCGAAGTCGTAATCAATATTGGCGTGACAAAATCTGGCCAGCGCAATGCGCCGCGCGCTGCGTGCGACAATCGCTTTAGGTTTGTGGTGTGTGAAGTCGTGGCTGCTACTGGACATATAAGTATAATGATATTGGCTACTGGGGCGCAGACGACACCTCACGCTGGGTCCGGAACTAATCATGTCATCGGAAACAGTGTGAACGCCTTGCGTGGTACCACAGTCGGAATAGAGAACAGTTCATAGGGACTACAAGAAAGCTATGCATTTCACATCATGATCTATATTTCGGAGTGTCATGGCACCTAGCCGGCTGCACCCACTTAATACGATAAGCCTTTACGATGGCCGTGCGAGGGGAAGTTGCCTATGATCATAATACAGAGAAGATCATCCCTACGGGGATTGCTGCGGCGGTGATAGCTTCGGCATTTACTTATAACCCGTCAGATCCGATTAGAACGGGCGGCGCCAGGCCTCCACGCGTGCACTTGCTCGTGGCGGTGCAGCAACTTTTATCACCCAAATTGAGTTATTGATACATGAGAGCTGTCGAGCATCTTGCTCGACGCCACGGAGTACCTCCATGTTGAGATCCAGGCTTTTGGCAAGTGCGGCTGGCATTATGATCGCATTTGCATTCGTCGCAGCGCCCGCCTTCGGCCAGTCAACTACCGAGAGTAACCGCAGTGACAACAATGGTTACACAGATGGTACGAATTCGGATATTCTTCCTGCTTACAGGCCGAAGAATTCCGGTACTCAGCATTCGACGCAGGATGAGCGTGCGCGAACCAAAGAGCTCAACCAGAGACAGCGCAACGGTACGTACGCATTGCCAGCGACGCTGAACGGGCAGATGCCTGGCGGGCTCAAACAGGCCGACGAGACAAACGAGGAACGCAGTCGCGCCTATCGTGATCGTCTATCGCATTATCATAAGCAGATGGACCGCTACCGCGAGCAGCGGTCGAACTATGAACATAACATGGCGCGCTTCGATCAGCGCAAGTGGCGTTTTCGTACCTATCCCAACGATATTCACTATAGCTACGAAGTCGATAGTCTGCGACGTGTCGCCCTCATGACCCGTTCCCGCGTCCTGATCGGGCTACCCGTCCAAGGTCCGAATGGCTGGGTTGGTAGGGTTCGCAATGAACATGTGGATACATCCGGGCGGATCGGTCGCGTGGAGATTGCGCTAAACCATCGTTTTGCGGTCTGGGTTCCGGCGGACCATTTGCGGTTTGACCGGCATAGAAGCGTGGTCTTTACCGATTTGTCGAAGCAAGACGTTTGGGGTATGACCGGAAGCTATGTGCAGGCGGTCGAATCTCACTAGGTCGCAGGATACGGTGGTGTCGGATACGTAATCCGAGCCGGCGCTTGGGAGGCTGAGCATGTACTCATTGTTGCCACGGACTAGTGGACTCCGGGTGCGGAGTTATCCAGATCAGGAAGGTGTGATCAAACACGATCAAGGGGCACGGACGAGTACCAAAATCATCCCGCTAACAGGTAGATCGGCATCAGCGTCCGCTTTTGTTGGATGTGTCAAAATTGTTTGCTGATTATGACAACCTGCGTGCAAATCCGGTACGGACAGCGCAGCGAGTTGCGCTTGATACTTGGAGATTGCGTAGCGCCTCGTTCAGGAGATGCATTAGCGAGTCGCGCTTGTGGTGATCAGCGAAGGCATTTGTAGCGACCTCAAGAGAAAAGGGATCAGGGGCAGTCCGTGGTTGCCCGTCATCGACGCCTACGCCGTGGTGGGACCTTCTCTTTCGAGTGCACTCCAAATGCTTGCGACGAATGGCGTGGATGTCCCCGTGGCAGTGGACAGCAAGTGCGCGGATGCGCCGGTAAGTTCGCACGCTATACTCACTTGGTGATACTGGCTGTGACTCGGCGCTGGCAGATGGTGATGCCATTACGCCGGCACGAAATTCGCCTGGTGGTGGGGGCTTCATGTATAATCCAACCTATGGTGTCCCGGCCTCATAATTATATCCCAGCGTGGATCGAAAGCAGGACTTATGCGTTTCTGGTTCGTGATCGTCAGAGCACGAAAAGGATGGAATCTGCACTGAGCGAGTGCGCGATCACCACGCCCCGGCGTAATTGTCCGGGCGTCTGTGCGAGCCATCCTGGCAATGTCCTGGTGACGGAAGCTGTTGCCGGCGTTAAGATCCGGATAGCTGCGAAGTGTGTTGGCTTTGCAGGCATTCCCTATTGGAGTCGGATCGCCGAGAGGTTTGGCTTCAATCGGAGGGTTTTGATTGAGGGTGGCCGTCCTATCTTCAGGTTTATGATGCTCGATTGGCACGGCCGAATTGCCATGGATCCGTTGTCGTCCTGCGCGACGCAGAGCCTGGCCCGTCTCAAGAATTGGTTCTGCGACGTCTTTGCTTGTAGCGCTGACCATAACCAGTGGAGAAACGGCACGAAACACGCGGCGCAGCTGCTCCAGAAGCAATACCTTTCGGTGGCCATTTCCTGTCTTTTTCAGCAGCGGCTGAAGTGGGGTTGGGAAGGGCTGTCGGCAAGATGATCGTCAGTAGACAGATGATCGATCGCGTTATGAACGAGCTTGGTCGGAAGCATTACGAGAGTCCGGTCGGGCTCTTAATGCTTTTACGTTGGCTATTCGATGTCCTAATCGGCTTTGGCGGCGAAGAGAGCGCAAGGAGTTCTTTGGCCGTCCGGATGTTTGCGTCTAGACGACAGATAAGGATGGCTGCGCTCCAGCTTTGCTGTCGACGGAGATGTGGACCATCATGGGTTGTGATTCCAGAGATATCCAATGCGAGCGCGCACACGAATTCGGCGACGTCATTTTCACTCGCATCGAGGGGCCAGCAATGCTGGAGAAGAAGCAAAGACCGGCGCAGTTCGTGCGTCATCACATTGCGTTCGGAGAGATCGTGGAGGAAGTGATCGCGTATATTCTCACGAATGCGTCCGGAAGTGGCGCCGTGATCAGCGGTTTGAAGGTAAGAACTTCCGACGGATGGCTTATGGCGCGATCATACAGTGAAGAGGATATTTGCAAGATCTGCGCTTAACGTTTTAAGGGCGCGGGTCATCCGTGGCAGATCCTGGCGCAGGAACGGGATAATGGCAATGGTAGGCTGGCGGGAATGAAGGCGAATTCGCGGAGCAAGCTATGAGCGCGCACATCGGGGCCGACACAGCGAGAGAATGCGTAGGGGCGAGGTTCGTAGACGGCTTCGAATCATTGTCCGAGCTTGCCCTGGATATGCGCTCATCTTGGAATCACGCCACAGACCGGTTGTGGCGGCAGCTCGATCCTGTGCTGTGGGAGCTTACGTATAACCCGTGGGTGGTTCTGCAGACAGTGTCGCGGGAGAAACTCCAGAGGAATTTGGCGGATCCCGCTTTTCGCAAGAATGTCGATGATCTGGTAAAATCCAAACAGGATGCCGCACAGGCACCCGCGTGGTTCCAGAATGCATATCCCCGGTCGGAGCTGAGCAGCGTTGCATATTTCAGTATGGAATTTATGCTGAGCGAAGCCTTGCCCATCTATTCGGGGGGGCTTGGCAATGTGGCTGGTGATCAACTCAAGGCAGCCAGCGATCTGGGCGTGCCGGTGGTTGGTGTAGGGTTGCTCTATCAGCAAGGTTATTTTCGCCAGTTGATCGACCAGGATGGGGTGCAGCAGGCAATCTTCCCCTACAACGATCCAGGACAGTTGCCGATAGCACCATTGCGTCAGCCAAACGGCGAGTGGTTGCGGTTACATCTGGATCTGCCGGGATACCCTATGTGGCTCCGCGCCTGGCAGGTTGAGGTTGGCAGGGTGAAGCTTTACTTGTTGGATAGTAACGATTCGGCGAATTTTCCGCCGTACCGGGGCATTACCAGCGAGCTTTATGGTGGTGGGCCCTACCAGCGTCTCATGCAGGAACTGGTACTTGGGATTGGTGGATGGCGGTTGCTCGCGGCGCTCGGTATCGAGCCCGATGTCTGCCACCTTAACGAAGGGCATGCAGCGCTTGCCGTGCTGGAACGGGCTCGGAGTTTCATGCAGGTGAGCGGTCAGAGCTTTGCGGTCGCTCTCGCCGCTACGCGCGCCGGCAATCTCTTCACCACGCATACAGCCGTCGCCGCCGGCTTCGATCGCTTTGCTCCGAGCCTTATGGAGCATTGCCTCGGCGGCTATGCCCGGGATGAACTGGGCATTGGGCTTGAAGAAATGCTGGCGCTGGGGCGTCAGAATCCGCGCGATCCGGCAGAGAACTTCAACATGGCCTATCTGGCAATCCGGGGTAGCGGGGCGGTGAATGGCGTCAGCCGCCTGCACGGAAAGGTTAGCCGGCACTTGTTTCAGCCACTTTTCCCCCGTTGGCCGGAGCATGAGGTGCCTATCGGGCATGTCACCAACGGCGTTCATATGCGCACCTGGGATTCGCCGGCAGCCGACGCGTTGTGGACGGTGGCTTGTGGCAAGGATCGGTGGCTTGGGACAGGAGAAGCCCTGGAAGAGGACATTCGCCGTGTTTCCGACACCGATCTCTGGAAGCTTCGTACCGATGCCAGCGTGGCTCTGATCGAATACGCGCGCAGGCGCTTGTCGATGCAACTCGCCGCGTCAGGTGCACCACCCGAGGAAGTAGACAGTTCGAAACAACTGTTTGATCCCAAAAGTCTGACAATCGGCTTCGCGCGACGCTTTGCGGCCTACAAACGGCCCAACTTGTTGTTGCATGACAAGCAGCGATTGCTGCGCCTTTTGACGGATCACGCGCGACCGGTTCAATTAATCATCGCGGGCAAGGCCCATCCGTCCGATGGCGAAGGCCAAGCCCTGATAAAGGAGTGGATGCATTTCATTCAGCACCCGCATGTGAGGCATAATGTAATCTTTCTCAGCGACTATGACATGCGATTAACCGAACATCTCGTCCAGGGCGTAGATGTCTGGCTCAACACACCGCGTCGTCCCTGGGAAGCGTGTGGAACCAGTGGCATGAAGGTGCTGGTCAATGGCGGCATCAATCTGTCCGAACTGGATGGCTGGTGGGCGGAAGCATATACGCCGGATACCGGATGGGCTTTGGGCGACGGTCAGGAACACGGCGATGATCCAGCCTGGGACGCCACAGAGGCCAACGAACTCTACGGTCTCCTCGAACACGAGGTGATTCCGGAATTTTATACCCGGGACAAGAGCGGCATACCCACCGCCTGGGTCAAGCGAATGCGGGAGAGCATGGCGCGCCTGACACCGCGCTTTTCCACCAACCGCTCGGTACGCGAATATACAGAGCAGCATTATTTGCCCGCCGCCGCCGCCTATCACGCACGAGCTGCCGACAAAGGTACACTCGCAGAGCAAATCGTCGAATGGCGGGACGACTTGGACAGCAAATGGGCTGCAGTGCATTTTCAGGACGTGAAGGTTGAGACAAGCCGTGACCATTACGCATTCACGGCCCAGGTCTGTCTAGATAATCTTGATCCGAATGCTGTGCAGGTAGAACTTTACGCGGACGACATCATGGGTGGCGCGCCCCTACGGCAAGCAATGACTCGCCTTCGCCTGGCGGAGGGAGCGACAGACGTTTATGTTTATGGCGCGACTGTACCTGCGGGACGCCCAGTTACAGATTATACCGCGCGATTGATCCCGTATCGCGATGGTGCAGCGGTTCCCTTGGAGAGTGAACGGATTCTTTGGCAGCGGTGATGCAAACCGTGCAAGACGAATCGATGCAAAGATAGTTCGATCCGGTGCCTGTACGTCGGTATCGACTGAATGCTGCTTACCGATGGCTTGGGGCGCAACGCCCGCAAACACATCGCCGTGTCCTTCCTGCTTGATGCGTCCGAAATCGATACGCGCGCGGGCCTCGCCGCCTACCTCTTCACCCGTGACCTCGACCGCTTTTGGCGTGTCGACGAAGCGCTGGAGTATCGCATGATTGGGCTGAATACGGGCCTGATCTCGACGGAGGTCGCGACGCTCAGCGGTGCCAAGGAGTCCGTCCTGGGGCGCGATGGTTCGCATTATGGGTTGGATGAATATTTTGAGCCCACGATACTTCATTCTCGTCAATCGAGTTGGCCGCCGAGGGGGAGGTGCGCCATCATGGGGGCTCGCGTGTCTGTGCGTGACGATAACCGCTGGACGCTGCGCAAACGGGAGCGACGAGGTAATGGTGGACGATAAGACGATACAGGCCCTCAAATGGGCAGTGGACGAAGGTTTCGAAGAGCAGATCGCGTTGAAACAGGCGCTTGTTCACTTTCCGTCGACACGCGGAAGCGAGCAAACCGGGGGGACGTCATGGCGGCGGAGATACGCCGGAGCGGCCTCGCTGTTGGTTGCTCCCGCGTCGATCTCGACCAAATCCGGCACCGTCCCGGCACTTCACCAGCGCATATGAGCTACCACAATGGCTTCACCGTCGCGGGCGCGCAGCGTGCCAAACGCACCGACCGGCGTGCTCGCCAAATCCCACTTAGCGATATTCGGTACGACACCCCAAGAAACTGCCTCCACGGCCACGACGGACGCTCGCTTGCTCGGGCTCTACGGCGACATGTCGGCCCTAGTCTATGGACCGAAGTCGGAACATATCCATGGTTTTGACGAACGCGCAGGCATGGCCTCGATTCCGAACCTCATCAAGGCTCTGGTGCTGTTCATGGCTGACTGATGCGGTCTAGCCGAAACGGCATGAGGCGACTTGAGAAGGAGTCTTTGTGCCGGCATGAATGCCGTTAGATGACTGAGAAGGTCTGAGGTCCAGGAGCACCAATGCACGGGAGACTATCTTTTTGAAGAGAAGTGTGAAAAGCATTTCGTGGCCGGTCAATAACATTGTTCTTGCAAGTCAAGGCAATTTCTTCATCCCGATCTCCGGCAATGTACGTGAAGCAAGCTATACTGCGCACCGCCACTTCGATGGTGAACCGATATCCCTTCCGAGGAGCGGCTGGCGCGCTTCGAGACTGGACGTAGGTGGGGACTATTCGCTTCCTGGTATTAAGTGTTCCTTTGGAGGTGGCATAGGCGACTGAACCTCCAATTCCAATTATACTAGCAATGGAGGAGATGTTGACGATCGTGCCGTTCGGCCCAGCCTCACGCGATGCTCAAGCCACCCGGAATTTTTGGGAGGCCCCGATGAAATTGGCCCTATAGATTTTGATAAAATCGTGTGAGGAGCGCACATCAAGATCCGCATGATCTTAAGCAAAGTGAGTGGTTCCGGCGTTGCTGAACTGAGCATCGATACGTCCTTGCGCGCCGGCCGCTCTGACTTTGGTCGTAGTTTCTTCCGCTACGACAGACTTATTCACGTAGCTGACGACCACATGTCGGGTACCTCGTTTAGCGTAACGTACCGCGATTGTTCGCCCAAGCCCAGTAGAAGCTCCCGCAACCACTATGATTCTACAGTCATACGGCATTGCGCACCTCCAGAATTTGAATAGTCGGACAATGGAACGGCCCTTGGAAAGGCGGCAGATCCACAAAATATATAAGTATAAGGTATCTGTGGGCGCTGCAGGGACCTCTCGGGTCCGCGCAGCGCATCCGAAAGTCCGATCCCGACGGGCTTTTGCCGCGTCAGTTGACCGTGTGCTGATGATCGGATTCCAGCGCATCAAACCTCTCCATGAGAGATATTCCGTCCTTTCGATGAGCCAGGCACTCCTTAACGAGCTCGCGAGCTGCATCTCTTTGTATTGATGGCACCTGATTGGCATGCCATGCGCTCACTTTGGCCCAGATCGGGTCAATAAATGCCCGGCCCCGGATCCGCCCGCCAGGTGTCCTAAATTGAAAATGGCGCATTTCGGAGATCAACAGCTGCAGATAGGCAACGTGTGGTGCCTCATCCTGCTGGATCTGGGAGACGGTCATTGCGGCAAGTTCGGCCTTATCACGACGCCCCGTAAACAGTTCCGCGTCGCGCAAAAGTGCGAGATGGAAGGCAAAACCCCGCTCCGCTCGAATCTCCACCATAAGAACATTCATGAGTAGTTTGATGAGCCCCTCAGCTTCGGGCGGCAGCGCCGGCATCTCGCGCACGTCGGATCCTGGTCGCACCTCACGCGCTGCCATCTCCGGGATCGGGTGCAAAGTCTCCCCAAGCGCGAGATCACGAACCAGAAACCACATCGCGTCATGCGCGCCAATCCGATGTGTCCCGTCGCCGCCCTCGTCGAGGCCATGCGAAAGCAAGAGTCCCTTGTTCAGGTGCGCAGTGGCGGTTCCCGAGATATCGCCGTCGATCATGGATTGGAAGTCTGGCGCGGTGACGGCGGTGAGCATCCTGCCGCGGCCTTCAATTATGCCGATTGTGGAAAGTGAATTCCAAAGCGGGAGCGTGACGTCGTGCTGCAACAGTAATTTCATCTGTGCTGGCGAAGGGAAATGAGGGACGCGGAGCACCTGTGTCGACGCATCGACCAACTCGCCTCCCTCGGCCAGCAGGTGATCGCGCCAGGCGCGGATGGCGGGCCACCGCTCATGTGTGCGCGGAGAAATATAGCTGCCGGTCGCGTCGAAGCCGCCATGAAGCCGTCGCCCATCAAAAAAATTGAGGCGGACATAAGGCCCATCGGCCAGGATCTCGTCGGTTGAATAGATCAGCTTCATAAGACCTCCCGCTACCGGGCCTCTAGAGGCTCGAACGCTCGGCCGGTTGATCTCGAACGGCCAGGCGAGCATGACGATGCCTCATTTGGCTTCTCTAGACCACTGCGGTACTACTGCAACCGGACCTTATCCGAAAGGTCCCACCCCAAAGGGCTGCTTTGAGGCCGAACTCTTGGTCGGGTAGGAAATATTTGACCAATCTGTGTGGAGGGCATTTGCGATGAAGTACACTCGGCTTGGATCAACCGGAACACAGGTTTCCCGCCTGTGTCTGGGTACCATGAGCTTCGGCAGTATGGCCGATTGGATGATTTCCGAGGCGGACAGCTTCGCGATTGTCAAAAAGGCGCTCGAGGCCGGAATCAACTTCTTTGATACTGCGGACGCCTACTCACGGGGGCAAAGCGAACAAATACTGGGACGGGCTTTGAAGGAACATGCGGCTCGGCGCGATGAAATTGTCGTGGCTACGAAGTGCTACGTGCCAATGGCTGCAGGTCCTAACCGTGCGGGGTTGTCCCGCAAACACATCATGCATGCAATCGATGATAGTCTGAAGCGGCTTGGCATGGACTATATCGATCTCTATCAAATTCACCGCTTCGATTACCACACCCCAATCGACGAAACGATTGACGCGCTCAATGATGTGGTCAAGGCCGGAAAGGCGTTGTATGTGGGCGCTAGTTCGATGTTGAGCTACCAGTTCGCGAAATACCTGCTACGCGCTGACGCCAAGAACTGTACCCGCTTCGTCACCATGCAGAATCAGTACAGTCTGCTCTATCGCGAGGAGGAGCGGGAGATGAACCCGCTGTGTCGGGAGGAGGGCGTCGGGCTTATTCCGTGGGGGCCGCTTGCTGGTGGACGTCTTGCCGGCAATCGGCAAGCGGGCACTACGCGTGCAAAGGCGCCAATGTATGCCGAGCGCTTTAATCGTCCGGAAGATGAAGCGGTAATCGACGCGCTGAACGCTGTCGCGAGCGAACGTGGCGAAAGTCCCGTGCAAGTTGCTCTGGCGTGGCTGCTCGCAAAGCCGGGCGTAACGGCCCCGATTATTGGCGCGACCAAATTGTCTCAACTTGATGCGCCGATTGCGGCTGTGGAGGTGTCGCTTAGTAGCGATGAAATCTCGAGGCTTGAAGCCTCCTACGTGTCTCAGCCTCCGGTTGGCAGCATGCCCTCGCCCAACGATCCACCAATTGCGGCACCGAAAGTGCGATCAGGGAGAGGCTAAAGCCGGCCAGCCAAAGAGTTCCTTAGCGCGCGTCAAATTCACGTCACAGGACCAGGTCTGGGTTTACATGCGTTTGTCTAATTCCTGGGGCAGGTCAAAAAGTAGGACGAAACTAAAATTCAAATAGCGCACGGCCTCCGTCGATCTATAATGACGAAAATGACGAAGGACCGTGACCGCAATTCGGCGGTGGATACGCCCACAATTCCACCTCCACCGCTTCCGCAATCCAGGTCGGGCACGCGCCCGTTGTGGCGCCTGCTCCCACTCATCAACGAGCATCCTTGGATGTTCTGGGGTGGGATGGCGTTGACCTGCCTGGGGAGCTACCCCGTCTACACATCTTTTTTGAATTTTCCTTTGATTTCAATGGCTGCGCTTGATTCCCTTGGTTTGGGC
>JBMFWV010000044.1:0-27580 GCA_049964915.1 Rhizomicrobium sp.
GCCTTACAGAAGACCGCACTCGATCACATGCACTTTGGATCCGAAACCTCTTGCATAACGGGCGGCAACCACAGAAGGTCTTAAGAGCGCACTTGCCGTCAAGGTGTTCGGCGCCAATCTCCAGACCCTCCAGGCCAAAGGCAAGCAAATCAAGCAGGTCCTGCAGCACGTGCGTGGTATTACCGATGTCAGCCTGGTCCAGGAGCTCGGTCAACCGAGCCTGACGATCAGGATCAACCGCGCCAAGATTGCGCGATATGGCATCAATGTCGACGACATCAACAGTCTGATCCAGACCGCGATTGGTGGCGACGTTGCAACGCAGGTGGTTCAGGGTGAGAAGCAATTCGATCTCGTCGTACGCCTTGCGCGCCAGTATCGTGACAACGCGCACGAGATCCGTAACATCCCAGTTACAACCCCGGATGGCCAACAGATCCCGCTCAAGGAATTCGCCAAGATTGCGGTCACCGATGGAGCTTCGTTCATCTATCGCGAGAACAATTCCCGCTATATCGGTGTACAGTTCTCGGTACAGGGACGGGATCTTGCCAGCGCGGTTCAGGATGCGATCGCGCAGGTGAAACGGAAGGTCACCGTGCCGTCTGGCTATCACCTGGACTGGGGTGGCGAGTACTCCGAGTACACCGCGGCACGGGCACAGTTGACAACGATCCTGCCGCTCACCGTGCTGCTCATTTTTCTCCTGCTCTTTGCGCTCTACAGTAATTTCAAGTTTCCGCTCATCACGGTTGCAGGCGTCCTGCTGTCCGCGCCTGCAGGCGGCCTTGCCGCGCTCTGGATTACCGGTACCCCTCTTTCGGTGTCATCTGGCGTCGGATTTCTCGCTCTGTTTGGCGTATCGGTACTAACTGCGGTCGTTTACATCTCCTATGTCAACGAGTTGCGACGAGGTGGGACGCCTGTGGCACAAGCCATCCGCGAGGGCGCCATACTTAAATTGCGCCCTATCATGATGACTGCACTGGTAGCATCGATCGGACTTCTTCCGGCGGCGCTGGCGACCGGTGTGGGCACGGACACCCAACGGCCCTTCGCCATTGTGATCGTAGCAGGGCTTGTCACCCGGCTTGTCATCAGCGTGTTCCTGATGCCGGTGCTCTACGCTCTCGTGGCTCGTCCCGGAGATACGCTGAGGGTGTAACCCCGTTCCCATCGGGGCAAAGATGCTCGGGTGGGGCCGAGACGGACCTGCGCCTCGCCCGGATGGCCGGGTGCCATGGCCGCCAAGGCATCGAGACGCGTCATCTGGGCATCACAGCCTGGCGCGATCGTCTCCTCGGCCGGGCCGGAGGTAAGTGCGACCGGGGCAAGCATGAACGCAGGTGAGCGTTATCTTGCCAGCCCCTTGCGCCACCGGACATTTGACGCTACGCGGCGCCTGTACACTAGCTGCCGCCATGGGGTCGGGCCGCCGTCAGATGGAACTTTACCCGGTGCATGAGGCCATCCTCCGTCGTAATTCTATCGCCGCCAAGACCGCCTTATGCCTGTCTGCCCTGACGTGTTCTATTTTGACGGACTGGGCCAAAGTAGAATTTGCGGATCAGAAATCGGACACACCATGTTTGTCATCCAGACGCTGATCGAAAATTTGGGGCTTCTGATCGTATTCAGCAGCGTGTTCGTGGACCAGGCTGGCATACCGCTTCCCTGCTACCCGATCCTGCTCATCGCCGGAGCCATGGCCACAACAGCTGACGCGATGGCAGACCTCTTTGCGGTCGCAATTGCTGCGGCCGTCAGCGCCGATCTACTCTGGTATGCCGTGGGCATGCGCTACGGCCGGCGTGTGCTTAATCTTGTTTGCAAGATCGCCTTATCGCCGGAATCCTGTATTCGCCGTACCGAAGACACCTTCGCTCGCTTTGGCTCCTGGACATTGCCCTTCGCAAAATTCGTACCCGGCATTGGCTATGTTGCCGTAGCACTGTCCGGCATCACCCGTCTTACCCTTTGGCGTTTTGTGGTCTTTGATGGACTTGGCGCGATCGCCTTCGTAGCTGTGCCTGTACTCATTGGGCGTCTGTTCCACAATGTTGTCGGTGCCCTTTTGCGTACCCTTTATCAGCTCGGCGCCTATGGCGCGGTCCTCGTCGTCGTGTTGCTCGCCCTTTACATCGGAACACGCCTGCTGGAGCGGCAGGCCTTCGCCCGGCAGTTGCGGATGGCCCGCATTTCCATACCCGAGCTCGAGGCCCTGATGCGTGGCCCCGAGGCTCCGGTCATCCTTGACGTCCGCGATCGAACCGCCCGTCATCGTGACGGCATGATCCCCGGTGCAGTCGCTGCAGATCTATCAGCCCTTGACGAGATCGCGCGCACCTATGCCCCTGATGACGAGGTCATTGTCTACTGCGCCTGCCCGAGCGAAGCTTCGGCCGCGGTCGCGGCACTTCACTTGAAGCGCGCGGGCTTTACCAATATTCGTCCGCTCTTCGGCGGCTTCGACGCGTGGGTTGCCGCCGGACTTCCGCTCGAAGGTGCCACGCCAAGCCCGGATGCCCAGCCGGCGCTGACTTGAGTCACGGCCAACGCTATGAGCGGTAAGGCGATGCCCACGCGGGGCCCCTACCCCTTTGTAGCAGCGTCAGGCCTCGGCAGTGGATAGGTCCTGTCTTGGCGTAGCGTCAATGCCGATCCGCTCAGGGCCCACATCAAGGCTGCACGACAATGATTGCTCCGAGACGTTGAATCGGTTGCAGTAGCGTTGGGCCGCGACCCTTGAGCCCAGTGATCACTGACCTGCGCGACTTGACCTTGGCGCAGAGGAGCCAGCTGCGAGGTGAAATGAACGACGTTAGTGAACCGGTGCGCAAGAGTCTTTCGGTGGCCGAAGGCTCGATCTCTTACATCGCCTGGCCGCGGCAGGCGCAGGGACTACACTTCGCGCATGCCAACGGCTTCAATGCGCAAACCTATGCAACACTCCTGGCCCCGCTTGCCGACAGTTTCAGCATCGTGGCAAGCGATCTGCGCGGCCATGGCCACACCGATTTGCCCACACCACCAGGCTTTGCCCAGGGCTGGCACATATTTGCGGACGATCTGATCGGCGCATTACAGCGCTTCTTCAGTGGGCCTGTGCTGCTGGCGGGGCATTCCATGGGTGCCATCGCCAGCCTGATGGTGGCAGCTTCGCGTCCGGAACTCGTGCACGGCCTCGTTCTCATCGAACCGGTGTTCGTGCCCCCGGCTATCGGTGAGCGCCCCGTTCCAGATATTGCGGAGCGGGCGGCCAAGCGGCGCGCCATATTTCCATCGCAGGCCGCGATGCAGGACGCCTATGTGGGTCGGGGCGCCTTCAAGGGGTGGCCCGACGCGGTCCTGCGCGATTACATTGAGGGTGGCACCCGGCCAACCTCAGACGGCCAGATTGCCCTGAGCTGCGAACCCAGAGTTGAAGCGGAAGATTTTCGTAGCTCCCCGGTGGCTGCTTATGAGCATGCAAGCCGCATCAACTGTCCGGTGACATTGATCCGGGGCGATGGCCCGGGCTCAACCTGCGGCGCGGAGGAAGCTGCGGCCTTTGTGGCCCGTAAGCCTGACACCCGACTGATCACGGTTTCCGGGGCCAGCCATTTCCTACCGATGGAATATCCCGACATCGTCCGCATGCACATTCTGGCACACGCTGGCTCCAGCACATGATTAAATTGGCGAAGGCTGGTGCAGGCGCCAACCGGAAGGTGCATCAGGTCCGCGGCGGAGGATCAATCACCTGATCCATTTCCTGGCTCGGCCGCTCAATCCCGCGGCAATTGACCAGCGCCGCCGGAACACCCACCGCCGTGCATCCAGGCGGCACAGATTTGAGTACGACGCTTCCCGCCCCGATGCGGCTATACTCGCCGACTTCGATATTGCCCAACACCTTGACCCCCATCGACAGCAGCACGCCTCGACGGATCTTGGGATGGCGGTCTCCACTTTCCTTGCCGGTACCGCCCAAGGTGACATCGTGCATGATCGAGACGTCGTCATCGACCACCGCCGTTTCACCGATCACCACACCCGTGGCGTGGTCAATCATGATGCCCCGGCCAATGCGCGCCGCAGGATGAATGTCCACACCAAACTGCTCGGAAACCCGGCTCTGGATGAAATACGCAAGCGGAGCCCGCTTCTGCAGCCACAGCCAGTGCGCCATGCGGTGGCATTGCAGCGCGTGAAAGCCCTTGAAGTAGAGAAATGCCTGCAGATAAGAATGGCAGGCCGGATCGCGTTCAAATGTTGCCGACAGGTCCGCGCGAACCGCCGCGCCGATTTCCGGATCGCTGCGCAGAGCCGCTTCAAATATCTCGCGCGTCAACATCGGGCTCATGTCATCGCCGCCAATCTTCTTGGCCAGAATGAAGGAGAGCGCGTCCTCAAGACGGGCGTGGTTGATCACGAGGGCATGGACATAGGAGGCGAGCGCCGGTTCAGTCTGGGCAAGCTCGCGGGCCTGCTCGCGCAGTGCCGACCAGATCGGATCGCAGCTCGCCACCTTTTCGGGCAGAACAGTCATCAGGAGGCTCCCAAGGGCACCCCCCCAGTGTAACCGAGTTCTGGCCATAAGCCCACTCACGCTATCGGCGGGTCCAGAGGTCCAGGCTCGCCTGGGTTTGGACATATCAGCCCAGCGCGGGCTGCAAGCAGGGGTGCGCAGTCCCGCACTGGCAAGGCAGGCGGCAAAGAGACAGAGGTCGCGAATTGCCCAGCACCGCTCTTGGGACTATCCCATAGAGCAAAGGAGATCCTCTATGGCCACAAGCGTTGCAGACTGCGGCGCCAATTCGCGCACCCCGACACCGCCCTCCTTCGGCTGACGGGTGCGTCCATGACGCAGCCTGCCATCTTCGTCAGTCACGGCTCGCCCATGCTGGCCGTAAGCGAGACCCCGGCAAGGAGCTTTATGAGCGGCCTAGCGAGCGGACTGTCTTGCCCGCGTGCGATCCTCGTCGTCTCTGCGCATTGGGAAACCGCCGCGCCGATGCTCAATGCAGTGGCGCAGAACCAAACCGTTCATGACTTCTTTGGGTTTCCGCGTGCGCTCTACGAATTGCAGTACCCCGCGCCCGGAGATGCCGGGCTGGCCGAGCAGATCGCGGATCTGCTCGGCACTGCGGGCTTTGCGACCGGCCTTGACCGGAGCCGCGGACTTGATCATGGCGCCTGGGTGCCATTGCTGCTGGCCTTTCCCGCAGCCAACATCCCGGTACTTCAGCTTTCGGTGCAGACGAGAGAGGGGCCACGTCATGCCCTGGCGCTTGGCCGCGCCTTGGCACCACTGCGCAACGACGGTGTGCTCATCATCGGCTCAGGGTCCTTTACGCACGATCTCAGACGCTTTAGGGGCCAGCGGGTCGATGAACCGGAGAGCCCCGACGTCACGCAGTTCAGCGCCTGGATGGACGGAGCAATCGTGCGGGACGACCTCGAGGCACTGCTGGACTATCGAGAACGCGCCCCGTTCGCCCGCGACGAGCACCCCACCGAGGAACACATCCTCCCCCTTTTTACGGTGGTTGGAGCGGGCGACGGCGGCAAGGCTCGTCGCCTCCACCACTCGACCGAGTATGGCATTCTCAGAATGGCTTACGGATTCGACTTTCCGGCATGACCCATCACCGGAGGCGGAAAAAGGGTGCTTCACCATGAAGCGGTGCCGCGGCCGCGTACATTCGCGAGGCCAGTGTGCGCGCCGTTTACATGGCAGGTGGTTTCGTCATGAGTGGCAGAGTTTGTGCGAAACCTGGAAATTCTTTTGCCCATGCATGGACAGGGCGTACAGCCGCATTATTGTGCCGGACCATGAGTAACAAACCGTCCCTAAACCGCCCCTCGCCCACGACCATTGACCTGCTCCTGAGCCGCCGCTCGGGCTCGGCCAAGGCGATGGCCGAGCCCGGGCCCTCCGCATCCGAACTTGCCCTCATCCTCAAGGCCGCTGCCCGCGTGCCCGATCACGGCAAACTCTTTCCCTGGCGCTTCATCGTGTTTGAAGGCGAGGCACGTGCACGCATGGGTGCGGTTCTCATCAACGCGCTGGACGACGTTGAGCGGGCAAGTCCGGAGCGTATCGAACAGGAACGCAACCGCTTTCTGCGTGCCCCCACGGTCGTCGCTGTCATCAGCAAGGTCCGCGAGATGATCGCGATTCCAGTATGGGAACAGCAGCTTTCCGCTGGTGCAGTCTGCCAGACTCTGCTGCTTGCTGCCCACAGTCTTGGCTATGTTGGTAACTGGCTGACGGAATGGTGCGCCTACCGACCTGCCGTCAAGGACGCGCTTGGGCTCTCATCCGGGGAACGCATTGCCGGCTTCATCTATCTCGGGACGGCCGTTCAGGCCCTCGAAGAGCGCGTGCGTCCGGATATGGACCTGCTTGTCACTAAATTTTGACATGCTACTTGCCGTTAGTTACAGCAGATAGCATCGCTCATCGGAACCTTGGCGCGTGCAGCCTTTATTGCGTGCTGACCTGCCCAAAGCCCCGTGAGAACTGCGCGGAAGGGAGCCGAGATGGGCCGCAACATCCTGTTTATTACCACTGACCAGATGCGCTTCGATGCAATCGGAGTGAACGGCCAGAAGATCGCCCGTACCCCGACCATCGATGCTCTGGCCCGAAGCGGCATCAATTACACCCGCTGCCACAGCCAGCATGTGGTCTGCATGCCTGCCCGCGCAACGATGATCACCGGCCAGTATGTTTCGACCCATGGCGTCTGGACCAATGGCGTACCTCTGCCACAAGACGCGCCTTCGGTTGCGCACTGGCTTCATGACAAGAAGGGATACCGCACGGCTTTGATCGGCAAGGCCCATTTCGAGCCCTTCCTGGACATGAAATTCCAGTTTTACGAAAACCGCATGGCGAGCCTGAACGAATACGGGCCCTATCGCGGCTTCGACCACATGGAGCTCAGCGCTCATGGCGCCGTGGGGCCGCTGCATTATGCCCGCTGGCTCGCCGCCAAGCATCCGGAGGTAATTGCCAACTTCTATCCGGTTCTGAATCCTGCGATGGTGCAGAACTCGTTTGGCGAAGGTGATACGGGCGCAGTGCAGATAAAACGCAACGCAACGCCGCGCGCCCTTTATCATACCGACTGGGTTGCCAATCGCACCATCGCCTATCTCAACAGTCTTGGCGATGATGTCGACTGGTTCGTGTGGATGAGCTTTCCTGATCCCCATCACCCCTGGGATCCGCCCGAGGAGGAAATGGGCCGGCATAACTGGAAGGACCTGCCGGTCCCGGCCGGCTATCCTGGCAGCCTCGAGAAGATTGACGAGATCCTATCGGCCAAACCTCGCCATTGGCGTGAGTGGTGGACCGGCGAACGCGTCACCTGCTTTGAAGCACCTCCCGATTTTGTCCCGCGTGATCTCACACAGGATCAGCTGCGCGAGATCGATGCGCGCATTCACGTCAAGAACGAATTGATCGATGAAGCCATAGCGCGGGTAATGAACACGCTGGGCGAACGTGGCTGGGACGCCCGCACCGATGTTATTTTCACGACCGATCATGGCGAATTCCAGGGTGACTTCGGCCTTCTGTTCAAAGGCCCACATCACGTCACCAGCCTGATGCAGCTGCCCATGATTTGGCGTCCAGCGCCCTGTGCAGGAGTGGCACCGGCCAGCGTCTCGGCACCGGTGGGCCAGGTCGATCTGGCTTCGACCTTTTGCGACATCGCCGACGTCGCACCTGCGCCCTGGATGGAAGGACAGCCCTTGCCCCGCAATGCCGAGGAAGGTGCAGGGCGCAGCGGTGTATTCACCGAATGGGATTCGCAGTTTGGCGACCTCAGCATCAGCCTGCGCACACTCTACCGCGACGGTTGGATCATCACCCGCTACGATGCCTCCTCCATCTACGACGGCACAGAAGGCGAGCTCTACGATCTCAAAAACGACCCGCAGCAGTGGCGCAATCTCTGGGACGAGCCCGCGGCAGCTGCAATCAAGGCCGACCTGCTCGATGACCTGCGCACCCGCACCCCTCCCCTGCGGGCGCCACGGGTGGCCCCGTACTCCAGCGTCTGACCCGCGCCTCAGGCGATTCCGATCAGCTTGTGCATCTGCAGGCTGAGACGCCAGCGCGGGTGGGCGCGGCAATAGGCAACGGCCGCCGCGATATTTGCCTGGCGCTGCGGGCCGTCCATGGGCTGCAGGAAAAAATGCCGAAACTTGAGGGCCCCGAAGCGTTCGGGTGGCGCCTCGACCTGGGGGAAGACCAGCTTCAGCTCGTCACCTTCACACAATACCAATGGGGCATCGGATTTGGGACTGACACAGATCCAATCAAGCCCCCCGGGCGCCGGCTGGGTCCCATTGGTTTCCACCCCGATTTCGAACCCCTTGTCATGCAGCGCGGCGATCAGCTCACCGTCCAGCTGAAGCAGGGGCTCCCCGCCCGTGCAGACCACATAGGGCCGGCCCCCTCCTGGCCAGGCCGCGGCGACGGCCTCAGCAAGCAGGGTCGGGCTCGCAAATCGACCCCCACCCGGCCCGTCGGTGCCAACAAAGTCGGTGTCGCAGAAACGGCACACGGCCTTCGCCCGATCGGCCTCACGCCCGGACCAGAGATTACAACCCGAAAAGCGCAGGAAAACTGCGGCACGCCCGCTCTGTGCGCCCTCCCCCTGAAGGGTGTAATAGAGTTCCTTGACCGAATATGTCATGACGCGGACATACGCCGTTTGCAGCCGACCGCCAAGCTTGCTTGCCTTCGGCGGGCGGCTGCGACACCTTCTGAAACCTGCAAAAAGGGATACCTATCTTGATTGGAATGGCTGTCAGCGGCACGGGCCTCTTCACCCCGCCATACGCGATTTCAAATGATGAGCTGGTTGAAAGCTTCAATGCCTATGTACGGCACCATAACGCGGTACACCAAAGCGCGATCGCCAGCGGCAGCATGACCGCGCTTGCCGAGTCTTCGAGCGAATTCATCGTCAAGGCCTCCGGCATCAAAAGCCGCTACGTGATGGACAAGAGCGGTGTGCTCGACCCCGCTATCATGTGTCCACGTATCCCCGAGCGTCCCGACAGCGCGCTATCCGTACTCGCGGAAATTGCCGTCGCCGCAGCGCGCGATGCACTCAAGGCCGCCGATCGCACGCCACGGGACATCGACGGGGTGCTGGTCGCCTGTTCCAATCTCCAGCGTGCCTATCCGGCGATTGCAATCGAGGTCCAAGATGCGCTTGGCATCGACGGCTTCGGCTTTGACATGAATGTCGCCTGCTCGTCAGCAACGTTCGGCCTTCAGGCCGCTGCCGACATGGTCGCAGCAGGTCACGCCCGTGCCATCCTTGTCTGCAACCCGGAAATCTGCTCCGGGCACCTCAACTTTACGGACCGCGACAGTCATTTCATTTTCGGGGATGTGGCAACCGCGTTCGTCGTAGAAGCTGCTGATCGCGTACAGGGCCACAATGCCTGGCAGATCGTGTCGACCCGCCTCAAGACCAAGTTCTCAAACAATATCCGCAACAATTTTGGTTTTCTGAACCGCGCGGCGCCAGAAGGGATCGGCAATCGCGACAAACTTTTTGTTCAGGAAGGTCGAAAAGTCTTCAAGGAAGTCGTGCCCATGGTCAGCGAACTCATCCTCGCCCACCTGTCCGACAATAACATTGCCCCGTCGAGCCTGCGTCGCCTGTGGTTGCACCAGGCAAACATCAATATGAATGAACTCATCGCGCGCAAAGTCCTTGGCCGCGATCCCTTGCCCGAGGAGGCTCCCTGCATCCTCGATGCGTACGCCAATACCAGTTCGGCAGGTTCGATCATCGCGTTTCATAAGCACAGTTCGGATTTGCGCGCGGGCGATTATGGCCATCTGTGCTCCTTCGGGGCGGGCTATTCCGTAGGTAGCGTGATCCTGCGCAAACTGGACGCACACCATGCCTAACGGTCTGCGTTGAGCTCCAGCGCTCCGGCGCCGCCCTCTGCCGTGACCGGCGCAAGCAACGCAGTCTGCAGCACTAATGCATCAAAAACAGCGGCAGTGCCGAATGGCTGACGACATGGCGCGTCACCCCGCCGAAAATCAGCTGCAGCAGTCTGGTGTGACCATACCCTCCCAGCACCAGAAATCCGGCACGCGAGGCAGCGGCGCTTTCCAGAAGTACTTCCCCGACGGGCCTTGCGCCGGCTTCGATGGTGCGATGTTCGGCCCGTACGTCGTGAAGTTTCAGATATTCACAGACCTCACCAAACTCCTGGGGCGCAGAGCCCTGAAAAATCGTGAAAACTTCCACGAACTCGGCCCGCTTGAGATAAGGTAGCGCCGCAGTCAGAGCCCGTGCGCAGGCAAGGCTTCCATCCCAACCTATGGCTATATGACGGGCGAAATCCTTGGGCGGAACATGGGCGCTCAGAAGTACCGGCCGACCGGTCTGCATCAGCGTCGCATCGAACGCCTCTGCCAGCCCTGGCTTTTCGGACTGACCCAGCGGTCCAAACACCACCATGTCGGACAGCCGTGCCGCATTCACCACCTGGGTGGCAAAATTGCCCTGCATTTCACGCCAGGACACCGTTACCCTGTCAGACTTCTGCGGCTTGTCCGTCAGAGTGAGACCGGCCTCGGCGACGATCTGCTTCAGCGCCGCACAGGCTTCGGAGGCGGCCTTGTCAGCAGCCTCCTTGGCGGCATCGATGATTTCCTGCAGAACCACCCCCGACACGCCTTCACCAAAAAACGGCATGGCTTCAGTTGCATCCGGGCGTACAAACAGCGCCTGGACATGCGCCGCAAACGGGCGGGCCGCCTCAAACGCACAGGCAAGCACATTGGCATCGCGCGAGCCGCCGCTCAGCGGTGCCAGGATTTTGACGTAGGACATGAAAGGTCTCCGTCGTTGACGCGCGCCACACTGGCCCCATCAGCAACGCGCGATCTTTGGTGCAAGTCAAGAACGGTACTTTTCGCATCCGCAACAGCGGCGCCACACCCAAGTGAGGTGCTTCTCGCTGAACCATGTAGGTTTTGGGCGTTCCCTGTTCCTGCCCGTAGCGTAGCTCTCGCCCTGAGCCCGGCGATTTAGTAAACCGCACCATTGCCTTAGCGAGGGATCATGCGCTCCATACCATCTCAACCGCCGCGCGCCTGGCAGCGTATGCTGAGCGGACGCCGCCTTGACCTTCTCAATCCCTCGCCCCTCGATGTCGAGATCGAGGACATCGCCCATGGCCTTGCCCGTGTGGCGCGCTGGAACGGTCAGACCCGGGGCAGTCACGCCTTCTCTGTGGCGCAGCATTGTGTCCTCGTCGAACGGCTAACCGGAGAGCTGAAACCACGGCTGAGCCGGCAGGGCCGGCTCCTCGCCCTCCTCCACGACGCCCCGGAATATGTGGTGGGCGATCTCATTAGCCCATTCAAGGCTGCAGTCGGGATCAACTACAAGGATTTCGAGCTGCGCCTGGCCCGCGCCATTCATATTCGTTTTGGCTTGCCGGCGGAGCCCACAAACGAACTGCTGGGCCTCATCAAGCGTGCCGATCATCTTAGCGCCTATCACGAGGCGACCCAGCTTGCCGGCTTCTCCCGCAGCGAGGCTGCCAAGTTCTTTGGTGCCCCGCCCAAGGGCTTGGCAGTGCCGCGGCTCGTGCCCCTCTCCCCCGACCAGGCCCAGGCGCAGTTTCTCGAGCGCTTTCAGCGCCTCGCATAATGCATCGACAATCGGCGCCGTCTCGTTTACCTCGAGCACCCAAGGAGGCTCGCCCGCATGAGTATGATCATCGTGACGCCGCTTTCGGCCCTTAAGGCTGGGATACGGCGCTACCAGCCCTCGCACGTGATCACCTTGCTGTCGCCTGAACACATGATCGAAACGCCCCAGGGCGTAGCTCCGCTTCACCATCTTCGGATCTCCGTCAACGATGTCAGCGATCCTGCCACCGCCGAGCAGCCGCCTGCCCCCGACCACGTCGAGGCGATTCTTACCTTTGCCGACAACTGGAGTGCGGAAAGGCCGCTTTTGGTCCATTGCTGGGCGGGGATCAGCCGTTCCATGGCTGCAGCCTTCATCCTGCTCAATCAGCGCCTAGGTGCCGGTCATGAGATCACCATCGCCAACGCGATGAGGCGGCGTGCTCCGCACGCCTATCCCAATGCACTTTTGGTACGGTATGCCGACATCCATCTTGGTCGCGACGGTGCCATGGTACGGGCAGTGGAGAGCATGGGCCGCGGTCTTGTGGTGGCCGAAGGCGAATGCGTCGAGCTGCCTCTTGCTCTGGATGAGCTCTGATGGCCCGCACCACCGATGTTGTTCGCATCGGGCTTTCTGCGGCAATAGTCTCCGTCGCCGAGGAAGTGCCGAGGGTCCTCGCGGTCATCCATCCCGATACGCCCGATGGCCTGCCCTTCGGTCCATTCGATCCGCTGGACCATCGGACACTGGAAAGTGGACTGCGCAGCTGGGTGCGTCAGCAAACCTTGCTAGAACTGCATTATGCCGAGCAGCTTTACACTTTCGGCGATCGCGGCCGCCATATGGTCAAGCCAGATGAAGGGCCACGCGTGGTCTCCGTAGGTTATCTCGCACTGGTGCGCGCGGCCGGTGCCCGGCGTGCGGCACAGACGCAGTGGCAAAACTGGTACGCTTATTTTCCCTGGGAAGACTGGCGTCAGACCCGTCCGCCCATCCTCGATGAGATCATTCTGCCCGCGCTCAATGGCTTTTGCCGCAAAGGTCGGGACGCCGCCGAAGTCGCTGCCCGCCGGCAGCGCGTTACCTTATGTTTCGGCGCGATGGGCGCAGGCTGGGACGAGGAACGCGTGCTCGACCGCTATGAGCTGCTTTACGAAGCCGGCCTCGTCGAGGAAGCCGCGCGCGATGGTCGCGCCCATGTTCAGCTGCCCAAGGTCCCGCTCGGGCGCAGCATGATATTCGATCATCGCCGCATCCTCGCTACGGCGATCGCAAGATTACGCGGCAAGATGAAATATCGCCCGTTGGTGTTCGAACTGATGGCCTCCACCTTTACCTTGCTCGAGCTGCAGCGGACCGTCGAAGCGATCTCCGGCGTGCGTCTGCACAAACAGAATTTCCGTCGCCTGGTCGAAGGTCAGGGTCTGGTCGAGCGCACCGGAAAGCTCTCGGCCAGCACCCGCGGCCGGCCGGCCGAGCTGTTTCGCTTTCGCCGCGAAGTGCTCAGCGAGCGTCCGGCACCGGGCCTGCGCCTCGGCATGCGGCGCTGAGCCTTACTCCGCCCATCCGTCACTCAAAAATCGCTCGGCCATCGCACAATGCATGGCAATGCCACGCGCCATTGCCTGCTCATCGAGGAGCACGCGGTTGGAATGCAACGCACAGCAGGAGCGGAAATCCCCGCCCTCTGGCGTGGCGCCCAGAAAATACATGGCACCCGGCACTTCATTGAGGACATAGGAGAAATCTTCGGCGCCCATGATCGGAGCCGGCATTGTCATCCAGCCAGCCTCGCCAAAAAGCTCGCTGGCAACCTTGCGACCGAGGCGGGCAGCGCGTTCATCGCAGATGGTGACCGGAAACCCAGGTTCGATCTCAAGCTCGGCTTCGCACAAATGTGCGGCCGCGATATGGCTAACGAGGCGTTTGAGGCCCTCATGGGCGTTGGCGCGCGAGGCTTTGGAGAAGCTTCGGATAGTACCTTCGAGTTCGGCCACTTCCGGAATGATGTTGTTGGTAGTGCCCGCGGTGATGCGGGCAATGGTCATGATCACCGGATCGAAAGCTTCGATGCGCCGGGTCACCAGAGCCTGAATAGCCATGACGATCTCGCAAGCGACCGGAATGGGGTCAACCGCATTATGTGGCTGGGACGCATGCCCGCCTTTGCCGGTGATCTTCAGCTTGATCTTGTCGGCCGCAGCCAGCAGGGGGCCGGCCTTGCCGGCCAAAATCCCCGACGGCACGTTGGGGGTCACATGCAGCGCGAAGGCAGCATCCGGCAAGGGATTGATGATGCCGTCCTTGAGCATTTCCCGGGCACCATGATGGCCTTCCTCGCCCGGCTGAAACATAAAGTAGACAGTGCCCGCGAGGCGGTCGCGATGGGCGCAGAGCGCCTTGGCCGCCCCAACCAGCATGGCAACATGGGTGTCGTGACCACAGGCATGCATCGACCCAGGGTTGCGCGAGGAGAACGGCAGGCCAGTCTCTTCGGTCAGTGGCAGGGCATCAGTGTCACCACGCAGCAGCACCGTGCGGCCATTAGCCGGACCCTTGAGAACGGCAATAAATCCAGAGGTTGAGGGCCCTTCCCGGTATTCGAGGGGCAGGCCGGACAGAGCCGCCTTGGCCTTGGCTGAGGTCTTGGGATTGAACAGCCCCTGTTCGGGTTCCTCATGGATCGCCCGCCGCAGCTGGATGGCCTCCCCCAAGAGATTTTCGCCCATTTCCACCCAAAGCCGGCTGTCCTGTCGATCCATGAAAACAATCCCTCGTTGCTGCAGACGCCAATTCGCCCCCAAGGGCCTGCGGAAGTCAACGCCGCGCCCTGGCGCCGCAGGCGCCGGACTGGAGATATTTTCGCTTGACGGATTTATGCTCAACTATAGCATATTAGGGTCACAGGGGCCGGCCGCTTGAAGGCCGGCTATTTCGGACTACATTTATGCTCAATTAGAGCATAATAGGGAGGCGGCCATGGACCGTGTCACGACAGCAGGATCTCAGTCCCGAGCCTATACCCCGGCAGTGGCCGCGGCGACCCGCGACGCCTATGACCGCCTTGCCCATGTCATACCCGCGATCGAATGGCCGGTGCACGCGCCCTACATCGCAGCCATCAATGTACTCAAGAAACAGAAAAATGCGGTGATCCTGGCCCACAATTACATGACGCCGCAGATCTATCATGGCGTCGCTGACTTTGTCGGCGATTCGCTGCAGCTGGCGCGTGAAGCCGCCAAGACCGATGCCAAAGTCATCGTGCAGGCGGGTGTGCATTTCATGGCCGAAACGGCCAAGATCCTCTCGCCCGACAAGACCGTTCTCATTCCCGATCCTCTGGCTGGCTGTTCGCTGGCTGCCTCGGTCACGGCTGCGGATGTGCGGCTGCTCAAACAGAAATATCCGGGTCGCCCGGTGGTCACCTATGTCAACACGTCCGCCGAGGTCAAAGCCGAGAGCGACATCTGTTGCACCTCCTCCAATGCCGTGGCGGTCGTGGAAGACATCGCCCGGGCCTGGGGTGTGGATCAGGTGATCATGATCCCGGATGAATATCTGGCGGCCAATGTCGCACGCAAAACCGCTGTCCGGATCATCGCGTGGAAGGGGCGCTGTGAAGTCCACGAGCGTTTCACCGCCGCCGAACTGCGTGACTATCGCACGACCAATCCGGGCATTGTCATTCTCGCCCATCCTGAGTGTCCGCCAGAAGTCATTGACGAAGCCGATTTCGCAGGCTCCACCGCCGCAATGATCGGCTATGTCGGCACCCACCGGCCTGCGCGGGTGGTGATGGTCACCGAATGCTCCATGAGCGACAACGTGGCTGCCGAATATCCCGATGTCGAGTTCGTGCGCCCGTGCAATCTGTGTCCGCATATGAAGCGGATCACGCTTGAAGCCATTCTCAGCGCCCTGGAAAACATGGAACACGAAGTGACGGTTGATGACGCCGTCGCCAAAAGGGCGCGGGCCGCGGTGGAACGTATGTTGGCCGTGCCGACACGCCCCATGGCACAAGCAGCGGCCTGACCGGCCATGGCCCAGGAACACGACAACATTGTCGATCTTCCCGGCGCCCTGATCCTCGGCGCCGGGATCGCCGGCCTGTTCACCGCGCTTAAGCTTGCGCCCTATCCCGCCTTCGTGCTCGCAAATACGCCAGCAGGTGAAGCCGGCTCCAGTGCCTGGGCCCAGGGCGGGATTGCCGCCGCCGTGGCCGAGGGTGACAGCTGGCTCGCCCATTGTGCGGACACTGTCGCGGCTGGTGCGGGGATCTGCGATACACGCATCGCCCAACTGGTCACGCGCGACGCTGCCGCGCGCATCGCCGATCTGGTCGAGCTCGGCGTTCCCTTTGACCGCAACGCCAACGGCCGGCTCAGTGTGGGTCGCGAGGCGGCACACAGCGCAGCCCGCATCGTCCATGTCGCCGGCGATCGCGCCGGTGCGGAAGTTACACGCAATCTTGCCCGCGCCGCCCAGGGCTGCGCTTCGGTGCGCCTGCTGGAGGGCTTTCATGCTCTCGATCTGGCGCTCGAAAATGGCCGCGCTGTTGGCCTTTTCGTGCGCGCGGGCAGCGGCCCGAGAAGTCGGCTGATGCTGCTGCGCGCCCAGGCCATTGTTCTCGCCAGTGGCGGGCTTGGCTCACTCTTTGCCGTCACCACCAATCCGCCAGAAGCCCGTGGCCAGGGCCTGGGCATGGCGGCTCGCGCTGGTGCCCGTATCGCCGATGCCGAATTCGTGCAGTTTCATCCCACGGCCATCGCCGTCGGACGCGATCCGGCACCACTTGCCACCGAAGCCTTGCGCGGGGCTGGTGCACATCTCATCGACGAGAGCGGCCGGCGCATCATGAGCAGCGTCCATGATGGGCTCGAACTGGCACCACGGGACGTGGTTGCCCGGGCGATGCATCGCGAAATCGCCCAGGGCCACAGCGTCTTTCTCGATTGCCGCAACGCCATTGGGGAGTCTTTTGCGGAACGCTTCCCGACCGTTTATGGCGCCTGTGCCGCGGCTGGCGTCGATCCTGTCACCATGCCAATTCCGGTAGCTCCGGCGGCCCACTACCATATGGGCGGTATTGCCGTTGATGACTGCGGACGCAGCTCGCTTGCGGGCCTCTGGGCGGTCGGAGAATGCGCCTCCACCGGCCTTCATGGCGCCAATCGCCTTGCCTCCAACTCTCTGCTGGAAGCTTTGGTGTTTGGAGCCCGGGCCGCGCAGGACATCGCAGGGCAGCTGCCGTCGCGCATGACCAGCCTATGCCCGCCAGAACCCGCGCCAGGCGCTGCCAACATGGCGGTGCCAGAACGCCTGCGCCAGATCATGAGTCGCCATGTCGGACTGGAACGCGACGATGCCGGACTGAGGATTGCACTCTGTGGCATCCTTGCGCTCGAACGCGCCGCAGCCCAGGAGCCCTCGCTCCTCAATATGACTGCCGCCGCCAAGCTTGTCGCGGCCGCCGCATTGCGTCGCCAGGAGAGCCGTGGCGCGCATTTCCGCAGCGATTATCCTCATACTTTGTCCGACGGTGCACGTTCCTTCCTGAGCCTCGAGGATGCCCACCGCCTCGCCCTCGAGCAGGATTGCGCCACGACCACGAAAGTCTCGGCGGCATGATCGATTCTGTCTTTACGCGCCCTCCACATGCGCTCGTCTTCGAGCCCTTGGTGCGCGCAGCTTTGACCGAAGATCTCGGCCGTGCCGGCGATCTCACTTCAGATCTGACCATCCCCGCGACAGCCTGGGCGAAAGCAAGACTGGTGGCGCGCAAAAAAGGTACTATCGCCGGTGTGATCGCGGCTGAAACCTCCTTCCGCCTTGTCGATCCAAGCGTGGAGTTTCGCTGCGAACATCCAGACGGCTCAACCGTAGAAGCCAATACGGTCCTCGCCACCATCGAGGGTCCGGCGCGGGCCTTGCTTTCGGCCGAGCGCGTAGCGCTCAATTTTGCCGGTCATCTGAGCGGAGTGGCCACCGCCACCCGTGCCCTCGTTGACGCAGTCGTGGGCACCAAGGCACGGATCGTCTGCACCCGCAAAACGCTTCCCGGATTGCGCACGCTGCAGAAATACGCGGTTCGCTGCGGCGGTGGCTTTAACCACCGTTTCGGCCTCGACGATGCCGTGCTCGTCAAGGACAATCATCTCGTTGCGGCGGGGGGAATCGGGCCAGCCGTAACCCGGCTGCGTACCGGACTTGGACACATGGTCCGCATTGAACTAGAGGTTGATACGTTGACGCAGCTGGAGGAGGCCCTCAGTCTTGGTGTCGACGCCATACTTCTCGACAATATGTCGATTGCCGACCTCAAGCTTGCGGTTGATCTGTGCAAGGGCCGCGCCGTCCTTGAGGCCTCTGGCAATGTGACCATTGCCACTGTACGGGCCATCGCCGAAACCGGTGTCGACTACATCTCCTCTGGCGCCATCACCCATTCTGCTGCCAATCTCGACCTCGGCCTCGATTTCTGAGGGGCATACAACGAGTACTCTTGGCCTTCCTGGCACAGCCCAGCTAGAGTGCAGGGGTACACGGGGAGGATGGGGGTCTTGGTTCCGGGTCGTTGCATCATTTCGAACATGAGGCGGCACGCCATGCGCTGCGCGGCACATGTCTGACACGTCCATCGCGGGCAAGGCCCGTGGTCGTAAAACCATTTTCATCACCGGCGCGGCCAGCGGCATGGGCCGGCAGACGGCGCGACTGTTTCGACAGAAGGACTGGTTCGTCGGTCTCACCGATGTCAACCGCGAAGGCCTTCGCCTGCTCGAAGAAGAAATCGGCAGCGAGAACTGCTATGTCGGCTGCGTCGATGTTGCTGACAAGCAGGCTCTGGATGCCGCGTTGGCTGATTTTGCCAAGGACAGCGACGGCAAGCTCGACCTGCTCTTCGCCAATGCCGGTATTGGCGAAAGTGGCTGGTTCGAAGATGTGCCGTTTGATGCCGCCGTGCGCCTGGTTCAGGTCAATCTCATCGGTGTCATCGCCAGCATCTATGCAGCGCTGCCCTTGCTCAAGGCGACCCCAGGCTCACTTGTCTTCATTACCTCATCATCCTCGGCAACGCACGGCATGCCACGCATTGCGGTCTACTCGGCTACCAAGTTTGCCGTCAAAGGTCTTGCCGAAGCGCTTTCAATCGAGTTCAGCAGATTTGGCGTACGGGTCGCCGATGTCCTGCCCGGGCTCATCGACACAGCAATCCTTCGGAACACCCCTAACCGGTCAGGAGACCGCAGCAAACCGAGCGAGGATGTCTTCTACGCGACCGCGCCCAAACGCGGCATGTTCCGTTTGCTGGCACCGGAGACCGTAGCCCAGACGGTATGGGCCGCTTACCAGGAGCCCCACCAGGTACACTGGTACGTGCCGCGGGAGCTGGCGTGGATTGACCGGCTCAAAGGCATATTTCCCGGGCTCATCCGCGAGCGCATCGCCCGCCAGATGGCCCGCTTCAACAGCGAATAAGACGCGCTGGAGACGGTTCAATGAGCAATCATCTCGCTGCGCCACAGGGGCTGCCCTTTAGTCTTGCGGTGCGCGCTGGCGAGACGCTGTATGTATCCGGCCAGATCGGCACCTTGCCCAACAGCATGATCCTGGCCGAAGGCGGCATCGAAGGCCAAAGCCACGCGATGATGGAAAACATCCGCATCATCCTGGCCGCCTATGGTCTTGGCTTTGGCGACGTCGTCAAATGCACCGTCATGTTGGCCGACATGAACGACTGGCCTGCTTTCAACCGCGTCTATACGGGCTATTTCGACCCCGTGCGGCTGCCCGCCCGCTCCGCCTTCGGCTGCAACGGCCTCGCTCTGGGTGCCGCCGTGGAAATGGAGTGCATCGCTCGCTTTGCTCGCAGCGAAAGCTGAGCACCGCTCAACGCGCACGCCACTCCTCGGCGCTCTGCCCATAAATCTGGGCTTTGTAGTCGACCAGAGGTGGCGGTAGAAGTACCTCTGCCTGCCAGCGCGACCCCAGGCGCCGCGCGAGTGCAATAGACGGAGCATTCTCGGCTGCAATGCAGTGGATCACCTGAGACCAGCCCAAACTGCCGAAAACATGGTCAAGACAGGCGGCCGCCGCTTCATAAGCATAGCCCTTTCCCTGGGCCGCAGGTATCAGGCCCCACCCCACCTCCTGTCCCGGCCAGTCCTCCGGCTGCCAGGCCCCTACTCGCCCCAGCCACTCACCGGTCTCTTTGTCCAGAACCGAAAACATTCCAAACCCGCGCAACTGCCAGTGTCCAACCAGCACGGCAAAGGAGCGCCACGCCGCCGGTCTTGTCATCTGGCCACCGATAAAGCGCGCCGTATCGGCATCCGCCATCATTGCGGCATAGGCGTCAAAATCGCCCTCGACCGGGGCGCGCAGCACAAGCCGGGCCGTGGTGAGAACCGGGGTCGTCACAGCGGAATATTGTCGTGCTTTTTCCACAGCGCGGGAACCTGCTTGTTCTTCAACATGCGCAGAGCGCGGGCAACGCGAAAACGTGTTCCACGCGGCTGGATCACCTCGTCAATGTACCCGCGGCTGGCGGCAATGAAGGGATTGAGAAAACGATCCTCATACTCCTTTGTGCGGGCCGCAAGCTTCTCCGCATCCTTGGCCTCTTCGCGGAAGATGATTTCGACCGCGCCCTTCGCACCCATCACGGCAATCTGGGCGGTTGGCCAGGCGTAGTTGACATCCGCCCGAATGTGCTTGGACGCCATCACGTCATAGGCGCCGCCGAACGCCTTGCGGGTGATCACCGTAACCTTGGGAACCGTCGCCTCGGTAAAGGCAAAGAGCAGCTTGGCACCATGCTTGATCAGTCCGCCATATTCCTGCGCGGTGCCAGGCAAAAATCCCGGAACGTCAACAAAGGTGACCAAAGGAATGTTGAAGGCATCGCAGAAGCGCACAAACCGCGCCGCCTTGCGCGACGCGTCGCTGTCAAGCACGCCGGCAAGAACCATCGGCTGGTTGGCGACAAAGCCGACCGTCGAGCCCTCGATACGTCCAAAGCCCGTCAGGATATTGCGTGCAAAGGCACCGCCGATTTCGAAGAAATCACCTTCATCGGCAATCTTGGTGATCAGCTCCCGCATGTCGTAGGGCTTGTTGGGATTTTCCGGCACCAGCGTGTCGAGGCTGGGCTCCTCGCGTGTCGCGGTGTCGGCAGACGGCCACACCGGCGGTTTCTCACGGTTGCTGAGCGGCAGAAAATCGTAGAGTCGGCGCATTTCTTCAAGCGCGATGATATCGTTTTCATAGGCGCCGTCGGCCACCGACGATTTGCTCGTATGCACCTTGGCGCCGCCGAGCTCTTCGGCGGTGACAACCTCATTGGTCACCGTCCTGACCACGTCCGGGCCGGTCACAAACATGTAGGACGTGTCGCGCACCATGAAGATAAAGTCGGTCATCGCAGGCGAGTAGACATCACCGCCAGCACACGGCCCCATGATCACGCTGATCTGTGGTATCACGCCCGACGCGAGGACATTGCGTTTGAATACCTCGCCATACCCCCCGAGGCTCCCAACACCTTCCTGGATGCGCGCCCCGCCGGCGTCGAGCAGCCCGATCACCGGCGCCCCATTTTGCATCGCCATGTCCTGGATCTTGCAAATTTTCTGGGCATGGGTCTCGGACAGCGAGCCACCAAACACCGTGAAGTCCTTGGCGTAGACGTAGACCATACGCCCATTGATGGTACCCCAGCCGGTCACGACGCCGTCACCGGGGATAACATTCTTGTCCGCCCCGAAGTCGCTGTTGCGATGCTCGACGAACATGTCGAACTCCTCGAACGAGTTCGGATCCAACAGTACTTCGAGGCGTTCGCGTGCGGTCAGCTTGCCGCGGGCGTGCTGGGCCTCAATGCGCCGTTCGCCACCGCCCAGGCGCGCGCGTTCGCGACGGGCATCAAGTTCAGTCAGGATATGCTTCATAACAGGCCTCCAGGACGGCGGGGGCGCAGAGTGGTGACTTACGTCCCACCGGTCAAGCGTCAGCTAGCGGGTAGCCGACTTGCCATAGCGGATCACTTGGACCTTCTCGAGCGTGACAAGGCCCGAGCCCATGATGGCATCGAGTTCTGGCAGGAAGGCGGTGATCTTGTCCTTGCTGTCAACAATCTCGATCACCAGCGGCAGGTCCTGGGACAGGCGCAGGATCTTGGTGGTATGCAAGTGGCTCGATGCCCCAAACCCCATGGGTCCACGTAACACGGTGGCTCCAGCAAGTCCGGCCGCTTTGGCCTTGAGGACGATTGCTTCATAAAGTGGCCCACCGTCACTGCGGTCATCCTCGCCGACAAAGATGCGCAATAGCGTGGCTTCGCTAGGCACCATTTTGGGGCTGTCTGCCGTCGCCCCAGCCATGCCATCGGCGCCCGTCTGTGTCGTCATATCAGGCTCCCTTCAATTGGTTGAGCGCGTTGGCGCAGATTACGCCAAGCCAAACCGAAACCAGACAGGCGGTCACTGAGCCCGCGACATTAAAACCGGCATAGCTCCATTCGCCGTCCTGCATCAGCGCGAGGGTCTGCAGAGAAAACGACGAAAACGTCGTAAAGCCGCCGCAGATACCCGTCATTACGAACTGCCGGCCCATGGAGCCGACGAACACCCGTCCGTCCGGCGCCGTCAACGCGCCGAAAAACCCGATGACAAACGAGCCTATAATATTGACCGCGAGGGTGCCGAAGGGAAAGGTCTCGCCGATGGAACTGGCAACCAACCCTGAGAGCCCGAAGCGGGCCATGCTGCCCAGCGCGCCGCCGAGACCGACCAGCAGATAAAGCTTGTATCCCATAGACTCCTGCCATAGCTCCAACGGGCAGGTTGCGTCCGCGACCAACCCGCACCATGTTCTTGGGCAGGAGTCATCAGCTTTGGCATCCACGAAGACGCGTCCGGCGGTTTCGGGGGACCCCATCCCCATCACCGGCAACCTGACCAATTTCGAAAGAAGCGTCAATCGCATGGACGGCAAGGGCGTCACGACGGCCACAATCGCAGAGGACGAAGACGGGGTCAGACTTGATCGCTGGTTCCGCCGGCACTTCCCCGCCCTGTCGCACGTTCAGCTGGAAAAGCTGCTGCGCAAAGGCGAAGTCCGACTTGATGGCAAGCGTGCCAAGGCATCTGACCGGCTGAGCGCCGGCCAGACCCTGCGCCTGCCCCCGCAGATTCGCCATCTGCCGGCCTCAGCTCCTGCCGCTCAACCACCAACGCAGGGCGCCGGCCTGATTCGCTCACTGGTGCTGCATGCCGACGATCAGGTATTTGTTCTCAACAAACCGAGCGGACTTGCCACCCAGGGCGGCTCGGGATTGACCCGGCACGTCGACGGCATGCTCGACGCCCTGACCGAGGGCCGCCGCCAGCGACCACGCCTGGTGCATCGCCTCGACCGCGATACCTCCGGCGTGCTTGTCGTTGCCCGCACGGTCCCCGCAGCTGCCACGCTCGCCGAAGCCCTGCGTCGCCGCGATGCCAGCAAGATTTATTGGGCACTCGTGATGGGGATTCCCAAACCGCAAAGTGGTACCATCAAACTTGCCCTGGCCAAGCGCAGCCTCCCGGGTGGCGAGGAGCGTATGGTACCAACCGAGCGACACGCCGAGGACGCCAAAGCGGCGATTACGGACTACCAAGTGCTCGGTGTCGCCGGACGCAGCTATGCCTGGCTCGCCGTCAAGCCTGTCACCGGGCGCACCCACCAGATCCGCGCTCATCTGGCAGCGATCGGACACCCTATCATCGGTGATCACAAATATGGCGGGAGTGCCGCCGCCGGTAGCGGTGAAATCGCGGATCGGCTGCATCTGCACGCCCGCAGCATTGACATCGCCCATCCGGCCGGTGGCCGGCTCAAGGTCACCGCACCCTTGCCGCCTCACATGATGAAGACATGGCAGCTTCTCGGATTTGATCCTGATACGCAGATCCAGCCGTTTGTGCCGCGCCGTTCCGCCACGGCATGATCGCAGCTCGCCCATCCTGCCCTCACACCGCTGCGCAACCGGACACCGCCGAATGACGAGACTACGCCCCAAGCGCTTTTACACCAAGGTAACCGCTGAACCTCGCCCGGAAGGCATTGCTATACTGCTCGACGGCAAGCCCATCCGCACCCCTGGCGGCGCCACTCTTCTGCTGCCAACCCATGATCTCGCAGAGGCCATCGCCGCAGAATGGCAGGCCCAGCAGGAGCATATCGACGCCCAGACTATGCCGCTCCTGCGCCTTGCCAACACCGCGCTAGAACGCGTGCCGCAGACACGCGCGGACGTGATTGCGCAGCTGTTGGAATATGGACGGCATGATCTTCTATGTTACCGCGCCGAAGCCCCTCAGAGCCTGATCAGGCAGCAGGCCGAGCAGTGGCAATCTCTCCTCGACTGGATCAACGCGACTTACCGGATTGCCTTGCAACCCACTCAGGGCATCGCCCCCGTCGCGCAGAGCACACAAAGCATCGACGCCCTAGAGACACAGCTGTCAGCTCTCGATAACTTTTCCCTCGCCGGCGTGTCAGCAGCCACAGCGCTGACTGGCTCGATCGTTCTGGCCCTGGCAGCGCACGCTGGACGCCTCGATGCGTCAACAGCCTTTCGCCTTGCCATCCTCGAGGAAAGGTTTCAGGCCGAGCATTGGGGTGTTGACGCTGAAGCTGAGGCGCGCCAGCAACGCATTGCTAAGGAACTTGCAGACGTGGTCGCATTCCTGCGCCTTGCAGCTGCGCGCACGCCGTGAACACTTATCGCACGCGGTAATGATAGCGATAAAGTTCCCGCGCAAAGCCGAGGCTGCGGTATAGAGCCAGTGCCGGCGCATTGTTTGCCTGCACCTGCAGACAGACACCACTTGCGCCCTGCGCGATCCCCCAGGAAAAAAGGCCAAGAAGCGTAACCCGCGAAAACCCCTGTTGGCGATGGGCAGGATCGGTCGCCACCCATTGCAGGCTCATGATGCGATCATGCACCACACCATAGGCCAGCGAGACGATCCTGCCACCCTGTTTTACCGAAGCAAAGGCGGTGGGTTGCGAGATCAGTTCAAACCGACGCAGGTGCAGCTGCGTGTGCGCATCGCTGCGTCCCGTGAAATGCTGATGGGTACAAATCCATTCACGCGAGGCCTTTGCCGCGATGGCAAAGGCCGGCGAGCTTTGGCCCTGCGCACACGCGCTCAGATCCAGGAACAATGTCAGCGTCTCGTCTTGGGGTGCAAAACCTTCCCGCGCGAGATGACGTTCGAGTGGCGGAGCATCCAGCGAGCGTACCCGAAAGATGAGCGGCAGCTGATGAGCCTGATAGATACGTTCGCAAAACGCGAGCTTGCGAGCCAGTGGCGCACGTGGTGGCGCGATCACCCAGACCGAGTTGGTGCGACGACTTTCTCCGCCGGACAAACGGATGAGCCAGCCATCGTGAAAAATTCCCTTGAGCGCGGGCCATGCATTAAATGCAGCGTCCTCGGCACATTGACAGAGCCGATCCATCTTCCTCTCCGTGATGGCCGGTCCGCAGACGTAAAAAAAACCCGCGCAACCGGCGGGGTTAAAGCGTCTCTTACGCTACGACAAACACCTACCCGCCCCTCTGCAAGAGTTGGCGACGTCGGTTGCTGTGTGCGCAGTATGTCATGCGGGAGCCTTAGCACATGGCATGCGCCCATGCCAGCCGCCAAAGCTGTCGCCGGATTAATAGCCTTGCGGCGCCTTTACGGCATCCGGATCGGCACGTTCATAGGCCAAGCTTGCCGCCAGCACACCGCCATCATCGAACATTCGCCCGACGATCTGCAGTCCCACCGGCAAGCCCTGCGAAGTAAAACCGCAATTGATGGAGGCCGCGGGCTGCTGCGTTAGATTGAAGGGAAAACTGAAGGGCGTCCAAGCCATCCAGGCATTGCCATCATCATCAAGCGGGGTCAGACGTTCGGTTTCAAAGGCTGGCGTCGCCACCGCGGGAGTGATGAGGAAATCATAGGTTTCCATAAACTGCCGCAGTCCCGCGCCATAGGCACCGCGCTGAAGGTTGGCCGCCATGTAATCCCTGAGCGCAAAGCCTGCACCTTCGTCGGCCATTTTGCGCAGCGGCACTTCGAGCAGGGCCTTCTTTTGCTCCGGCAGATCGGCCAGCAGATAACCCGCACCCGCCCACCACAGGGTGCGGAAAATCTCTCCCGGATTGCCCCCGGGCGGATCGACCCGCTCCACCCTTGCGCCCATTTGCTCAAAGCGCAGTGCAGCTTTTTCGACCAGGCTTTCCACCTCCGGGACAATGCGTGTGACATAGCCAAGACGTGGCGAATAGGCGATGCGCCTGCCTTTGAGACTGGCTTCGGCGCGCACCAGATAGTCCTCAGAGTTGGTGGGCAAGCCATGCCAGTCGCGCGCATCTGGCCGGGCAATGATGTTCAGGAGCATGGCGCTGTCGCGCACCGAACGGCTCATGGGCCCAACATGGGCTACCGTGCCAAAAGGCGACAACGGCCAGGCCGGTACCCGCCCGAAACTCGGTTTGAGACCATAAGTACCCGTAAAACTGGCCGGAATGCGGATCGAACCGCCGCCATCGGTGCCGAGCGCAAGTGGGCACAGCCGGGCTGCCAGTGCCGCAGCCGAGCCACCCGATGACCCGCCGGGGGTCCGCGTCAAATCCCAGGGATTGCGTGTGACCCCCGTCAGTGGCGAATCGGTACAGCCCTTCCAGCCGAATTCGGGCGTCGTGGTCTTGCCGATCAACACTGCGCCCGCCTCGCGCAGCCGCGCGACCGACGGCGCATCCTCAAGCCAGGGCCCCTTCGCCTCGATCGTCAGCGAGCCGCGTCGTGTCGGCCAGCCTTTGGTCAGGAGCAGATCCTTAATGGCCACCGGTACTCCATCGAGTGCCGACAGCGGCGTTCCGGCCAGCCAGCGCTCCTGTGAGGCCTCGGCCTGCGCCAGGGACGCGGCTTCGTCGACATGGCAAAAGGCATTGATCCGGGCATCAAATGCAGCGATGCGGGTCAAACACGCCTGCGTGACCTCCACGGGCGAGAGCGCGTGTCGCGCATAGGCCGCCGACAGTTCAACGGCGCCCATCTCATGGATGTCCATGGTCATCACTCCTAATTCACGCGTGTGAGGGGTGCTTCCTCGCCCTTTTCAATCAGGCGCAGCGTGTGGCCGTCATGCTCAAAGATCGTGATCGATGCATTGGCCGGTGAGAACACCAAGGTGCGCTCGTCCTGAAGGGCGGCGCCCGCCGCAACATTGATGGCCACATAGTGGCTGAAGATGACACAATTCCCATCAAGCGACAGGAGGGCACGGATCAGCGTGCTGCGCCACGCTTTCAGCTCCGCATCGACATCACTCCAACGGCCTTGCATGAAGTCGCGCAGCCAGATTACCCGCGCCGCCAGATCCGGCGTCGGTGAGGGAATTTCCGAGACCGCCGGATCAATATTGGCGTTCACCTTCCACAGCGCTTCAAGTGGCGCGGCCGTTTCACGTGCCCGCCGGAGCGGGCTGGAACGCAGGGCCATCCGCGGCAAAAGGCTCAGGCGCTCAGCCGCTGCGGCAGCCTGGCTCAGGCCGAGCGCATCAAGACCGGGGTCGGCGTCCTCTCCGAAGCCGGCCGCAGCCTTGCCGTGTCGTACAAGATAAAGTTTTGGCATCACGATACACATTGATTGGCACCCCAAAGCTAAGCCGTTCTCTTTGAGGCTCGCAAGAGCAGAGCAAGGTCATGGCAGAAGCGCGGGGTTGTGCCGGCAATTCGCCTGCGTCACCCTGGCCGGGAGACCGAGACCTGCTTCATCACCTCCCAAGCCCTTAGGGGCGGTGCACGCAATATGTGCACCCGTCCCTGCCCCCTTGGGGCCGGTTATGCGCGG
>JBMFWV010000045.1:0-27436 GCA_049964915.1 Rhizomicrobium sp.
GCCGGCCCCGAAATATCAGACGGCGGCACCTTTGGGAGGATCAAAGGGAGCTAACGTGGGCGTCTTCGTCCAATGCGTGCATGGTCTCAACGATACGGGCATATTGCAGCAGGGCGCGGTCAACGATCTGGGGCATTTCGGGGTTGTGCGCATTGCCCGAAAGGCTGAGCTGCAGCGCGGTCAAATAATTCCCCAGGGCCTGGGTGCCCTCGGCCAGATCATGCAACATGGGCGTCGGCGGAATGGACGGGTTCGGCTTCATGGTCGTCACCTTCAGATGCGGTCTTCTATGAGACTGGGGCCATCATTTTGCCCCCCGGAAAACATGAAACATAATTAATCACAGATCACGGGAGGGCGCCAGGTAAGGACCATCCCCGCAGCTGGTCCAAAGCTTGGATCCACAGCGTGGATGTCGAGGCCAGTCGCGCCGACAGGGCAGGGGCGTCGTCCCCGCGCGGTGCTTACCCCAGCGTTGGGCAGGGCAGCGGACCGCCGCTTTGGGTATGATTATCCATTTGAAATCACAGGAGATTGAGCAGGCCGGCAAGGCGGCGTGGCGGATAGAGGCTGGAGCTGACCCAACACTCTTCAGGGGGGCGACCGCCCTCTTCGCTGGGCCCGGATTAGGCTCAAACCTGCCGCATGCGGCGCGTGGCCTCACCAGGGGGTTCGGCAGTAAGCGCGGGGTGGCCAAAGGCATCTGAGCCGTGCGCACGGCTCAAGTCGCTCGCGACTGACTGCGCCAAGAACAGGCGCTGGGGCCTGATTGCTCCGCTTGATCATCAGCTCCTGCGTCGATCGCGGGGATTTTGTGCACACGCTCAAACCCTGCAGTCGCAGACGCAATTCCTCAGACGTAACTTTGCAGAGAGCTGACATCGAGAGTGCCTTCACGCAGGGCTGCAATCGCCTGGGTTACGGCAGCCGCACCGGCAACTGTCGTGTAGTACGGTATCTTCATCTGCAAGGTGGTACGGCGCAGCGAAAGCGAATCGGAAAGAGACTGGCTGCCTTCAGTGGTGTTGAACACGAGCTGGACTTCGCCGTTCTTGATGGCGTCGACGATATGAGGTCGACCCTCAAGCACCTTGTTGACCCGACGAACCGCGATGTTCTGCTGCTCAAGATAGGTTGCAGTGCCGCGGGTTGCGACGAGCTCAAAGCCCATGGCGACGAGCTGACGCGCCGGAGCGACAACCAATTCCTTGTCGGCATCTTTGACAGAGATGAAGGCGGTTCCGGAGAGAGGTAATTTCAGTCCGGCGCCGATCTGGCTCTTGGCGAATGCACGTCCAAAACTGACATCAAGACCCATCACCTCGCCGGTGGAGCGCATCTCCGGCCCAAGAATGGTGTCTACACCGGGAAAACGGTTGAAGGGCATCACCGCTTCCTTGACGGCTATGTGATGATGACGGGCAGGTTTCAGAGCGAAGTCGGCAAGCTTCTCGCCCGCCATCACCCGGGCCGCGATAGCCGCGATCGGTATTCCAACGGCTTTGGCCACGAAGGGTACCGTCCGGCTGGCTCGCGGATTGACTTCCAGTACGTAGATCTCCGAATTCTGCACCGCATACTGCACGTTCATCAGGCCTTTGACGTCCAGGGCACGGGCGAGGGCGATGGTCTGGTGCTCGATATCCTTGATTGTGGACTGCGGCAGTGAATGTGGTGGCAGGGCGCAGGCCGAATCGCCCGAATGGACGCCCGCCTCCTCGATATGCTCCATGATCCCGGCCACAAACACCGCTCCCGTGCCATCGGCGATCGCGTCAACGTCGATCTCGATGGCATGATGAAGGAAGGCATCGATCAAGACCGGATGGTCACCGGATATCTTGAACAGCTCACCCGAAGACAACTGGGCTTTCATCGAGGTTTCGTTGGGCACGACCACCATGCCCCGGCCACCCAGCACGTAAGAGGGCCGCAGCATGACCGGATAGCCAATTTGGGCCGCGGCTGCGATCGCTTCGTCTGCGGTCATGGCGGTAGCGTTGCGTGGCTGCTTGAGACCAAGGCGGTCCAACAGACGCTGAAAATGCTTGCGATCCTCCGCCAGATCAATCGAGGCGGCAGAGGTGCCAAGCAAGGGCACCCCTTCCTCCACCAAGCGATGGGCTAGCTTGAGCGGGGTCTGGCCGCCGAATTGTACGATCACCCCGGCCACCCGCCCGCTCTTGGATTCGGTGCGGACCACTTCAAGCACATCCTCCGCAGTCAGGGGCTCGAAATAGAGGCGATCGGAGGTGTCGTAATCGGTGGAGACGGTTTCAGGATTACAGTTGACCATGATGGTTTCATAACCCTGCGCCGACAACGAAAACGCAGCATGGCAGCAGCAATAGTCGAATTCGATACCCTGGCCGATGCGGTTCGGGCCACCCCCAAGTATGATGATCTTGGTCTTTGCCGTGGGATTGCTTTCGCACTCGCTGGCACCCGACACTGGTGCCTCATAGGTCGAGTACATGTAAGGGGTCAGAGCTTCGAATTCCGCGGCGCAGGTATCAATCCGCTTGAACACTGGATTGATGTTAAGCTCAGCGCGCAGCGCCGCGATGCCGCTCTCCTCTACGCCCGCCAGCTTGGCCAGCCTTGCATCGCAGAAGCCCATTGCTTTCAGCGCGCGCAGGCCCTTCGCATCTTGGGGAAGGCCTTGGCGGCGAACATTTTCCTCAGCCTGAACGATGCCTTCGATCTGGCTGAGAAACCAGGGATCATAATGCGTGATGTCGTGTACATCGCTGACCGAAAAGCCCTGCCGCAGGGCCTGAGCCGCGTAGCGCAGTCGATCTGGTGTCGCACGGGCGAGTGCCGCCCGCATCGCATCTGCGTCATCCTGCAGATCGATCTCGTCCAGTCCGGTCAGGCCGGTTTCAAGCGAGCGCAAGGCCTTTTGCAGCGACTCTTGGAAGGTGCGTCCGATCGCCATCGCCTCGCCCACCGACTTCATGGAGGTGGTCAACAGGGGCTCGGCACCGGGGAATTTCTCAAAGGTGAAGCGCGGAATTTTGGTGACGACATAATCGATGCTGGGCTCAAAGCTCGCCGGTGTTGCCTTGGTGATATCGTTGTCCAGTTCGTCGAGCGTATAGCCGACCGCCAGTCTGGCCGCGACCTTGGCAATGGGAAAGCCGGTGGCCTTGGAGGCTAGTGCCGATGACCGCGACACCCGCGGGTTCATCTCGATCACCACCATGCGTCCGTCCGCCGGGTTGACCGCAAACTGCACGTTGGAGCCCCCGGTCTCAACGCCGATTTCACGCAACACCGCCAGCGATGCAGAACGCATGCGCTGATATTCCTTGTCGGTCAGCGTCAGAGCGGGAGCGACGGTCATAGAATCGCCGGTGTGCACGCCCATGGGATCAACATTCTCGATCGAACAGACGATGATCGCGTTGTCGGCGCGATCGCGTATGACCTCCATTTCATACTCTTTCCAGCCGAGCACCGATTCTTCGATCAGCACTTCATTGGTTGGAGAGGCATCCAGGCCGCGCTCAACGATTTCGAAGAATTCCTCGCGATTAAAGGCAATTCCTCCGCCGGTACCGCCAAGGGTGAAGGACGGGCGAACCACCGCCGGCAGGCCGACATCATCAAGAGCCTGCAGTGCATGGGCAAAGGCTTCTGGTGACAGCTCCATGACCGGATTGTTTTCGGTGTCGTACAGAAAATTTCCGTCGCGATCCTTCTTGTGCCGTAGATATCCCTTGAGCGTTCGACCACGTGGTACTTCCAGACCGATGCGGATCATGGCCTGACGGAACAGTTCACGATCTTCGGCCTTGTCAATGGCTTCAGCCGACGCACCGATGAGCTCGACATTGTACTTTTCGAGCACGCCGCGCTTGCGCAAGGATAGCGCAGTATTGAGTGCGGTCTGCCCTCCCATGGTCGGCAACAGCGCAAAAACGCGTCCGGGCGGCACGTGTTCACGCTCTTTGGCGATGATCTTTTCGACAAATTCCGGCGTGATGGGCTCGATGTAAGTGGCGTCGGCCAGCTGCGGATCGGTCATGATCGTGGCTGGATTGGAATTGACCAGGACCACCCGGTAGCCTTCAGCTCTCAAGGCCTTGCAGGCCTGAGCGCCGGAATAGTCGAACTCGCATGCCTGACCAATAACGATGGGTCCGGCTCCGATGATGAGCACGGTGTGTATATCGTGGCGTTTGGGCATAGCATTCTCGCGCGTGCGCCTACTTGCGCGCGCGACGCTGCGCTTTGGGCGGGTCGAATTATAGGTTAGGTGGACCGTCTATCTCGGATAGGCGGACAGAGCAACCCTTAGTGGCGGAGAATCCGTACTGCCCAACAACTTCGTTCGCGGTTCCCGTGATGGGGTGGTGCTGTGCGTAATCCTGATGGTCAGAAGCTCGGGGCGGGGCCCGCCGGACGCTCCTCCCGGGCCCGGCCATAGCAGGCGTCCCATGGCATCGCTTTGAGGCCTAGCTGCGCCAGCGCAAGGTGCGTTCCGTCACGGGATTGACGAACGGCACACCGGTCGCGACGTGTTCGTTCCAGGATTTTTTGATGCGGTGATACCAGATGGCAGGCTGGTCGGCGTCCTGGATCAGCATCAGCCGAGGATTGAACTTCAGCCCTTCCTTCTGCAGTTCCACCATCCGGCGGTCGTCGCCAAGAAATGTCGGCCCGATGGCCATGAAGAACGGCTTGATGAAGCCTAGCCATGCCGGCCAGTACTGGATCTGGGTGACCTGCGTGCTGTGCTCATCAATGGGCGTGCACACCGTCAATCCGACCACATCGAGCGGGCGGCCCAACAGGTGCCCCTTCACGATCTCAAAGCGGGTCGACGGCAGTTCGAAGGTGATCTCGGTCGACACCTCTGCGCCCAGCAGACGATAGGCGGGCTTGCTGGGGGCGTGGCGTTTCATAACGAAGCCATTGGGCAGCGGACCATAGGCCTTTTCCTTCAGTCGTGGCCTGACCCGCCACCACCAGCGACCGTGAACGAAGGGGGCATGGGCCGGGTCCATCAGGCCGATGACGGCATGGTCGATGGGACATTGGAAGGTCTGGCTCTCAAACCAGCGCGGGCGGGCGTCGGCGAGCGGCACTTTGGGTGGTAACTGGGTCGGCGCCGTCATCTCCTGGCCCTCGGCAGCCATGTAAATCCAGATCAGTCCGTCCTGTTCGCATACGGGAAAGGTCCGGACCTTGATCCGGCTGGGGTCTAAGTCCTGGGCGTCGGTTAGCGAGGGGATGTGGGTACACACGCCATCGGTGCCGAACTGCCAGCCATGATAAGGGCATTGAACACCGTTGGTCGTGGCCCGGCCAGCGGATAAAGGCACGCCGCGATGGGGACAGATGTCACGCATGGCGAAGAGCGTTCCGGCGCGGGTGCGGCCGATCACCACCGGCTCGCTCAGGAGAAGCTTGTGCCAGAGGCTACCGCGAGCCAGCTTCCGGCCAAAACCCGCCATGTACCAAAGGTTGCGTAAAGGTGCCTCGTCGCTGCTCATCTGCGGGCCCTGGGGTCAATCCCTGCCCGACTAGCGCGCGCCGCCGCATTTGTCACCTTCGGTGTGCGGCCGGCGCCGTGTGGGCTTTGAGCAGATTGTCCAAGGGGGTGGTCAACTGGGCCGCCTTGTAGGCGGGAATTTCAAAGGCCCAGGCGCCGGCGATCTTATTGATTTTGCGAGCCTTGAGCGTGGCGATCTTGTTGGAGGGCTTGGCGTGCGCGGCCAGCGCCACCCAGCTGCTGCCGTCCTGCGCGGCAATGCGGGCGTCTATGGTGAGGCCGTCAAAGGTGGTGGTCTCGGTCTGGGTGGCGTGGCTGAAATCGACGGTTTGAATCGGGACCGCTTTATCGAAGGAAAAGTCTACCAGCCCAAAGGCTGGGCCATTTGGCGCGGTGGGATAGGCGAGGGTGCGGCCTTTCGGCAGTCCGCTCAGGCTGAAATTCGGGTCCGAGGGTTCTGCCCGTGCCACCGTATAGGACGGACCATGATTGGGCCTGATGGTGACCGATTTGATCTCTGAACGCGCCAGATCGAGCACGTCCTTGTTCATCCAGTCGGCAGGATTGGCATCTGGCTGAAATACGCTGCGGGCGAGCCAGCTCTGGTTGCTCGTCGGGGTGCGAACGAACAGGCCGAGCTGCCCCAGCTCTCCCAGCGTTTTGGTCTTTCCCGCGATCAGCGCTGCGATGATGTGTCCCTTGTCATCGTAAAGCGTGACTTTTACGCCGTGTCCCTTCGGCGGAGCGTCGAGATCGAGATATTTTAGCCAGCCGGGCCGTGCGGTTTCTGGGGCCAATGCCTCAAGACCCGCCATGCCGTAAATGGTCTTGCGCACAAGATCATAATTGGCAGGAAAACCATGCTCAGCCGGTAGGATCCAGCCGCGATCAGGAACAAAATCGATCGCTACAGTCCCGTATTCTTTCGAGGTGATGCGGATGCTGGCGATGTGCCGATCCTTGTCAGCAAGTCCGGGAAAAAATGTATGCGGCTTGTATTTTGGCGCCATCAAGGCGGCCTGATGATGAAGTGCCAGCACCGCAAGAATCGAGCTGAGCGCGGCCACGATCGCCAGCACCAGAAGATTGCGCCGTCGCCGGTCGTGAAGGATGGCTGCTGCCAGGGACATTGCGGCCTCCGTCACAGGTTCACGGCGCGGGCGCGGCGTCGCCGCCGCAACCAGGCCAGAGCGAGCGCAAACAGCGCCACCAGAATGGGCACGAAGGCGATATTGAGGAACGCAAGTATGCTGCCCAGCTGATCGACACTCTTACGCAGGTTCAGCTGCACTTTGCGCAGCTGAAGACGGGTATCGATCAGCTCACGCTTGAAGTTCTCGATTTGGCGCTGTTGCCTGGCCGAAAGCTGTACGGCTCCGCCAGCGGCAGCGGTGCCTCCGCTTTCGAGGGTCCGCAACTTGTGCTCGGTATCGGATAGCTTTTGTTGCAGATCATTCGCCTGTTGCTGGAATTCTGCCTGAGCTTCGGCCTGCAATTCCTTGACGACGGTAAACGGACGGGTGGAGACAGCGCGGGTACGCAGAGAGATCAAGGCATTCGACCCGGTGAGATTTTCCACCGCATTGAGGATGAAGGCGCCGTTGTCGGCGAAGGGCTCGGCAATGGTTTTTCCGCCATAGCTCTGATCCATGCGTACCCAGAAGCGGTCGTCGAAGATATCGGTATCGGCGACGACGATCAGATTGATGCTCTTGGCGGTCTTGATCTCACCCTTGGCGGGAACACCCTTAGGGGGCCCATTGGGAAAGGCGGTATGGGCGGAGCCAGAAATGCGGGCCGCGATCACAAAGGGTTTGCCCACCGGATGGATGGCGTTGAGCAGATCCTGCGGCGCGGTCAGTTGCAGGCGACTGGTCGAGATCAGGCTGGCGTCATCCGAGGAGCTGATCAGTGGGATGAAACGGGTGGTGGCTCCCTTGACCGGGTAGAGCGCGCCGACCGTCGCCAGGTTGAGATCGGACAAATTGGCCGTAACTTGGTCCTGGCGGTTCATCTGCGCTCTGCCGATCCTCAGCCAAGTGGGATAGAGCACGATGGGATCGTGGGGATTGTCCTGTACTTCCACCTGCTGTGCCAGACGGCCGTCCAGAACCACCTTTTCGGGGTTGAACCCGATGCCCCAGGCTTTGAACAGCTGCGGCAGGTTCGACGACGCTGGGGCGACCGGCTGACCACCATCACCGGAGGCCAGCGCCAGATCTGAACGCGGATCGACAAAGACCAGTGCATGTCCGCCCCGCAGCACGAACTGGTCAATGGCATAGCGTTGTACCGCGTTCAGTTTGTTGGGCTGGACAATCATCAGTACGCGGATGCCCTTGGGAAGGGTCTTGAAGTCGGCAGGTATCATGCGCGTCTTGTAATTCTGCGCCAGCTGCTCCCAGGCCACATAAGGTTGCGCCCGTCCCTGCAGGGCGGCCGCCATGCCGCCGGCCCCGACATTGAGGGGCAGCGACGACAACACCCCGATGACCGGCTTTTGCGGCTGCGACAGCCGGTAGATCAGCGAGGTGATGTCATATTCGAGAAACGGCTCCCGCTTCAGGCTGAAGAAGGGAATGGTCTGGGTGCCGTCGATGGTGTTGGTACCAACAAGGCCGAAATAGACGAGATGCCCATCATCGGTCTGGGCGCCGGTCAGTCCGGCTGCGTTGGCCTGATCCTCGGCACTGGTATAGGGCGCCGGATCCAACTCCTCGACAATGACTTTGCCGTTCGACAGCGCAGCGTAACGCTGCAGCAGATCGCGCACGCGCGCCGCATAGGCATTGATCTGTGCGTAATCGGCGGCGGCCTTTTTGGAGTAATAAAATTTGAGGGTGATCGGCTCTTTCAGGCTGCTCAGGATCTCTTTGGTGCCCTTGGAGATCGTATAGAGGCCGTTTTGTGTGAGATCGATCTGCTCGGTGGTCAGGCTGGCATCAGCGGCAATGTTGACGGCCACGAAGATGACTGCCGCCAGGATGAGGGCGGTGATCGCATAGACGCGCCGGGAGAGCGGCTTGGTCATCGGTCAGCTCGCCTTCTTCAGGTCGATCAATACGATGTTGATCGCCAGAAACAGGGCAATCAGCGAGACGAAGAAAATGATGTCACGAAGGTCAATCACGCCGGTTGAAATAGCCCCGAAATGCGTCAGGAAGCTGAATGATGAGATCGCTGTCACGATTGGTAGTGGGGCGATGACGCGGACAAAGTCGAGCACGAGGGGCGCACCTGAGATCGTGAACAGAAAGCAGACCACTACTGAAACCACAAAGGCGATCACCTGATTGCTGGTGGCCGCTGAAATCGCCGCGCCAATTGCAAGATAGCCGCCGGCCATCAGGAAGCTGCCGACATAACCGGCCAGGATGACACCATTGTCCGGATTGCCGAGATAATTCACCGTGAGCCAGATGGGGAAGGTAAGAACCAGTGCCACTCCGGTAAACGCCCAAGCCGCTAAATATTTGCCGATCACGCTCGCCCATACCGGGACGGGCAGTGTGAGCAGCAGTTCAATGGTGCCGCTGCGGCGTTCTTCGGCCCACAGACGCATTGCTATGGCCGGCACGAGAAACAGATAAAGCCAGGGATGATAGGCGAAGAAGACGGACAGATCGGCAACACCATTCTGATAGAAATTGCCGATGTAGAACGTGAAAGCACCCATGGCGAACAGGAAGATCACGATGAACACATAGGCCAGGGGCGTTGCGAAATAGGCCACAAATTCGCGCTTGAAGATCGGCCACAATCCGCTCATGCGTTTGCCCCGTTCGCCTGGGCACGCGCGCGCGCCGCATCATGGGTGGTGACCGCTCGAAAGACATCTTCCAGCCGACCCGGTTCGGCATAAAGCTCTCGTACATCCCAGTGTTCCGCCATGACCAGCGCGCTGACATCTTCTATGAGCAGTGCGCCTTGCCGGGGAAACGCGGTCAGCATCGTCAGCCCGTCGGGCCGCGCACTCTGCTCGACCGAAACCACATCGTTCATTGATTTGAGGCGGGCCCAGGCAAGCTCGGCTTGCTCAGTCGGCAACAGCAGGCTGACGGCATTGTGATGGCGCGAGCGGGTCAGAAGTTCGTACGGTGTCCCATCGGCAACGATGCGTCCGCGGTCAATGATCACGGCGCGGGTGCAGATGGCTTCGACTTCTTCCAAAAGATGGGTCGAGACGATAATGGCCTTTTGCGGAGCCATGTCGCGGATCAGCCGCCGCACTGCGTGCTTCTGGTTGGGATCAAGCCCGTCAGTTGGCTCATCCATGATCAGCACTGGCGGATCATGCAAAATAGCCTGCGCGAGCCCAACGCGACGCTTGAAGCCCTTCGACAGGGTCTCGATAGGTTGCTCGAGCACCGGATCAAGTTCGGTGTTGGCAATGGCGCGTTCGATGTGGCTCTTGGCGGTGGCACCATAAAAACCGCGAACCTCGGCGATGAAGTTCAGGAAACTACGCGGGGTCATGTCGCCATAGGCTGGTGCGCCCTCGGGCAGATACCCGATCTGGCGCTGTGCGGCGATGGTCTGGGTCTCGATGTCCTGGCCGCAGATCCGCACCCGACCGGAGGTTGCTGACAGATAGCCCGTGATCATCTTCATGGTGGTGGATTTGCCAGCGCCGTTGGGTCCTAGAAATCCCAATACCTCGCCACGCCCGACGCGCAGGTCGATGCCGGCGACGGCCGCAAACGGGCCAAACTGCTTTGTCAATCCTTCGACTTCGATCATCTGCACACGAGGATTTGCCCGTTCGTGAGGGCACTGACGCCAAGCGCGCCTACCTGGCTTGACGCTAGCCGTCTAGAAAAAAACAACGCGCATCGCAAGCTAACAAAGGTTACGCTTCAGTCATCACATCAAGGTGACGCCTTTGGCCGCCAGAGGCGTTTGAACCTCAACGGCAATGGGTGGCTTGGGCTGCGCCACAATAGCCCGGGCTGGCACATTTGGGATGGAGGTAGCTGTGATTGAACTTGTGCCACTGATCCGGGCCACCATCGTCGGCATTGTGCTGCAGCTTACCATGTACGTCACGGGACATTTTATTCCGTGGCTGGCGCAGCACCTCTTTCTCTTCGGCGGCATGATGATCTCTGCGACCTCTGCCTACATTTACGCCGTAGTGACCGGTCATGGCTGGTTCGCGAGTGCAACTGCAGGCGCCATCGCCGGAGGTGTCTGCGGCCTTGTTGGCATTGGCTTTTCCGCGGCCATCGGGGACCTTTATGTGAGTTTTATCGCGACCGGAACGACCATCGCGGTTCTGGTTGGCGCTGTCGGGGGGTTGTTCGGGCAGATGGCCGCCAACCTGCGCGCCATGGGTTATTAAATCGGCGCAAGGATTGGCTCTGGGGTGTTCTGGGATGAGGGATGAGGGATGTCGGCCGGCCGGCGCTAAAGCCTGGTTCGGGGGCTGGGGGGCGTTAATCGTTCCAGGGGATCAGTGCGACCAGCCGACGTCGGGTAACATGTCCCCCGAACTGGGCGGGGTGATGGTGCAATCGTGACCATTTGATGGCGTGGGTTGTCCACAGTCGCCCGCGCAAATGCCCCGCGCCCTCTCTGCCACTGGCCGGGGCGGCTCTGCTAGGATCGGGTCATGGCGTCCGACTCACCCAAGATCCGCCGGCTTGACGAGGGCACGGTAAACCGCATCGCGGCTGGCGAGGTCATTGAGCGACCGGCCAGTGCGGTCAAGGAACTGGTCGAAAACGCTCTTGATGCCGGCGCCCAGCGCATCGAGATCGCGGTCGCCGAAGGCGGTGCCAGCCTGATTCTCGTGGAGGATGATGGCGTAGGCATGGCCGCCGATGAGCTCGCACTGGCGGTGGAGCGACATGCCACCTCCAAGCTGCCCCGTCGTGATGGCGCCGATGATCTGACGCAGATTTCCACCATGGGATTTCGTGGTGAGGCATTGCCCTCGATAGGTGCGGTTGCCCGTCTTGTTGTGGCCAGTCGCACGGCTGCGAGCGAGGCCCATGCGATTGCGCTCGCTGGAGGGCAGCGGCAAGGACCTTATCCGATCGGCTTTCGCGCCAGCGGCCAAAGCGGCACCAGGGTCGAAGTCCGCGATCTGTTCTTTGCCACGCCGGCGCGTCTCAAATTTCTCAAATCAACGCGCAGCGAAGATCTGGCGACACTCGATGTCATCAAGCGCCTTGCCATGGCCCGGCCTTCGACGGCGTTCACCCTCACCCTCGATGGACGCAAAGGCCTGGATGTCCCGGCGCTGGAAGACCCTCTGGCCCGTCTCACACATATTATGGGGCAGGATTTTGCCGAGAATGCAGTGGCGATTGATGCGGTGCGCGAGGCCGTTCGTATCGAAGGCTATGCCGGTCTTCCAACCTATAACCGCGCCAACGCCATGGCCCAATTTCTGTTCGTCAATGGCCGACCGGTGCGTGACAAGCTTCTGATCGGCGCGGTGCGCGGGGCCTATGCGGATTTTCTGGCGCGTGACCGTCATCCGGCACTTGCTTTGTTTCTTTCCTGTGATCCGGCATTTGTCGACGTCAATGTGCATCCGGCCAAGACCGAAGTGCGCTTTCGTGATGCAGGTCTGGTCCGCGGGCTGATCGTGTCGGCGCTGAAACACGCTCTGGATCGCGCCGGCCACCGCGCCGCTACCACCGTTGCCGGTGCCGCACTCGCGGCCTTTCGTCCACATCCTGCCCCCTTTCACGCGTCTCTTCCCGTTGCGCCCTCTGCCACAGCTCCGCAAGCGGATATGTTGTGGCAGGCGCCACCGGCATTGCCAGCCGCACCGACGTCGTCTTTGGGTGAATCCAACCAATACCCCCTCGGGCTCGCCCGAGCTCAGCTTCATGAAACCTATGTGGTGGCGCAGACGCAGGACGGCATCGTCATCGTTGACCAGCATGCGGCCCATGAGCGCCTGGTTTACGAACGCATGAAGCGGGCAATGGCCCAGGGAGGGATTGCATCGCAGCCCTTGCTCATCCCCGAAGTGGTCAGTCTCGATCCGGCAGATGTGACGCGGCTTTGTGCAAAGGCTGGCGAATTTGCCGAACTGGGCCTTATCCTGGAGGCCTTCGGTCCGGATGCGGTCTTGGTGCGGCAAACGCCAGCCATGCTGGGTAAACTTGATATCGCCGGACTCGTCCGCGATCTGGCCGATGAGCTTGCAGAAAATGCTCATGCACTCACGCTCAAGGAGCGCCTGGAGGAGGTTGCAGGGACACTTGCCTGCCACATGTCAGTGCGCGCAGGCAGGCGGCTTTCGGCCGAGGAAATGAATGCACTCTTGCGGGAAATGGAAGCCACGCCTCATAGTGGTCAGTGCAATCACGGCCGTCCCACCTATGTCGAGCTCAAGCTCGCTGATATTGAGCGCTTGTTTGGTCGGCGCTGAGGTGATTTTGCTGCGCGTGACTATGGGTTCCATTTTGTCAGCGATGGCGGTTTGCGATCATGGCCTACTTTCGTAACCGCGCCGTCAACCTGCTCAATTTGCACTATGCCATCCACTCCCTGGCACTGACCGGCAGCGGCGCATTCTATACCGTCTTTCTGCTGAAGGCCGGACTGCCATTGCCAGCGGTGCTGGCTTCGCTTGCGACCGTTCTTTTGGGACGCTTCTTGATGCGCCCGCTGCTCCTGCCGCTGGCGCTGCGCTTTGGCCTGAAGCCCATTCTGATTGCAGGTACCATCGTCTCGGCGTTGCAGTATCCGGTACTGGCCACAGTGCATGGCATCGGACCAAGCCTCTATCTTCTGATCGGGGTATCAGCGGTCGGTGACAGCCTTTATTGGACGAGCTATCACGCCGTTTTTGCCTCACTTGGTGACGCCCATCATCGCGGCCAGCAGGTCGGTGTGCGTGAAGCCATGGCGGCATTGATCGGCATTGCGGCGCCCCTGCTTGCGGGCTGGGCGCTGACAAGGTTCGGGCCCAAGATTGCCTTTGGAGCGACAGCCTTCGTGCTTTTCAGTGCGGCCGCGCCCCTGTTGTGGACGCCGAATATCAGGGTGAAACGCCAGGCGCCGGCGGCGCTGCGAGCGGCCCTACCAGGTGTTCTCCTCTTTGTCTGCGATGGTTGGATTGCCTGTGGGCTCTATTTTGGCTGGCAGCTGGCACTGTTCGTGTCGCTTGGCGAAAATTTCCAGAACTATGGCGGAGCGATGGCGGTGGCGGCACTGGCAGGTGCCGTTGGGGGACTTGTACTGGGCCGTTTGATCGATGATGGCCATGGCCGGCGCGCGGCCTTTATCGCGCTCTGTGTTCTGGCAACGGTCACTCTGGTGCGGGCGGCCAGCATCGGCGATGCGCCCTTTGCGGTCATTGCCAATGCGCTCGGGGCGCTGGTCAGCTGCCTTTACGTTCCCACGCTGATGACCGTAGTTTACAACAAATCCCAGTCCTCGCCCTGCGTCGCACGCTTTCACATTGCCACGGAAGGGGGCTGGGACATTGGCGGCAGCACCGCGCTCATTACCGCGGCGGTGCTCGTGCATGCCGGCGAAGGGTTAAGGACAGTCATTCTGCTCTCGCTGCCAGGGGTCATTGCCGCTTTCGTGCTGCTGTACCACCATTACCGTGCGAAAGACCCCACAACGCCCGCGCCCCCGGTAACGCCGCTGACGGAGGGTGTGGATCGCGGCCTTGCTTAAGCAATTTGGTTTACAACACGCAGGATCAGGATTTTGCTTTCGCCATATCTGCGTGCTTCGAGAAGCGCATATCCCGGCGGCAAAGCGACGTCGTCGTCCGCTGCCGTCTCGCAGATGGCCAATGCCCCGGAACGCAGCCAGTCACCTTGTGACAGTGCCCGCAGCGCCGGGGCAAGCAAGCCTCGTCGATAAGGTGGGTCGAGCATGGCGAGCCCGAAGGGGCCCTCGGCAGACGCAGCTCTGGGTCCGAGCGCAGTGCCATCCTGCCGCCAGATTTTGGTGACGCCGGAAAGTCCCAGAGCTTCGATGTTCTGACGGATGAGGGCTATGGCGGCCGCGGCGTCCTCGACGAAAAGGCAAAAGCCGGCGCCGCGCGATATGGCCTCAAGTCCCATCGCACCGGTGCCGGCAAACACATCGATGACAGCCGCGCCCTCAAGCGTAAAATCGGCACCGATCTCGCCATGTGCGAGAATATTGAACACGGCCTGACGCACCTTGTCCGAGGTCGGTCGGGTGCGCCGGTCCCGAGGGGTATGCAAGGTACGGCCCTTGAAGCGCCCTGCGGTGATGCGCATCAGGGCTCGTCGCTGAGCTGCAGCAACAGCTTGCCGGTATTACCACCTGTAAAAAGCAGTTTCAGCGCGTCGGGAGCCTGTTCCAAACCACGCACGATGGTGACATCGTATTTGATCTGCCCACTTTCCACCCAGCCGCTCATCTCGTTCCAGAATTCCTTCATGCGTCGCATGTAGTCGGAAACGATGAAGCCTTCCAGATGGGCCCGCTTCATCAGTAACTGGGCAAAATTATAGGGACCAGGTACCGGGTTTTGGGCGTTGTAGCTCGCGATCAGCCCGCACAGCACGATGCGGGCCCTCAGATTGATGCGCGCCAGGATGTCATCGAGGATGGTGCCGCCGACATTCTCAAAATCAATATCGATGCCACGCGGGCAGGCCGCACTGAGCTCCTGCGCAAAGCTTGCGTTACGATAGTTGAGGCAGACATCGAAGCCAAAGTCCTCAACCACGTGGCGGCATTTTTGGTCGGAGCCGGCGATGCCAACGACGTGGCAACCCTTGAACTTGCCGAGCTGCCCGACAATGGAGCCGACGGCGCCTGCCGCTGCCGATACCACGAGCGTTTCGCCTGCCTGCGGTTTGCCGATATCCAGGAGGCCAAAATAGGCCGTGGCCCCGGTCATGCCCATAACGCTCATATAGGCGGGCAGGGGCAGGTTTGCCTGCGCCGGCAGCTTCTGCGCCACATGGGCCAGCGCATAGTCCTGCCATCCGCCGATACCCGAAACGATATCGCCGGGCTTGAAACCTGGATGGCGTGAGCGCTCGACCACGCCCAAGGTCCCGCCGCGCATCACTTCGCCGATATTGACCGGCGGCATGTACTGGTCCTGATCGCTCATCCAGATGCGGTTTGTCGGATCGAGAGACAGGTAGATCGTGCGCGCCAGAAATTCGCCCTCTGCAGGTTCGGGGATGGGCGCCTCGCGCAGTTCAAGATCACCGGCGGCAATATCGCCAACGGGACGACGGGCCAAAATCCATTGGCGGTTCATAACGGGCATGCGGCACTCCTTTGTGTGAGCTCTGGACCAAAGTCTAGCCGAGGCCCGAGGGGTTTGCCGAGGGCTGCGCGATGGCGCTGGCGAGCCGTGGCGGGCCGGGTTATAGCAAGCCATGGCGCGTCGTCTTGCTTTGTTGCTGTTGTTGTTTCTTGCCCTGGCTCCCCTTGGGGCAATGGCCGGAGCACCCAAGGTCCGCGTTCGACTGGTCAGCGAGACCACCAGCGTGGCACCCGGAGGCCGGCTCAGGGTCGCCTTTGAACAGGATATCCCCAGAGGTTGGCACACCTATTGGCGCAATCCTGGCGCAGCTGGAACCCCCACAACCCTCTCCTGGAGCCTGCCCAAGGGCTGGAGCGCGGGGCCCCTCTTGTGGCCCTATCCGGAACGCCTGGCGACAGGTCCGCTTATTGATTACGGCTACGAGCACAAGGTCTGGCTCTTGACCGACCTCGTGGCCCCGCGCGGGGTGCGCCCGGGCACCTTGGTCACGCTCAAGGCCGATGCCCAGTGGCTCGTCTGTAAAGAGATCTGTATCCCCCAGTCTGCCAAATTGACCCTTCCGGTTGCCATCAGTGCGGCACCATCGGCGCCCTATGCGACCATCGCTGCTAAATTTGCGGCTGCCCGCGCCAGACTGCCGATACCCTCGCCCTACCAGGTCCGCTATGGTCGGCATGGCACGCAGCTCATCCTCTTTGTCGCCTCCAAGGAGCTCGCTGCCGCCCGACCGACCAGCGCTCTTTATGCGCCCTTCAGTGGCGGGCAGATTGACCCCACGGCCGTACAAAACCTGCGGCGCCTGCGCGGCGGCATCGCACTTGAGCTAGAGGCCCGCCCCCACCAGCACGGACCACTGAAGGGCGTGCTCGAATTGCGCGATGCGGGAGGTGCGATCACAGCGCTTGCCATAGATGCACCAGAAGGGGCCGTACCCAAAGTCGATTTTGCCCGGCGGGCAATGCAGAGCCTGGTCGTTGCGCTCCTGCTGGCGCTTGGCGGTGGCCTTATCCTCAATCTGATGCCCTGCGTGCTGCCGGTTCTGGCAATCAAAATCCTCGCGATCGCCGAGAGTGCACAGCATCATCGCGCACGCGTCGCAGTCCAGGGGCTTGCCTATGGCGCCGGCGTCCTTCTGGGCTTTGTCGGCCTGGGAACCGGAGCGGTATTTCTGCGTGCCGGCGGGCTCGCGGTTGGCTGGGGCTTTCAGTTGCAGCAGCCCCTCTTCGTCGCGGTATTTGCCTTGCTTCTGTTCACTGTGGGGCTGAATTTTTCGGGTGTGGTCGAACTGGGCAGAAATTTTGGTGGTGGCAGCCGCTTGACCAGCCGCGCCGATGCGTGGGGTTCCTTTTTCACTGGCTTGCTTGCGGTTGCCGTATCGGCTCCCTGCACGGCGCCGTTCATGGCTGCGGCGCTTGGCTACGCGCTGTCGCAAAGTGCTGCGGTAGCTATTCTCGTCTTCACCGCACTTGGCATCGGCTTTGCCGCGCCCTTTGTATTGCTTGCGCTGATGCCAAGCTGGCGTCGTTGGCTGCCCCGACCAGGTGTCTGGATGGTGCGCCTGCGTGAAGCATTGGCATTTCCGATGTATGGCGCGAGCGCCTGGCTGCTTTGGGTGCTGAGCGCGGAGGCTGGAAGCACCGCATTGATTGCCAGTCTGGGGGCGATGATCGGTGTAGGCTTTGCCGCCTGGGCCTATAAAGTAAGCCGGCCGGCCGGTAATTTCTGGCGGCGTGCCGGTGGGCTCGCAAGCGCACTCGCGGTGGCCGCGTCCTTGAGCGCGCTGGGCCTTGTCGCTCACGACGCCAGGGCGGGTGGAGCAGTAAAAGCTGTCATTGCTACCGGACTTGATGCGCAGCCCTACACAGCGCAAAGGCTCGCGCAACTGCGTGAGGCCGGTCGGCCGGTTTTCGTTGATGCCACCGCTGCGTGGTGCATTACCTGCATGGTCAATGAAAAGCTGGCCCTGCAGGCACCGTCCGTCCGGCAGGCCTTCAAACGCCACCATGTCGCCTATCTGGTCGCCGACTGGACGAGCCGCAATGCCCAGATCACATCACTGCTGCGAGCGCATGGGCGGGCCGGTGTTCCGCTTTACCTCTATTATGCTCCCGGCGCTGCGCGGGCGAAGGTGCTGCCGCAGATCCTGACCCCAGATGACCTGTTGCAGCTGCTGGGCCCACCCGCGCAGCTTGGCTGAGCTATTTCTTGCCCATGCTGTTTAAGTCCGCCTCAGCCTTGGCGGCGATCGCTTGGGCACTGTGAAGGTTCTTGTCGCTCAGGCCTTTTTGCAGGAGCTGCGCCACGTCTTCGAGGCGCTGCTTCATCGCCGCGTTGGTAGCATCGTTGATCGCGCCATCGCCCTCATTCTTGCAGGGGTCGAAGGCGGCGCTGTCAAAGCCCTTGCCTTTGGGACCGACCAGGCAATTGAGGGCATGATGCATGTGGGTATGCACCATTTTCAGCGTGCTCGATTTGGCGGAAAACCCAGCATGGAGGGCCGCGGTGTGGATTTCCGTGGCCAGATTGCCGGCCGCTAAAGCCGGTGCTGCGGACAGCCCTGCAACCAGCATGGCGGCGCCGAAATAACGCATAAATCCGTGCTTCATGATGTTTCCTCCTCTAATGCGCAGCGTTGAACCGGTTCAACTCCGTCGCTTACGTCTGATCACCGTCTGGGTGATCGCTCAAAGATCCAGCTCGTCTGAGAAAAAATCAAATACGCTGGCCTTTAGCAGGCCATGGGCTATGGCAGAAAAATGATCGCAGCCCGGCAGCTGGCGGGCTTTTGCGCTGGGGATCTGTGCGGCAAGTTCCTCTGGATCACCAGCCAGCGCATCGCGCGCCCCGGCGATGATAAGGCAGGGCGCGGTGATCTGCGCCAGAGTCTGCAGGGTCAAAGGCTCAGACGGGCTGCGGCTGAAGGCGGCGAGGGCTTTGCAATCGGCGCCCTGCTCATCGGCAAACTGTCGGAAGCTTCGCAGCATCGTCTCGCGGATACTGTTTGGATTGCTCGCCTCCATCGCTTCGGCCATGGCGCCTGGTGCCTCCTGGGGTGCAAGCAGCCGTCCACCCACCCCGGCGGCCACAACATGGTCGACGCGCTCTGCAAAACGGCTTGCCAGCATCAGTGCCAGTCGCGCGCCCATCGAATAGCCGAGGATATCGGCGCGGGCGATGTCGAGGTGGTCGAGGAGTCCGATGAGATCTGCCAGGAGTGCCTGTGAGCCATAGGCAGATGGGTCATGGGCTTTGCTGCTATCACCATGGCCGCGCAGGTCTGGCGCGATCAGCCGGTAGCCCTTGCGTTCAAAAGCTCCGTACCAGCCCAGGCGCTGCCACATCTCGCTGCGGCTGGTGGCAAAGCCGTGTATCAGCAGCACCGGTCTGCCAGAGGCCGGGCCAAGGTTGTCGAAGCCAAGCGTAAAACCGTCGCGGACAAAGACTGCCATCTGCTTGGCGTAGCCTATAGGGCTTATGGACGCAACGGAGGGCGCGCCGACCTGGTGGCGTGGTGAGGTCCGCAAGGGCCCCCCGCCAACGAATCATTACTATTCTGTCATCACTGTGGCTGTACAAGGAGCTCGGATCGGGGCCCCGCTGGCAACGGGATCATTTTCCGCCTGCAGGGGCTGCCGCTTAGCGCTGGCGATCCTTGTACTTTTCCCCATGTGGGAGGGACCTCCAGGCCATCCACTGGCCCGCGGCGCGGCTGATAGGTCACAGCTTGAGGAAATTGCGTCGACCCGCTGGCCCGCGTAAGCCGAATTCTCTTTAACATGAACAAGCATATCCGCGCCGCGTCGCTGGGCCCCCGAGGAGGTGGCATGATCGCGTTTCTGAAATGGCTCGGTCACATCGTGACTGGAACATTGAATGGGCTTGTGATGCTTGCGCTTGGCATCGGCATCGTCGTCGCCGGAGTGTTGATCGCAGGTCTGGTCGAGGGGGACGGACTTCCCGGCAACATGGTGCTGACCATGAACCTGAGCGGCAACCTGCCGGATTCTCGGCCGCAGACACCCTGGTTTGCACCTACACAGATGACGGTCATGAAAACCATCCTGGCGCTGGATCGGGCGGGGCGCGACCATCGTGTCAAAGGCCTGTTCCTCAAGCTCGGCAGTGCCGGACTTTCGGTGCCAGAAGCCGAGGAATTGTCTGCGGCCATTGCCCGCTTCCGTCGGGAGGGGAAATTCGTGATCGCTGACGCCCAGGGCTTCTTGTCGACGGGGCTCGGGGATTACCTTCTCGCCACCAGCGCCAACCAGATCTGGATGCAACCGCAAAGCCCGTTCGAACCTGCTGGCACCTCCGCTGGCGCCATCTTTCTGCGTGGTCTGTTTGACAAGATTGATGCCGTTCCACAGATGGTCAAACGCGCCCAGTTCAAGAGTGCTGCCGACGAGTTCATGAAGAAGGATTATACCGCCGCAGATCGCTTGCAGACCACGGTGCTGCTGCAGAGCTGGTATGACAGTGCCACTGCGGCTGCGGCGCAGGCCCGTGGCATCTCCAGGGCCAAACTGATCGCGGTGATGGATGCGAGCCCGACTTTTGCTCAAGACGTGAAGAAGGCGGGGCTGATCGATCGCATCGGCTATGACAGCGACGCGCTTCAGGCGGCGCTTGAGCGTGCCGGTAGCGGGGGCAAGCCGGTCAAACTTGCCCGCTATGCGGTGGCTACGGCGCCCGGCTCTTCCTTTGGCAGCGGCAGCCGTGTGGCCCTGATCGAAGGCGATGGCGATATCGTGGATGGCAGCGCCCATCCCAGCCTTCTCAGTGCAACCTCGGTGATTGCCGGAGACAGCTTTTCGAAGGCTATCCTGGCTGCGGCCGACGAGAAGTCGATCAAGGCCATCATTCTGCGCATTGATTCGCCTGGCGGCTCGGTTCTGGCCTCCGATCAGATCCTGCATGCGGTGCGTGTTGCCCAGGCCAAGGGCAAACCTGTCGTGGTCAGCATGGGCGCCGTTGCGGCGTCCGGCGGCTATTATATTTCGAGTTCGGCCAACCGCATCGTTGCCGAGCCTGGCACTGTCACAGGTTCGATTGGCGTGCTCACGGGCAAGGTCAGTTTCGGCAAGTCGCTGGCGCTCATTGGGGTGGGCGCGGACGAAATCGGAGTGGGCAAGAACGCACTCGCCGATTCCTCATTGACCCCCTACACCAAGGCGCAACTTGCCGCGCTGAACAAGCAGGCGGATGTCATCTATCTTGCCTTCAAGCAAAAAGTGGCAGACGGCCGCAAAATGCCTCTGGCCAAAGTAGATGCCATTGCCAAAGGCCGGGTGTGGTCGGGCATTGATGCCAAGTCCCATGATCTCGTCGATGCGCTGGGTGGATTCTGGACTGCAGTGGCCGAAGCCAAGCAGCTCGCACACATTCCGGCTGACCAGCGTGTGGTCTTTGCTCGTTTCCCTCGCAGTCAGGGCTTTTTTGATCAGCTTGGCTCGATCTTTGGTGATGGCGAAACCGGCCTGAAGGCCATGCAGGGGCTGGTTGATCTGGCGCAGACGCCCTTGCTGCGAGCTGCGGTCGCGGCTCTCAGCATCGCCCCTGCGGGCGGGGTCGAAATGCGGGCGGCCAATCTGCCGCTGCCCACAAGTAGCCTTGCGCCACAGTAACGGATCAAAAGCTGCTGCGCGCCTCTCGGCACCAACAGCGAAGGAGGGTATGGGCGGCAACGCCTCTACCCTTCAAAGATCCTCCCCCTTGGGCTATGCCTTGCTCATGAACCAATCTGTCGAACAGCTGCTGGTGCGGGCGCGCGAACTGAGCCGCACCGGCCCCCTCGATGAGGCCATTGCGGCCTATGAACACCTGCTTGAGGCAGCCCCCGAGCTTGCCAACAGCTGGTACAATCTGGGACGCCTGCGCGCCCATGCCGGACGCCATGAGGCGGCGCTTGCCGCTTATGGTGAGGCCCTGGCGCGCGGCGCGGACGCGCCGGAGCAGATTTTCCTCAATCGCGCGCTCATTTTCAGCGATGGCCTGAGCCGTTTCGAGTTGGCGGAGGCGGAGCTCATTTCTGCTCTGCAGGTCAATTCCGAATATCTTCCAGCGCTGATAAACCTCGGCAATCTGGCCGAAGATCGTGGCGACCGTGAGCAGGCGCGGCGCTACTACACACGGGCGCTTTCGCTGCGACCCTGGTTTTTCGAGGCGTTGGCCCGCTACGCCAATCTGCATGAGCCTCAGGGCGTCAATGATCCGGTAATCGATCGGTTGCGCCGGGCTCTTGCCATGCCCAATGCCGATCCCCTGGAACGGGCAAGTCTCGGCTTCGCGCTCGCCCGACTGCTGGATGCGGTTGGCGAATATGGCCAGGCCTTTGCCTGCGCCAGCGCTGCGAACGCCGCCAGCCGTCAGGCCCTGCGCCAGGGTGGATTTGACGTCAGCTATGATCGGGCCGCTCACGAGGCGCGCATCGCAGCCCTGATTGCATTTTTTACCCCTGCGCGCCTGGCCCAATTGCGTTCGGAACTGAAGATCGGGACGTCTGCGTCACCGCAGCCGATCTTCATCTGCGGTATGTTCCGTTCGGGCACGACCTTGTGTGAGCAGGTACTGGCCAGTCATCCCGCTGTTACCATGGGTGGTGAGCTGGGATTGCTACCCGATCTCATCGCCCGCTTGCTTCCCGACTATCCTCAGGCGTTGGACAGCGCTGGCTTGGGAGCGCTTGCCAGGGCCTATCAGGACGGTCTTGCTGCAGCCTTTCCACAGGCCGGGCAGGTCAGCGACAAGCGGACCGAGAACTTTCTGCACATCGGCCTGATCAAGCTGTTGTTTCCCGAAGCACGGATCATCCACACCGAAAGAGATCCGCTCGATATCGCGATTTCGATCTATTTTTTGCATGTGGATCACCGTGTACCTTATGCCCATGATTTGGCTGATATCGCGCACTATTACACGCAGTACCGGCGTCTGATGGCGCACTGGCAAGAGCTTTTCGGCTCTGAGCTCTATGGCTTTGATTACGCCAAATTTGTCACCGCGCAACGGACCGCGACAGAAGACCTTTTGGCTTATTGCGGTCTACCGTGGGACGAGGCCTGCATGGATTTTCATGCCGCCGCAAGCGTGGTGCGCACGGCCAGCGTCTGGCAGGTTCGCAAACCGCTTTACCGCAGCTCCTTGGGTCGCGCGCAGCACTATGAAGAGCAGCTCGCTCCTCTGCGCCCGCTCCTGACGAAGACCGCCTGATTATTTCATTTTGGCGCGCGGATCGTAGCTGGTGCGCCAGCTTTCGACGAAACGCTTGAGTGCGGCATCCGGGGCGTCGGGCAGGGCGATGACGAGACGCACGTAAAGGTCTCCCATCTGGTTGCCAGTGCCAGCGCCCTTGCCCTTCAGGCGCAGGACCGCGCCGCTGTTGGAGCCGGCGGGAACTTTGAGGGCTATCGGTCCGGTCAGGGTTGGTACCGTCACGGTGGCCCCAAGCACAGCTTCGTGAAGGGTGATCGGCAGGTCCATGCGCAGATTGTTGCCGTCGCGGCTGAGATAGGGATGAGACGCGATGCTGATGGTAGCCAGCACGTCACCCGGAGGCCCGCCATTGGGGCCGGGTCCACCCTGGCCGCGCAGGCGGATCTGCTGGCCCTCCTTGATCCCTGCCGGGATCCTGACATCGATCTCCCGTCCATCCGGCAGGGCTAGCCGCCTGGTTCCGCCACGCGCCGCCTCATCGAAGCTGACTGTCATGGCGAAGGCATAATCCTCGCCACGGCGCGGCTGAGCTGTGCGCCGACCGGCGCGGCCGCCGAAGAGATCGGCGAAAATTTCTTCCGGATTGAAGCCGCCAGTACCGCCCGGCCCCCCGGATTCGAAATGGAAATCGCGGGCCCCAAAGGGTTGGCCCTCAAAGCCATGCGCGCGCGGATCGAAGCCACGGGGGTTGCCGGAGGCGTCGATTTCCCCACGGTCGAATTTGGCCCGCTTCTCCTTGTCCCCGATAATCTCGTAGGCACCGGAAATCTCCTGAAACCGCTTGGCAGCCTTCTCGTCGCCGCCACGGGTGTCGGGATGAAATTTCTTGGCCAGGCTGCGAAAGGCCTTCTTGATTTCGGCCTCACTGGCGCCTTTGGCCACACCCAGAACCTCATAGGGATCGCGCATGTATCCTCTCGCCGCCGCCTCAGGCGACGTTCTCATCAAGATTGCGTCCCCTATATAGGAAGACAGTTGCCGTCCCGTGAAGGGGCCTTCTGCCGGGACGAGCATTGGCCAGCCGCTATGGCGGGCTCAGGTGGCGGACAAAAAAGGCGGCAGTGGCCCGATCGGCGTCTAGCCAGGAGTGCCAGCGCAGAAAGACGTGGATCTCATTGGGGATGATGAGCTCGTCATAGGGCACATGGTGGGCGGCCAGGCGATTCGCCAGATCGATGCTCTGCAGGAAGCGCACATTGTGATCGTCGTCACCTTGGATGAGAAGGACGGGGGATCGCCATTGGGCGATGCTCGCATCGGGCGAGGATTGAAAGGCAACCTTCAGCGCCGCGTCATAGTCACCCTTCTCATATCCCAAGGGGCGCTTCAGATAGTCCTGCATATCGAGTGACCAGTCGTGTACGCCATGCATGTCGACACCGGCCTTGAAGATGTCGGAGTTGCGGGCTAGGGCGAGCGCAGTCAGGTAGCCGCCATAGGAGCCGCCCCAGATCCCGATCCGGGTGGCATCGACATCGCTGCGCTGTTGCAGATATTTCGCAGCAGCGACCACGTCCTGATATTCGCTGGCACCAGCAAGACCTGCGTGCGGGGGATAATGGAATGCGTGCCCATAGCCGATGCTGAGCCGGTAGTTGACGCTCAGAACCTTGTAGCCCTGCGCCGCCAGATACTGGTTCAGCGCGTAGCTGTTGGCGTAATAATCCATCGGATGCCATCCGAGCAGCATCTGGCGCGATGGCCCGCCATGAACGAATACGATCCCCGGCGCCCTTGCCCCAGTGGGATCTGCGTCAAAGAGCTGGCCTTCGATGAGGGTACCATCGGCCGCACGGAAACGGACCTCACGCGGCACAACGAGATGAGCCCGCAGAAATGCGGCCGGTACCTTTCCTGCGGGCAGCAGCTTTGTCGCGCCTCCATCACGTGACAGGCGTGCCACCGCAGGCGGTGTCTTGGCACCAGCGGTAATGAAGACAACGTCGTGCCCTCCCGCCATCACCGGTGACCATTGCAGGCGGCGACCGTCGGTCAGCGCGATGGGAGCGCCACCCTCGAGGCCGACGCGAAAGAGGTGGCGACGGTCGTCATCGTTGGCTGTGGTTCCAGTATTGGCGTCATAAACGAGCGTGCGACGGTTGCGGCTCATCACAATGTCCTCGACCCGAAAGGGGCCGCTCGTCAGACGCTGTGGTGATCCGCCGTCGGCGCTGATCACATAAAGGTGGGGCCAGTTGTCGAGATCGCTCAGAAAGACGAGGCGATTGCCCGCGGCCCAGTGCAGGTTGGCGTTACCGTCAGTCTGCGGATAGGAGCCCAAAAGTGTGTCGGGTGAGCGCCAGATGCACCGCGCCTTGGTGGTGGCGACGTTTCCGACCCACAGCGCGAAGGGATGTGGCACACGCGTGAGGATCGGCTCAGGCGCCCCGCCGCGCCCTGGCCGGCGTACAAAGGCGATGCGCCGTCCATGCGGGGACCAGCGTGGCGCGCTGTCCCGATTGGTCGATGGCGACAGGTAGGAAAGACGTCGGTTGATCAGATCATAGATGGCGATGAAGCTGTGATCGTCGTGATCGCGTGCCGATACGAATGCGAGCTTCGTGCCATCGGGAGAGAAGGTTAGGGCGCGCGGATGGCCGCGATCGAACAGAAGCTGATGGGGCTTAGTCGTTCCGGTGAGTGTCGCCGTCCAGACCTGGTGCGCATGGACATAGACAAGCTGATCGCGCGCAGACAGGGCCGGATGATCGCCCTCGGCGAGTTTGACGGGGGCTTTACCTCGCAGCGAAGCGCGCCAGATCGCTACCTGTTGCCTCACGGGTGAATTCGATGGATCCGGTGGTACTTTGACCGCCCAGTTGGCATCATGATCGCCACCGCGCACATAGACGAGGTAGCGGCCGTCGGGTGAGAAGGTGAGCTGTGTCAGCTCCTGACCCGTGTCGTGGTGGTAGAAGGTAATCGGATGCGGAACAAAATCGGGACCTTGTGCCAGCCAGATGTTGCGCACGCCTTTGACCTCGCGCACGAAGGCGACTTCGTTCGCGCGCGGTGCCGACACAAGCTCAGGCACGAAAGGATAGGAGAGAATATCCGTCAGGGAAAATCCCGCCCCATGAAGCGGCGAACGGGCCCGGGCAGCCAGCGGCAAAAGGGTCAAAATGCAGAGGCTTCGCAGTATCGCACGTGCGCGTCGCATGTTCAGTCCCTTTGCTGTCCGGATCTGGCTCGGTTGCTCGCCGCTGACTGCGCAGCGACCCGTCCGCCAGCAGCGGCCGGGTCGCACGAAGCATTCAGCTGCGCTTCAGAAGTGCAGTCGCCGTCTTGAGTTGCGCGCAGTAGGCATTGATGGCCGCAGCCGCCTGGACGGCCGAGGCGTGCGCGTCGCTCCAGCGGCCTTCTTCGATCGCTTCGCGCACCCCTGGCAGCGTCTTGGCCCCGTAACCGGTATAGCGTCCGGGAGCTGAGACCAGGTTTTTGTACCAGGCACGTCCGATCAGCCCCTTGGGGTCGGACAGCGTCTCATCGATGCGGAACATGATCGTGAACAGCCGGGCACGGGCCGCTGTCGACAGATGCGCGCCCTTGGCCGCGAAGGCCGCATCATAGGCTTTGGCCGCGCGATCAAGATGCGCGGCCGCGCTCTCGAGGGGTGAGAGATCGATGTGGGGCACCGCCTTGAGCGCTGGCGGATTGCCATGGGTACGGGTCGGATCGGCGGCAAGATTGAACACGTTATCGCGGAGCATCGCCGCCTGTCGCAGGGCTGCCTTGCGGCGTGTCTTTTCTTCCTTGCGGATATCCTTGACGAAGAAGTCGACAGCCTTGGCCAAATCCGAAGGATGTTGCGGCGGCAGCGTGCTGTCCGCTGCAGCAAGCACCAGGTGGCCGATGGTTTTGGCAAGCACGGTGCCATAGACAAAGCCCGGATCGCCAAAGCGCATCTGATGGGCGAAGGTGTCGTAGCGTGAGTGATAGACACCATCGGTGTGGCCCTCACCGCCATAGCCGACATTGAGCGCAGCAATACCAAGGTGATCGTAAAAGCCGCCATAATCGGAGCCGGAGCCCAACGGCCCAAGTGGTGCATTATCCTTCGGATTGGCGGCCAGGCGGGCGGCAAACTTGGCCTGCGCACCCGCCGTAGGGGTAAGGGCGCGCACCCGCAGGGCGGCCCGGCGCCTTGCTTCGACGGAAACCTTGGTCTCCGGATCAGTCACCTTGGCATCGAGGTGATCGGCAAACGCGGTCCAGTCCTGGCTGCCGCTGATATAGAGGATGCCACGGGCATTGGTGTCCGAATTGATATAGACGAGGGTATGCTCGCGAAGAGCCGCAGCATGGGTCTCCGTCCATTCGACCGAACCCAGTAGTCCTGGCTCCTCGCCATCCCAGCTGGTGTAGATGATGGTACGCTTGGGCCGCCAGCCACTCTTGACCAGCTCACCAATGGCCTTGGCCTCATTGAGCAGCGCGACCTGCCCTGAGAGAGGATCGGCAGCGCCCTCGACCCAGCCGTCATGATG
>JBMFWV010000046.1:0-26297 GCA_049964915.1 Rhizomicrobium sp.
GCGCCCATCTGATGCAACCAAAACGCGAAAAATCGAACCTCGCCCAGGCGCGTCGCTGACCAACTGCGGTTTTTAGGGTCAACAAAGCCAATGTCGCCGAGATCGCCGACTGCGCCAGAGCCCGATGGAAAGTCGAGAATGAGACCTTCAACGTCCTGAAAAATAACGGCTACCACCTCGAACATAATTTCGGGCACGGCAAACAGAACCTTGCCATGATGTTCGCCACCATGAACCTGCTGGCCTTCGCCTTTCACACCGTCTGCGACACCATCGACACCTTATGGATCCGGGCCAGGCAGGCCAAAAAGACACGACGACGATTCTTTGAGCACCTTCGCTCAATCACCGCTTATCTTGTCTTTCCGTCCTGGGACGTCTTCTTAAATACCCTCATCACTTCAAAGCCTCCCCCTCAGATCGCCGCTCAAATCGATCGATGATGTAACCCCCAACCCCATTTAGAATTGCTGCCCTGCTGCACAAGTGCATCCACCCAGTTTTCCAGCCAGAAGCTCTGGATATGTGCGAGTGCAAAAAGCAGCGCGACGATAATCCCCGCCCAGTTCATGTTAAAACGGCCAAGGTGCAGTTTGCCGGGCATGGTCGCTGCCAGATAGGTCACCAGGAGTGCGCGAAACGGGATCTCTTCGGTCGGACCGACATAGAGACCCTCGAAAACCGCCCATCCCCAAACCGTCTTATGGGTGTAGGTGATCTCAGATGTCGCCTGGCCAAGGTGCAGGACGCCGTCGAGCCAGGTATTGCCTGCATTCACGGCGAGGGCCAAGCCGAGACCCCAGAGAATCGCAGACAGGATATAACTTCTGCCCCGCGGCCAGTGCAGGCCGTAATCTGCGGGCACAAACCAATATTTCAGCACCCCGATGGCAATGAGAGCAATGAGAAGCTGAGCCCCATGTTGGATAAAAAGGAATAGAAGCATCGACTGCTTGAAATTCGGCAGATGAAACAAACGTAAGACGAGTGCCGTAATCTCTGCCGCCCCTATAGTGACAGTCAGACCGAGCAGCACAGTCACGAGCAGTGGAAGCAGTTTCAGCCGAAATCGTGGCTCGATATTCATGGTCTCCATGGCCAACACCTGATCCCAATCCCCTCACATTGTCTTGAACGCATTTGACCACAAGGGGTCGCGCGCCACGATGGCTGCGCTCAGACGTACACCCCTTGCTCCTGCATACCTAAAAGATGCCTAACGCCCAGAAAACTACGGTGATACCGTCCGCGATATTGTGCGCGACGATCGCGGCCAGAATGCTTTCGGATTTTTCCAGCCAATACGCACAAAGGACGCCCCAGGCGAAGGCATAACCCTGCTGGATGAGGGCATCGACAAAGCTTTCCAGCCAGAAGCTTCCAATGTGGGCAAGCGCAAAAAGCAGCGCCACGATGATGCCAGCCCAGTTCATGTTGAAGCGACCAATACGAAGCTTGCCGGGCATAGTGACCGCCAGATAGGTCACCAGAAGCCCGCGAAAGGGAATTTCCTCGGTTGGCCCGACATAGAGCCCTTCAAATACGGCCCACCCCCATGCATGCTTGTGCGTGTAACTGATACTGCTGGAGGCATGCTTGATGTGCAGGATCAGGTCGAGCCAAGAACTGCCAGCAGCAATGATCGTCGCAAAACCGACGCCCCACAAAATCGCGGGCAGGATGTAACTCTTGCCGCGTGGCAGGTGGAGCCCGTAATCCGCCGGTACCAGCCGATATTTCAGTATCGCAATCGCGACCAGGGCCATCACCAGCATGAAGCCATGCTGGATGTAGAGAAACAGCAGTCCGGACGGCTTCAGTGGTGGCAGATGAAACAGCCTCACGACCACCATGGTCGCGAACGCGGAACCGATCAGGAGTGCGGCCCCCATCAGTACCGTCACCAGTAGAGGCGTGAACTTCAGCCGAAAGCGCGGCTCAGCTTCTCGTGTGGTCATGTGACCACCTAGCCTGACAGTATCCGAACAGTCTTGAACCTATTTGACCTGTGAGAAAGACGGAGCAGACGCCTCCGGCCCCGCATCCCCGATATCGTCACCGCTGCAGACAGGCTGCCTGAAGGCTTGTAACCTTCCGCCCCAAATCCACGCAGGCGTTGGCTTTTCGTTCAACGCATGAATCTGATCGTGCGGCCGCGCCCGCCGTTCACGAAGATTACAGCAATGACAGACGTATTGTGACCACGAGCGGTACCGGCTCGCGCGAGGAAGCCGAGCCATACGCCGATCCCAAAGATCCAAGACGGAATGACAGGGAAATTAGAATGAATTTGTAGACACATCGCGTTAACCCGTTGTCAACGCAGTCCACGCCTGTAGAGGCCCAAGCCCTTCAGCCACTGAAGCGAAAATGCTATTCGATGCACCCAACCAGAGCATCGGGCGAATCTCAGTTTGGTAGATATCCAATTGATTGCATATCGGTCGGGACAAAGCCGGAAGAAGGAAATCGCGATGAGAAAGGGCAACGTGCGGGCTGCGGCGGTAGTCCTTTGTGTGTTGTCGGTCCAAGCCATGGCACCAGCTCAGGCAGCTTCACCTCCAGACAATGAGACGTCCTGGATCAATTGGAACTGGACACGGCATATCGTGTTTCAGGCAGGGATTGGCCATATGAGTGGAAGCGCCAATGAGTTGAGCTATGACCCCACGACACATCGGATCCTGAGCGAACTGCATTGGCAGGTGAATGATGCTGCGGTTTTGAAAGGAAAGGCCGATATCGGGATTACCGATTGGCTGTCTGCGGGAATTTCCGGGTGGACAGCGATCGCATCGGACAACGTCATGGACGACTACGACTGGAATTTGGCGCCCTATAATCAATGGAGCGATCATTCTCATCATCCCGATACGCAGTTGCCGACTGCGTGGCAGGGCGCGATCGACCTACAGGCTCGGATCTACCATCACGACGGGGTAAGTCTAAGCGCGATTGGCGGTTATCAGTGGACGCATTTCAAGTGGGCCGCCTATGGCGGCAGCTATACCTATTCCGTGCAGGGGTTTCGGGATGTATCCGGCAGCTTTCCCGCCAATCAGCTCGACAGCACCTATGCGCAGAGCTTCAGCGCCGCCTTCCTCGGCATCTCGGGAAGCTATGCGCTCGACAACAGATGGCAGCTTGGCGCTGAACTCAAGGGAAGCCCATGGGCCATTACCGCGTCAGATCAAGATCACCATGTTCTGCGCCAGCTGATCTACTGGGACAAGTTTGGGCAATCGCATCTGTGGTCCATCCGCGGCGCGGTCTCTTACAGGATCGACGCGCATGTGTGGATCGTGGGTTCATTGAAGTATCAGGCATACACCCTGGGCAAAGGGCCGACCCTTGTGCTGGACCAATCGACAGGAACCACAACGCAGTTCACGGGCGCTGCATCCGGTACACAAAATCAGATGCTGACATTGTATGCGGGGCTGCGGTACGCGATCTGATCCTGTGAGGGCAGGCCGCTGGCTCCATGTACAGAGGGTCCTATCGCAGCGCCGCATCAAGCTGATCACGCAAGCGCGAAGATCGAGGTTGAGAACAGTGTAAGCCAGCTATCATCTAGCGGCCGTGGAACACAGGCTCGCGCTTTTCGACAAAGGCCCTCGCCGCTTCCTTGTGATCTTCGGTCTGGGCGCAGCGCACGTGATGGGTCGCTTCCAGATCCAGACAGTCATTCAGATCTCCGCCAAGAGCACGATTGAGATTCTCCTTCATGTAGCGGTAGGCAATGGATGGCCCAGCCGCAAGCCGGCGGGCGATCTGCCGTGTCTTTTCTGCCAGCGCGTCCGCCTCACAGACCCAGTTGACGAGCCCGAGTCTGAGCGCTTCCTCCGCGTCGATCCGCTCGGAAAGATAATAGAGCTCTCGCGCCTTGGCGGTTCCCACCAGCTTGCTGAGAAAATAGGTGCCACCATAATCGCCTGAAAATCCTACCCGCGCGAATGCGGTGGTCATCACCGCGCCTTTGGCCATGATGCGAAGATCACAGGACAGAGCCAGCGACAGACCGGCGCCCGCCGCAGCCCCAGGCAAAGCGGCCAGCGTCGGCTTCGGCAATGTATAGAGCTTGCCGGCAGTGGCGCGCTGGTTGACGCGCTGGCGGTGAATGGCTTCATCGACGGGCCGATCGCTGGCGCTGCGGTTCGCCATGCCTTTCACATCGCCGCCGGCACAAAAGCCCTTGCCGGCACCAGTCAGCACGATGCATTTGACGTTTTCATCAAGCTCTGCGCGGGCAAGCTGCTCAGCGAGCGCGGCGTTCATGGCCGCGCTGAGGGCATTGCGCGCCTCGGGCCGATTGAGCGTGAGGGTCAGAACTCCGTCCTCAAGAGCGGCAAGAAGATCTCCAGTTCCTGTCTCGATCGTAGCCATCGCATCCTTCCCTGTTTGTCAGATCTGAAGCTGAAGCCAGAATGAGGGGACTGTCAAAGGTCGCAGGCCAATAACGGGAGATTCAGCGCCTGCGGCGCACGCTCCATGCCAGCCATACGGCCGGCGCAACGAACAGGCCCGCCATATAGAAAGGCGCGTCGACGCCCAGGGCCGTAAAGCCAATGCCAAGAGCAAAGGGGCCGACAACCCGTGCAAGCGCCCCCATCGCATTGTTGAGCCCGAGATATTGGCCCTGGTGCTGCCACTCGGCATTGCGCGAGATGATCGCCGCAACATTTGGCCAGGCGATCGACTGACCGAAGGCGGCAACCGCAAGTAGCGGAATTGTGGTAATGGCTCCGACCGAATATGTCTGACCGATATAGCACACAGCCGTGAGCGCCATGCCGAAGGCCAGGACGCGGGCCTCGCCAAAGCGCCGTGAGGCCGGGCCGATCAGGACGATCTGGCAAAAGGCTGCAACGATCCCGACCACGGCATAGGCACTGCCGACCTGCCGCGGGCCCCAGCCAAAGCGGGCCTGGGTCCACAAGCCAAAAATGGATTCCACCCCGGTGAAGGCGCAGCCCGCGACCAGGGTGACGAGCATGGCACGGCGGATCAGGGGATGGCGCGCCGCCTTGCCCGCGACCGCCCAGCGATTGGGCTTCTGCACCGGGTCAGGCGCCTCGGGCGTGCGGCTTTCGCGAACGAACAGCACCAGCATCACGACGCAGATGGCCGAAAGCCCCGCGCAGGTGAACAAGGGCGCCTCAAACCCGGTATGACCGAGCTGAGGGCGTGCGAGGAGACCGCCCAGAGCCGGCCCGACAATGAGCCCGACATTATAGGCGGCACCGAGAAGGCTGAGACGACCGGCCCGGTCTTCGGGCGGCGTAACATCGGCGATATAGCCCTGAATGACCGAGCCATTGCCGCTCATCAGCCCGCCCAGGATGCGGACGAGGAAGGCAATGTAAATATTAGGGGCGAGAGCCATTGCCGTGTAGCAGGCAAGATTGCCGCTCACCGTCGAGATCAGGATAGGTTTGCGGCCCTTGCGGTCGGACAGCCGGCCCCAGAAGGGTTCACCAAAAAAGGACCCGATCGCATAGGCGGAAAACACCAGGGCGATCTGCCAGGCCGTCGCATGAAACGATTTGGCGTAAAAGGGCAGCAGCGGCACCACGATGCCAAAACCCAGCAGGTTGATGAACATCACCGCCAAAAGCGTCGGCAGGGCCGCGGCCGAGCGCTGCGGAGGCTGTGGCTCAGCGGAGTTCTCCACCTCCGCGGCAACGGAGCCGTCGGTGGAAATTGCGTTCTTGGGGTCGGTGCTCATCGTGCTTCGCGCTATAGTGCGCCTTGATAGCGTTTCGGCGGGCGGGCGCAATCCCATTCCGCATGATCCCAGGAGGAAGCCATGCGCGTTTTGGCTCGAGCTGTTGCAATCGCGTTCGCCCTTGGCCTTGGCGCAGCCGCTGGGACCCTGGCCCATGGGCAGTCCAGCTGGCGCAAGGTACCGGCCAAGGACCTGCTCCTGATCCAGACCCGCTATGGTCAGGTCGCCATTGAACTTCTACCGGCGTTCGCACCGCTGCATGTCGACCGGGTCCGCGCGCTCACGGCGGCCCACTTCTATGACGGCCTCAGCTTCTATCGGGTCATCGACGGCTTTGTCGCCCAGGGCGGGATCGGAGAAGGCACCGCGGCGACCAGGGACCATCCCAAATCGGCCAAGCTGCTGTCGCGCTGGCCCCCCCTCAAGGCCGAGTTCGATACCCCGATCGCGGCCATCCATGCTCCGTTCGTTCCTACCGGATCGCCCGATCTTTACGCTCCCGAGGTTGGGTGGGTGAGAGGCTTTCCGGTGGGCCGTGACCCCAGGACAGGGCGCCAATGGATCCTGAACTGCCCCGGTACCTTTGCCTTTGCCCGCAATAACGCGCCAAATTCGGCGACCACCGAGTTCTATATCGTCATCGGTGAAGCGCCCCGCCGGCTCGACCGCAATCTGTCCGCCTTCGGGCGGGTGATCGCCGGTATGAAATACCTGCAGAAGCTGCATCGCGGCGACCCCACTGTCGATCACGGTGTCATTGCCGATCGCGCCAAGCGCGACCCCATTGTGTGGATGCGCATGGCCTCGCAGCTGCCAGCTTCAAAGCGTCCCCATTATGAAGTGCTGCGAGATACCTCCAAAGCCTTCGCCCGCTGGAAAGCGGCTGGCATCAATCCGGCGCCACAGTTTTATGTGCACCAGCCCCGTCCCATCCTCGATGTCTGCCTCTCTCCCGTTCCCGCCCGCCGCCTGAAGTCCTGAGCTGGTGCCATGCTGCTCGAGGCGTTCGCCGTCGCCGTTCCGTCACCGTCCATGCGCTAAAAGGAGCGCCTAGGGGGCAAGCTCATGATCAGATCGGTTCTTTTTGCCGGCGCAGCGGCGCTCGCCGCCTTCGCCTTAACCCTCGGCCAGGCGGCTGCCGACAATGGCGCGGCGCTGCTGCCCACCGGCCAGCGTCTCACCCCGACCGCGGCCTCTGGCGCGATCTTTCAGAGCCTCAATCCCGACTGGAAGGATGCCCGCGATTTCCGTGCCGGCATGGCTGTGACCACGGTGATCAGCCATGACCAAAAGACCCTGCTGATCCTGACGAGCGGGTTCAACGAGATGGCGGATGCGGGCGGAACGAAGCCACTGCACCGCAGTGAATACATTTTTGTTTACGACATCTCCTCGCGAACCCCCCGCAGGCTCGAGGTACTGACCGTTCCCAATACCTTTTCCGGCATCGTGTTTGCTCCTGACGATCGGCACTTCTACGTCTCCGGGGGTTCGGATGACGATATTCACATGTTCGCACGCAAGGCCGGACACTGGCAGGAAGCTGGTCCGCCCATTGCGCTTGGGCATCTGATGACCAACGCTGTCCCGCAAAACCCCGGTGACCACTTCAAACCCGTTGCCGCCGGCCTCGACGTGACGGCCGACGGACGCCTTCTCGTTGTCGCCAACTACAACAATGACAGCATCAGCATCGTCAATGTCGCCGCGCGCCAAAAGATCGGCGAACTCGATCTGCGGCCGGGCAAGGAAGATCCCCGGATGCATGGCGTGCCCGGCGGCGAATACCCACTATGGGTCCAGATCAGCGGGCGCACCGCCTATGTGTCGGCGCAGCGCGATCGTGAAGTCGATGTTGTCGATATCGCGGGCGCACCGAGATTGATCACCCGTATCAAGGTGCAGGGCGTACCCAACCGCATGCTGCTCAACCGTACCGGGACCCGGCTCTACGTCACCAGCGATAATGCCGATATCGTCTCGGTCATTGATACCCTGCGGAACCGCGTGATCGGCACCATCAATGCCGAAGCTCCCCCGGGCCTGATTGCCGGCAAGAGTCATTTCGGTGGCGCCGCGCCCAACAGTCTTGCTCTTTCACCGCAAGGTCACCAGCTCTTCGTAACCGATGGCGGCTTGAATGCCGTGGCCATTATCAGACTGAATGCCAAAGGTCTTGGCCAGGTCTCTGGCCTGGTGCCCACGGGCTGGTATCCCAATTCCGTCAGCACGGCCGGTGGCATGCTCTATGTCGTCAATGGACGCAGCGACCCCGGCCCCAATCCGCAGGGCTGCACGCATAACAATTACGTGCCGATGAAAGCCTTTCTCTGTCGCGGAAAAGGCCATTACATTCTGCAGCTCAGCCATGCCGGTTTTTTGACCGTTCCGATACCCGGGCAGCGTGATCTCGAGCAGCTGACTGACACCGTAGCCGCGAATGATGATCTAGGGTTCAGGAGCAATCCGGCCGATGATCGGCTCATGGCCGCCCTGCGCAAGCACATCAAGCATGTCATCTATATCATCAAGGAAAACCGCACCTATGACCAGATCCTGGGCGATCTTGGCCGCGGTAACTCGGATCCCGCTCTTACACTATTCGGCGAGCGCGTAACCCCTAACCAGCATGCGCTGGCCCGCCAATTCGTCGATCTCGATAATTTCGAAGACAGCGGCGAGGTTTCCGGAGAAGGCTGGCCATGGTCAACCGACGCCCGCGAAACCGATGTCGGGGTCAAAGAGATCCCGGTACAATATGCAAGGCGGATATCGAATTACGATGTCGAAGGACAAAACCGCAACGTCAATGTCGGTGTGGCATCACTGCGGCAACGGCGTACCTTCAACCCGGCAACCCCGAACGATCCAGACCTGCTGCCCGGCACTGGCGATGTTGCAAGTCCTGATGGCAATGAGGGGCAAATCGGAAAAGGACACCTGTGGGATGCCGCACTGCGCGCGCATGTGAGCTTGCGCAATTACGGTTTCCACCTGGACCTGTTTCGGTATGCCTCCAAAAAATATCCCGTCGCCCTTGAGCGCAACCCCTATGCCCATCATCTGCGCGTGGCCTTTCCGTCGGAAAGCTCGCTTCAGACCTGCACCGATCCCTATTTCCGCGGCTTCGACACCAGGTTTCCCGACTTCTGGCGGGAACGCGAATGGGCCCGTGAATTTGACAGCTATGTTGCCCATCACAACCTGCCCCAGCTGGAACTCGTGCGCCTGATGGAAGACCACATGGGCAGCTTCCAGCAAGCGATCGACGGCGTGAACACGCCGGCGCGCGAGGTTGCTGACAATGATTACGCGGTTGGCAAGCTCATCGCCAAGGTCGCGCACTCGCCCTATGCGGGCTCTACCCTGATCTTCATCGTTGAGGATGACGCACAGGACGGCCCAGACCATGTCGACGCCCACCGGTCCACAGCCTTTGTGGTCGGCCCCTATGTCAAGCAGGGCAAAGTGGTGTCGCAGCGTTACACGACGGTCAACATGCTGCGCACGATCGAGGATCTGCTGGGCATAAAGCCGATGAGCGTATTTGATGCACATCAGCGGCCGATGAGTGCGGTATTCGACCTGAACCAGAAACACTGGAGCTTTTCGGCTGCGCCCTCAGCGTTGCTCTATCGCACCAGCCTGCCTGTCCCCCGGCCACGTCACACTCACCAGGCCCGACGTGGGCCCAACGCCGCCTGGTGGGCGTCCAGAACCGAGGGCTATGACTGGCTCCAGGCCGACAAGGTCAATGTCATGGCCTTCAACCATCTGCTCTGGCGGGCCTATGCGCCCGGAAGACCTTATCCCACAGAGCGCTCCGGCAAAGATCTGCGGCAGGCGGCGGAAAACCGCGGCAACTGAGCCCCGGCCTTCCACCAAGGCACTCGCCCCCGTTCAGCTCACGGCTGATCATGGGCGAGGCTCCGGCTTTGAGATGGACGGGGCCCGAGCCGGCAGTCTTGCCCCTGTGGCCGTCGCGGGCTATGTCTCACCGCCGCCTCAGCCTGGTCGGGCACAACCGCCCGGCCCGCAACCCGAATTTCCACAATGCCCCTGCTACGTTTTCTGCCCGACAATACCAAAATTAACTTCGTAGGCGCCCGCTACATCGCTTTCGCCATCGATGGCCTGCTGCTTCTGGCCACCATCATCTCGATCAGCGTCCAGGGCTTCAATCTTGGTATCGATTTTACGGGGGGCGTACTGCTCCAGGTCAAATCCGTTCACAGCATCAACATCGGCACCATCCGCAACGAAATCTACAGCCTCGGGTTTCCGGATGCGCAGATCCAGTATATCGGCTCTGGCGCCTGCAATACGCCGGTCAATTCCTGCGTCCTTATTCGTGTCAAACCCAAGCCCCATCAGTCCGGCGAAGCGATTCAGTCCCTGATCAAGCACAAGCTGGGCCCGAGTTTCATGCCACGCAGCGCTCAGGTGATCGGCCCCAAAGTGTCTGGCGAGCTGTTTCATGCCGGTGTCGTTGCCACCATCCTTGCGGTTATCGCCATTGCCATCTACGTCGCCGTGCGCTTCGAATGGCAGTATGGCGTCGGCGCTGTCGTTGCCACCGGCCATGACGTGCTTGTCACCGCAGGCCTGTTCTCGTTGCTGCATTGGGATTTTTCGCTGAACTCGATCGCGGCCCTGCTGACACTTGCAGGCTACTCGATCAACGACACAGTCGTTGTCTTCGACCGTATTCGGGAGAACCGGCGCAAGTTCAAGCGCATGAACCTCGGCGATCTGATCAACCTGTCGACCAATCAGATGCTGACCCGGACCATCCTGACGAGTGGTGCGACTGCGATCTCCATCGTCCCGCTGCTCATCTTCGGCGGGCCGGAACTGTTCGATTTCACCGGCGCGATCCTGTTCGGCATCGTCGTCGGTACCTTCTCCTCAATCTATGTCGCATCCGCGCTGCTGCTCTATCTGCCCGCGCCTGCCGGCACCCAGGGCGGGCAGAGCGAGAAAGAAGCAACGGCCTGAGTCTTGGCGGCCCGCAGGGCTGCAGGGCCGCGCCTGATCCCAAGGCTCAGAACGGATTGATGGTCTCGTGCCGGGTGAAAGCCAGATAGCCGGCGTTGACCCCAGCGCGCAGCCCCACGCCCGTGCGCATCGGTGCAATCGTGATGTTACCGGAGCGCATGTAATTCACGCCGATCCCGGCCACGAAGTAAAAGCTGCCCGACACGCCGGGAAAGCGGGAATAGAGCTGGTCGCGGTGGCGCAGATTATAGATCAGCATGAAGGTCTTGGAGGCGTTGGCGCCGAAGTCGAAGCCGACACTGGGTCCCTGCCAGTAAACCTTGACCGGGGCATAGCCCTTGCGCATCAGCCAGCCCTTGCCATAGCGCAGACCCACGATGAAGGCGCCTGAGCCTTCCTCACCCTTGATGTAAGCGTCGGGCAGACCATTTTCCGAAAACACCCGTTGCACTGCCTTAGCAACTGCCTCGCTGGTATCGCCAAAGAAGCCGGTCGCGGCCCGGACGATTTCGTTCTGGCTGAAGGTGTCACCACGATGACCCTCCACATGCGCAGACCCATTGGCCGCAGTACTGTCGGCATAACTTGATGGCGGTGTGGTGTTGTAACCCTCTACCGGTTGTGCATTTGAGCCCTGACCGGAGGCGTTTGCGGTCCCCGGCGCCGGCAGCTGAGTCGGCTGGCTCACGGCCGTGCCAGAGGAACTATCCTGCGCCAATGCCGGCGCAGTGGCTACGGCAAGCGCGCCCGCAAGTGCGGCGGCGCAGACTTTCAATCGGCGCAGGTCCGAAGCCATCATGGGCTATGTCTCCTCTTGTACGAATCAGGGCAGCAGACGTCATCTAGGGGTAAACCCAAACGCCGTAACGCGACAAATTTTGGGCACGACGCTAGATCAGCTGATAGAGCTGTCCACGGCGCAGGACCCGCCCCTCCGCTTCGAGCTGAATCAGATGTGCCTCGACCGAGCGAGCAGCGGCGGGGTGCAGGCTGCGGTCCACCGCCGCGTAAATCTCTGCAACCATTTTCGGGATGGTGTCCTGGCCGCGCTCCAGAGCCGACAGGATCTGGGCCTCGCGCTCAAGCCGGTGAGCCAGATAGGCGGCAAGAAAAGACTGTGGCGATGACACCGGTCCACCATGGGTGGGCCACAATATCTGGTCATTGCGGGCGATCAGCTTGCGCAGAGATGCCATATATTGCGCCATATTGCCGTCCGGTGGCGTCACCACGGTGGTCGACCATCCCATCACATGATCGCCCGTGAACAGCGCCCCTTCAGCGCCAAGGGCAAAGCACATGTGATTTGAGGTATGTCCCGGGGTAAAGACGCATTCAAAACTGAAACCGTCGGCTTCGATCAGCTCGCCGTCCTTGACCCGGATGTCGGGGACAAACTCCCGATCGCCCCCTTCTTCGAGCTTGATGGCGCTGTCCTGCCCGGAACCATGGGGGCCAAACCCATAGGTCTTCGCCCCCGACCAGGCCTTGAGCGGCGCAGCCGCCGGGGAATGGTCATTATGCGTGTGGGTAATCAGAATATGGGTCAGGCGCCGGCCCGCCAAAGCCCGTTTCAGGGCTTCTATGTGGGCTGCATCGGCGGGACCTGGATCGATCAGAGCCACCTCGCGGCCGCGTCCGACGATGTAAGTTCCGGTCCCACGAAAGGTGAACGCGCCCGGATTGGGTGCCAGAACCCGGGTAATCATGGCGCTGACTTGGATGGGCTCGCCTACGGGCGCAGCAAAATTACGGTCAAATGCGAGGGTCATAACTCAAAATATAGCACGTGCCGCCCGAATGCGCTCTAGGCGCACCACAAGGTCCGGACGGGTGCGATACATGACCCGCTGCAGTCGCGCGGGAGCGCGCTGTGAAAACAGGTCGAGCAGACGCGACAGCCAGGCATGGCGGAAACGCGCAAAGCGCAGCGCATTGCGAAACCCTCTCGACTGGCTCGTAAGTATGGCTACCCCGCCCACCAGGAGAACCGCCGCCACAGGAACAGGCATGGGCACTGGAATAGGCAATATCAACAGTCCTGTCGCAAGACAGGTCCAGCCTGCGATCAGCAGCAGATAATGGTTCGCTTGCGATTTTCGCATCACAGAAACCGCATTCTGATGGAGTGCTCGTGAAACTGTTTTCAGGCTACCGCCACTTTGTGGCGGTAGTTGGACCATACCTGGCAGCGATTACGACTGTGTTGATGTATCGTCACAAAGTGACGGCGCCGTATTAACCGTTAGGTCAAAGACATCCGGCCGTGCGTAATGTCCGGTCACGTCAAGATCGAATTTGCCGCGCACGATCTGCCGCAACTCCAGTTCAGCCGTCAGTACCCCTTCCTGGGCGCCGAGCGGGCCTGCCAGAACCTCGCCGAAGGGCGAGACGATCAGGCTGCCGCCCTTGATCAAGGCCTCGGCACCACCCCTCAAGGGGTAATCCCGCGGATAATCGGCATCGGTCGCATATTGGCACGCCGACAGCACGAAGCAGCGCCCCTCATAGGCGATGTGGCGCATGCTTGTCTGCCATTGCGGACGGTCGTCGACGGTCGGCGCGCAGTAAAGCTCCACCCCCTGGGCATAAAGCCATGTGCGATAGAGCGGCATGTAGTTCTCCCAGCAGATCGCCGCTCCCACGCGCGCTCCGGCCATCTCCACCACCTGTGTCGTGGCGCCATCACCCATGCCCCAGATCAGCCGTTCCATTGCCGTCGGCATAAGTTTGCGGTGCAGGTTCACCAACCGGCCGTCTTCCGCAATGAACAGCACAGTGCAATAAAGTGTGCCCTTGGCCTGTTCGATAATGCCGACCACCATGGCTAACGCCAGACGCTTGGCCACTTTGCACATTCTTTCCACCTGCGGACCATCCAGGCGCACGGCACCGTCATAATAGCGTGCAAACCAGTCGCGCCCCGCCTCGCTGCGCGTGCCAACACGGGCGCCAAAATCCAGTCCCTTGGGATAGCCACCAATAAAGGCTTCGGGGAAAACTGCCAGTCGCGAGGTTTGCGCGGCTTCCACCGCAAACCGCTCAAACCTGTCAAGGGTTGCTGCTGTGTCAAAGGCCACTGATCCGGCTTGTATGACACTGACCCGTATTGCCCTTTCGGCCATTGCACGCTCCCCAAGCACCCCCTTTGACGAAGGCGTCGCGTCTACATAGGCTCACAGGATCGCATATCCAGGAAGGACACGCCAAGATGAAGCTGTACAACTCCGTCGGACCAAATCCCAAAGTCGTGCGCATGTTCATTGCGGAAAAAGGCATTACCGTGCCCATGCAAGAAGTCGACCTGATGAAGGGGGAAAACCGGCAGGAGCCGCACCTCAAGCGCAATCCCGCCGGCCAGATGCCCAGTCTGGAAACCGATGATGGCCAGTACATCTCGGAAATCACGGTGATCTGCGAATATCTCGAAGAGAAATTTCCTGATCCATCGCTGATCGGCCGCACCGCCGAAGAGCGGGCACAAACGCGCATGTGGACGCGGCGCATTGATCTCAACATCTGCGAACCGATGGCCAATGGTTTTCGCTTCAGTCAGGGCCTTGATCTTTTCAAGCATCGCATCTTCACCGCGCCAGAGGCTGCGAACGGTCTGAAGGCGATGGCCCAGGACCGCCTGAAATGGCTCGATGGCCAGCTCTCTGATGGTCGCCAATTCATCTGCGGTGCGCGCATCTCGCTTGCCGACATCCTGCTTTACTGCTTCGTGGATTTCGGCAACCACGTCGGTCAGCCACTTAATCCGGAATTCAAGAATCTGGGGGCATGGTTTAGCCGTATCGGCGCCCGCCCCTCGGCGAAGGCATGAGGTGTTCGCCCCTGGCGCTGGCGATTATCGCCAGCGCCATGTTCGTACAATCGCACGCGCAAGCTTCAGCACTCGCGGTCGTGCCGGCCCCCGGCGTACATCGTACCCATATTGACGTCGGCACCATCCTCGACCTCTCAGGCCCGCTCGCCGCCCAAGGCCGGGCCATCGAGAACGGACTCAAGCTCGCATTCAGCGAAATCAACGCCAGAGGTGGCGTCAACGGCCGCAAGATCGTGCTTCTCGTCAAGGATAGCGCCTTCAGTCCGCAAAAGGCCCGGACTGCGGCGCAAGCGCTGATCCATCACGGCATTTTTGCGCTTTTGTGCGCCAATGGCACGCCACCGGTGGTCGCCAGCATGCCCCTGATCCTGGACCATGGCATCTTGGACCTATTTGCCTTCGTGCCAGCCCATGCTGACTACACCCGTCCGCGCCGTCTGGTGTTTTCCCTCGAAGTACCGGTCGCGGCGCAGGCCGAGATCGGGCTCAAGGCGCTGCTCAACGAGCGCGGAGATCTCAAGGTTGGCGTCTTGTACAGCGAAGATTCGCTCGGACAGGCCGTCCTTACAGGCGTAAGCCGGGAATTGGCGCGGCGCGGTCAACCTCTGGTCGCCGCCCTGCCATACAAGGAAGGGAGCAGCGATCTGCGTGCCCCCTTGATACAGTTGCGCCGGGCTGGGGCAGAGCTGGTTGTTCTGGGCAGCGTGCCACAGGAAGCCATGCTCGCCCTGCATGAGGCCCACCGCGCCTCCTGGCGTCCGGTATTTTTCTGCCCTGCCTGCTACATGCCGGAAGCCGCCACACTTGGCGGACGTGATGCCGACGGGCTCTACGCCTTTGCCGCCACTCCGATCCCCTATCCGAATGGCGACGCCCCACAAATCGCCGCGTGGGCTCATCGCTACGCACGACGGTTCCATGCCGTTGCGACACCTGAAGCCCTGCAGGCCTATCTCGATGCCAACCTATTTGCTGTCGCGCTCCAGCACACCGGTATGAATCCCACGCCGCTGCATTTTGCCGACGTGCTGGTGTCTCTCCCGCCCTGGCGTGATCCGGTCCTCGGCGGACCTGCCGCCAAATTTTCTGCCAGCGATCATCTTGGCCTGCACAGCGGCTGGCTCGCCGAAATCGAAAACCGGCGCTGGCGTATGATCGGCTCGCTGCACACGCTAACGCCGAGCCAGCAACCATAAGCCCATTCAGTAGAAGAAGGGATTGCCTTCGCTCGCCCGCAACAGGCCTTTGACCGTGCGGAAGATCACATAGAGATAGAGCAGTCCCCACAGAATGAACCCAATGCCGATAAAGCAGAGCGGCACGACGATCACCATGCCGACCAGAAAGATCCAAAAGAGCTCGATCGCGTTGGAGAAATGGCTCTCATAGACTGAGCCGCGGGCATCATCGCGCTTGGCATAGGCCAACACGACACCGATGATCGCGGTCAGGCCGTTTACCAGCGCCGCGAGGTAAAGCAGATAAACGATGATCGCCACCGTCCGCGCACTGTCCTGGCGCATCGCAAAATCATACCTACCGTCATTGTGAGGTACTTGGCTCATGTCGCTATCTTGCCTCCATCCGCCCTTGTGACCAAATGTGGGCATGAGCTGGCTCGCTTTCAACCGCGCTGACATAACCGGCCGGTCGCACACCAGCGCCTCACCCCCCTCATCCGAAATCCTTCTATTCCTGCAAAGACTTAATCAATCCATCGTATGGCTGTCATGCTGCTATGATTTATTCGCATCGCCGGGGACGATGACTTGATCATTTTCCCCCTCGACTGTGGAGCGCCGGGGCGAAATTGGGGCACCTGGAACGGGAAGACCAGCTTCCCGCCGCAAGGAGACACGTGATGACGATGGTAGACCTGACACTGCAACGGGCCCAAGCGACAGCACAAACACTGACCGAGCCGCCTCTTGCCTACGACATCTGTTATGTCGACGGCGCCGGACGCCTACTTGCCTCTCATTCGGTTCCCTGCGCCTCGGACAAGAAAGCCTGCATCCTTGCCCACGCCATGCGTCCGCAAGGAACACGGCGCATCGAAGTATGGAAGGGGGCCAGCCTGATCTATGAACGGCCTCAGACACGGCGCGCAGCCACGCTTGAAGCCTTGCGTCCAAGCCGTGATCCCGGCCTCACACCGCTTGCGGCGTGGCGCGCCCAGCCAAATCATTGAGACCTGCACCACGCCACAGCATCTACCCAGCTGACCGCACGTCCGTCTGTGCATTGCGGTAGATGATCCTGAGGGGGCGGGAAGCCCCCTCACCCGCCCATCAGGCGGGCCGTTCGCGGGGACTGTGATGACGCCCTGCTTCAAAAGTTCACGCCGCCGCAACCAGAGGGGTCCCGGCAAGGACCACCCGCAGCAATATCCTCTCTGAGCAGTAGCAAGGCTTGCCAGCGATCCTCGCCCCCGCTTCTATGCACCCCCCAAGCATGCGACAGTAAGGGCGATGGCACACAATAACGGAGAGGTTCCCCGTCCCTTGGGCGGCAGGACGCCCAAGTCCCAGCGGGCGAAGTCCAGCGCCGCGCAGAGCCCAATCCCAGCAGCCGGTGCCAAGGCTTCACCGCCTGCCGATGGTGGCGCCCGTGACAGCGCCCAGTTCGAAGTCATCGGCCAGCTGCCGCTTCACGGCACAAGCGGCGCCGAAATGGCGGGCTTTGTCCCCCATCGTCCGGCCCGGCCACAAAAGAGTGAAGGCGGCAAAAGATTCAAGCTCGTCAGCGAATACGAACCGGCGGGCGATCAGCCTCTGGCCATTCGTGAACTGGTCAGTGGCACCAAGGCCCTCGAGCGCGATCAGGTCCTGCTCGGGGTCACAGGTTCAGGCAAGACGTTTACCATGGCGAAGGTCATCGAGACGCTGCAGCGACCGGCGTTGATCCTGGCCCACAACAAGACGCTCGCTGCCCAGCTCTATGCCGAGTTCAAATCCTTCTTTCCGGAAAATGCCGTTGAGTATTTCGTCTCCTATTACGACTACTATCAGCCCGAGGCCTACATCCCCCGCACTGACACCTATATCGAGAAGGATTCGTCGATCAACGAAGAGATCGACCGCATGCGCCATTCGGCAACGCGTGCCATTCTCGAGCGTGATGATGTCATCATCGTCGCATCGGTTTCCTGCATTTACGGTATTGGCTCGGTGGAAACCTATTCCGGCACCGCACTCACCGTCTCCCAGGGCAAGCGCCTTGATCGCAGCGCCCTGATGCGGGACCTTTCTGCGCTCCAGTACCGACGCAATGACGAGAATTTTGTCCGCGGCAGTTTTCGCGTGCGTGGCGATACCATCGATCTTTTCCCGGCACACTACGAAGATCGCGCCTGGCGCATCGAACTGTTCGGTGACGAGGTGGAGTCGATCGCCGAATTCGATCCGTTGACCGGAAAAAAGGCTGGCACCCTCGACAGCATCAAGATCTACGCGAACTCTCACTACGTGACACCGCGCCCGACGCTGGCCCAGGCCATCAAGGGCATCCAGCAGGAACTCATCGAACGGCTTGCGCAATTTCGTGCCGAGGGCAAACTCCTGGAAGCCCAGCGCCTGGAACAGCGCACCCAGTTTGATCTCGAAATGATCGAAGCCACAGGCTCCTGCGCTGGCATCGAAAACTATTCACGCTGGCTTACCGGCCGCAAACCTGGAGAGCCGCCACCGACCCTGTTCGAATATCTGCCAGATGACGCCCTCGTCTTCTGCGATGAAAGTCATGTCACCGTGCCCCAGATCGGCGCCATGTATCGGGGCGACTATCGGCGCAAATTCACGCTTTCAGAGTACGGCTTCCGCCTGCCCTCCTGCATCGACAATCGCCCACTCAAATTCGAGGAGTGGGACGCGATGCGCCCGCAGACAGTCTATGTTTCAGCCACACCAGGGCCGTTCGAAATCGAACGCGCCGGCGGGGTCTTCGTCGAACAGGTGATCCGGCCCACCGGTCTCATCGATCCTCCCGTTGAAGTACGTCCGATCGAGACCCAGGTCGATGATCTCATCGCCGAATGCCGCACCGCCGCCGCCCAGGGATATCGCACCCTGGTCACCACCCTGACCAAAAAAATGGCGGAAGATCTCACCGAATACATGCACGAACAGGGTATACGCGTGCGCTACATGCACTCTGACGTCGAGACCCTGGAGCGCATCGAGATCATCCGTGACCTGCGATTGGGTGCGTTCGACGTCCTCATCGGCATCAACCTGCTGCGCGAGGGACTGGACATTCCCGAATGTGCCCTGGTGGCCATCCTCGACGCTGACAAGGAAGGCTTCCTGCGCAGCGAAACGTCACTGATCCAGACCATCGGCCGGGCCGCCCGCAATGTCGACGGCAAGGTGATCCTCTATGCCGACACCATCACCCGCTCGATGGCGCGAGCCATGGCCGAGACTGAACGGCGTCGGGCCAAGCAAATGATGTTCAACGCGGAACACGGCATTACACCCGCCAGCATCAAGAAGAAGATCGGCGACATCATGGGCTCGATGTATGAGCGTGACCATGTCACGGTCGATGCTGGTGTCAGTGCGGAAGATGGCGCCTTCATTGGCCACAATCTGCGCGCCCATATCGCCGATCTGGAACGGAAGATGCGAGAGGCCGCAGCTGACCTCGAATTCGAGACCGCCGCGCGGTTGCGTGATGAGATCAAACGCCTGCAGGCGGTTGACCTGGCCATTGCCGATGATCCCTTTGCCCGCCAAAGCGCTGTTGAGGATGCGGAAGACAGGGCTCTGAAGACAGACCGCGGTAAGCCGAAGAGCAGACGCGGAGCGGGCAAGCGCCTCGGGCGACCAAACCAGGCAAAGACTTTCGGCAGCCGCGCGCGCTAGGTTTAACCATGTCGGCGCTGGCGCAACGCCAAAGAGGCACGCCACGCTGCTGCGCCGTTCGTCTCCGCAACACCAGTCGTGCCGCTGCGTGAGAAACAAAGCCCTATATCTAGGCGTGCGCCAACAAGGCCCGCCGTTTACCACGAAAGCGCATTGCGCCTGTCATCGAACATCCCCATTGTGGACTTACCTCGCGAATCGCAGGGATAAGATTTGGTATGGAACGGGTTTGATGCTGTCGGACCGCGAACTGCAAAAAGCAGCAAGCCGCGACCTGTGCGAGCGACTGGCAGCACGGGGCGATGCCCGCACCATTGTGCGCGAAATCGATCACTGGGCCTATTTTCCGACACCGGAGACCCGTGCCAGCTTCGTCGAAGCCGGCATCAGAGCGGGATTTCGACTGCGCGGCACCTCCGAGCCTACCGGTCCCTGGCAGGGCTTTGGCGCCCAGCTCTATCATTACGATGTCCCAAGCGACGAGGCCATGGAGCAGGTTACGCTCCTGCTTTACGACCTCGCCGAGGAATCGGGCGGCGACTATGATGGTTGGGAGACCCGGATCCTCGCCTGATCGAGGTGATCCTTGTCCTATTCGCCAAATCCTTCCCCAACCGCGTCTACGGGAGCAAGGCGGATCAGTCGGCTGTCCTCGACCGCGGCCTGGCGGTGTTTGACGAATTCGCGATATTCAGGGTCGGTGACCATAGCGAGAAACGCCCCAGCATTGGGATAGGCGGCAATGAAGGCGATGTCCCAGCGTTCGTCTTGAGGGCCGGTCAGGACGGTCATGGGGCGGCCCACCCAGACCTGGTGGCCGCCAACACGCTTGAAGATGTGGGCCGTGGTGCGTCCATAGGCACGATAGGCCTCAAGTCCGGACATTCCTTTGCCGTGATTGGGATGGCCGACAGGATATCTGGCCTCCTTGTTGAGCCGGATCAGATTGAGCATGTGAATGGGCGTATCGCGCGGCAGCGCCTTGAAGGCGTCAAATTGCGCACGGGTGGGATCGATGGATCCGGTCATGACTCTCCTCGGAGAAAACTTAAGCCGAACGGAATGATGGCGTGTTGCCGCTGTCCACAGCAAGCCTGGACTTGCCGCAGCGCGCACCGCGGCCCCATGCAACCGCAGCGCCGGTACGCACATGACGCGGCACCGGCCCTCGCCTAGGACTTGGACTTGAAGATCAAGACCACCCGCTTCTGCCCCTTGGCGGGGGGTGTGAAGGCAGCGCTGGCCGGGGCGGCCTGGGGCGCGTCCTGCCGTGTGGCCGATACCTCGTACCTGCCACTGGGAAGCTGGAAAAGGAGCCAGGCCCCGGAGCAGCTGAGATGGGCCAGAACCTTTCGGCCCTGGTTGAGCGTGAGATCAACGCCGGCAATATACTGATTGGCCGCATTGGCAAATTCAATCCGAACCGAATAGGCCGCCCAGCGCGGATCATCCTGCGACTCTCCAATCCCGGCACAAACCGCGGTGATGGCGTTGGCCAGGACCACCGGCTCGTCAACGGGCATCGATGCGGCTTGTACCGGAAGCGCCCAAAGCGCCAAAACGGCCCATACCGCGGAAGCGAGCAAAAAACGCGCCATGAGATCCTTCCCCCCCAAATCAGCTCCCTGCTGTAACCGTGAGATATTACTGTGGCAGCCTCATGGCGGCGGTGCTGGCCAAACCAGCCAGCAACTGCCCTTAGGGGGTGTGGCGGGCATGTGGACAACTACAGAAATTGTCCCTATAGTTTTAAGGTCAAGGCCGCGCGAGCCTCAAAAGAAAGTTTCATGCGCGTCCAGCGAATGACCGACCAGCGGGAAGCAGGGGTTGGTACAGACGGCTTGGAGTGACTACGACGCTTTTCCTGAAAGACAGACGCGGAATTGACGGTCGGCTTGGACATGGTGTCTGGACGGCCAATTTCTTTTCTTTCAGGAGAGTACACGATGTCGACCACAGGTCAGGTCAAATTCTTCAACACCACTAAGGGCTTCGGCTTCATCGCCCCGGAAGGCGGCGGCAAGGACGTGTTTGTCCACGTCACTGCGGTGCAGGCAGCCGGACTGCGTGGCCTTAATGAAGGTCAGCGCGTCAGTTTCGACATCGAAGCCGATAAGCGCGGCCCCAAGGCGGTGAATCTGAAGCTGGTCTAAGATCTACATCCAGATCGGTTCGACGAACGGCGCAGGAGGCGAGCCTTCCTGCGCCGTTCCTTCACGCCTCGCATTTAGGATGTTGGAAATGCCGGCGTCAGAATTCGTGCTCGTCTATTCGACCTTTCCGGATCGGGGCAGCGCCCTCAAGGTCTGTGAACATCTCGTCAGCTCCCGCCTCGCAGCCTGCGCCAACATCTCTGCCCCCATGACCTCAGTCTATGAGTGGGATGGCAAGCTCAGCTGCGATGAAGAGGTTGCGGTTCTGATAAAGACCCGCAAGAGCCTTGCCGATGCCGCCATTGCCGCGGCGCGCGCCGCACACCCCTACACCACCCCCTGCTTTCTCACCCTTGCGGTGCAGGGGGGCGATCCCGACTACCTGGCGTGGCTGCGCGCGCAGACTGCGCCCTAGGGGAGCAACACCGCAGCGCCATTGACCCGCCCACACCGCAGATCATCCAGCGCAGCATTGGCCTCATCAAGGCGATAGGCGACGGTGTGGGTGCGGATCTTGATCTGTCCCGCCAGCGCCAGAAATTCCTCCGCGTCCGCCCGCGTCAGATTTGCAACCGAGGTCACGCTGCGCTCACCCCACAAGATGGCGTAGGGAAAGCCCGGAATATCGCTCATGTGGATGCCGCCACAGATCACCCGACCGCCCGGACGCACTGCGCGCAGCGCCGTCGGCACGAGTGCCCCAACCGGTGCAAACACGATCGCTGCGTCAAGAGCAACTGGCGCAGGTTCATCCGAGCCTTGAGCCCACACCGCTCCCATTTCGCGCGCAAAACTCTGCGCCGCCTTATCGCCGGGCCTGACGAAAGCATAAACCTCCTGCCCACGGCTCCTCGCGACCTGGATGGCGATGTGCGCGGCCGCACCAAAGCCATAAAGCCCCAGCCGCGTCCCGCTGCCGGCCATCTTCAGACTGCGATAGCCGATCAGACCCGCACACATCAGGGGCGCAGCCTCCTGATCAGAATAACCAGCCGGTAGGGCAAAAACATAGCGCGCGTCGGCCAGCACATGCGTGGCAAAGCCGCCATCAAGCTGGTAGCCGGTAAAGCGCGCGGAGGGACACAGGTTTTCCTCACCGCGTCGGCAGAAATCGCAGTGCCCGCAGCTCCAGCCCAGCCAGGCAATGCCGACACGCTCACCGAGGGCAAAATCCTGCACGCCAGGTCCCAAGGCCGCGATATGGCCGATAATCTCATGACCTGGGGTCAATGGCAGTTTGGGCTCTGCAAGCTCGCCATCGACGACGTGTAGATCGGTCCGGCAGACCGCGCAGGCCGAAACCTTGACCAGAACCTGCATGGTGTCGGGGACCGGCGTCGGACACTCCTGCAGATGCAGGGGCTTGCCGACCGCTTCAAAACGCATGGCGCGCATGACCGCCTCCTTGCCTTGACGGCGCAGTAAGCATTGTATGCGTGTATGACCAGCGTGGAAAATCACCGTGACCCCAAGCCCTTTGGCTGAGTCAAGCTTGATCGACGGCGAGGCACTCCGTCTTCAATTGACAGCCCTTGCCCACAGACAAAGCGACCAGCAGGTGCTGCGCGCAGAGGCCCTTGGCCTCATCAAGGATCGCTTTCAGCTGGCCCGGGAACACGTGCGTCAGGCCTGTGAAACCCGGCAGATCAAGGGTCTCGAAGCGGCCCGCCTGCTGTCGCATCTGCAGGATGAGATCATTCAGGTGATCTACGATTTTGCGACCAAACATTTCTACTACGCGCAAAATCCCACCATGGCCGAGCGCATCGCCGTGGTTGCTACTGGCGGCTACGGCCGCGGGCTCCTGGCACCAGGCTCGGACATCGACCTTTTGTTCGTACGACCTTTCAAGCAGACAGCCTGGGGCGAAAGCGTCATCGAGTTTATCCTCTACATGCTCTGGGATCTCGGCCTCAAGGTCGGTCATGCCACACGCTCGCTCGCCGAATGCGTCCGCCTGGCCCGTCAGGACATCACCATACGCACTTCTCTGCTGGAAGCGCGCTTTCTGTGGGGCAATGCCGAACTCTGCGAGGAACTGCGCACCCGCTTCTGGAACGAGGTGGCGATTGGCAACGGCCAGGATTTTGTCGAAGCCAAGCTCGCCGAACGCGATGCGCGTCATTCCCGTCAGGGAGAAAGCCGTTATCTCGTGGAGCCCAATATCAAGGAGGGCAAGGGCGGTTTGAGAGACCTGCAAACCCTCTTCTGGATCGGCAAATACGTCTACCGTGTTGCCAACACTGCTGACCTGGTCCAGCACAACGTCCTCACGGCAGAAGAATACGAGCTGTTCCAGACTGCAGAAGCCTTTCTCTGGGACGTGCGGGTTCAGCTACATTATCTCGCCGGGCGCGCCGAGGAACGCCTGAGCTTCGGTATCCAGCCAGAACTGGCTCGACGCCTCGGCTTCGATGATGCCGATCAGCAGCGTGCTGTCGAAGCTTTCATGCGTGCCTACTTCCTCGTCGCCAAGGAGGTCGGCGACCTGACACGCATCTTCTGTGCCGCACTGGAAGAGCAGAACCGCAAATACCGCCCCAAACTCGCCCGCATGCTGCCAGGCTTCCTCAAGCCACGCACTGGCAGCGAGGATTTCTATGTCGAGAATGGCCGGCTCAACGTGCGGCCCGATGCGTTTGTGCGCGATCCGGTCAATCTCCTGCGCATCTTCCATCTCGCCGACGCCAAGGGGGTTGACGTCCACCCCCATGCCCTCAGGGCGGTGACCCGTTCACTGCACCTGATTAGCGACAAGCAGCGCCAAGATCCTGAGGCCAACCGTCTGTTTGTGGAGATCCTGACCTCGAAACGCGACCCCGAGGGCGCCTTGCGACGACTGAATGAGTCGGGGGTGTTTGGCAGTTTCGTGCCCGACTTTGGCCGCGTCGTGGCGCTGATGCAGTTCAATATGTATCACCATTACACGGTGGACGAGCACCTGATCCGGGCGGTTGGCAATCTGGCGGCAATCGAACGCGGTGAACTGCGCGCTGATCATCCCCTGTCCTCGGATCTGATCAAGCGCATCAAGTCGCGCAGCACGCTCTATTGCGCAACGCTGCTGCACGACATTGCCAAGGGCCTTGAGGGAGACCATTCCGCTGAGGGCGCAGCGATCGCACGCCGCCTGTGCCCGCGCTGGGGCCTCAGCGTTCCGGAAACCGAGGACGTGGCCTGGCTGGTAGAGCATCATCTGGTGATGGCCGACGTCGCCCAGCGTCGCGACATCTCTGACCCCAAGACCGTGCGTGACTTCGTCCAGACCGTGCAGACCCCAGAACGACTGCGACTGCTTCTGGTGCTGACGGTTGCGGATATCCGTGCCGTAGGACCTGGCGTCTTCAATGGTTGGAAAGGGCAACTGTTACGGGACCTCTATTATGAGGCTGAGACGGCGATGTCCGGTGCCGAAACTGCACGCGGACGGCCGGCGCGCATTGCCGCCGCCAAGGCCGAACTGGCAGAGCGACTGGCGGATCTTGCACCGCAGATCCGCGATCATGCCATCACGCGACATTATGATCCTTACTGGCTCGCCTTCGATCCGGACACGCTCGAGCGCCATGCTCGGCTGATGGCGGCGGCTGATTCCAACCAGGAGCTCCTTGCCATTTCTGTGCAGAGCGACAGCTTTCGCGCCATCAGCGACGTTGTGGTCTATACGCCCGATCACCCAGGCCTCTTCGCCCAGCTGGCAGGCGCCATTGCCCTGTGCGGTGGCTCGATTGCCGATGCCAAGGCCTATACGACCTCCGATGGCTTTGCCCTCGATGTCTTCTCGGTTCAGGAGCAGGATGGCACGCCCTTCGGCGAGGGCGCCCGCGCTACACGCCTGCGCGACACCATTGCCAAGACGCTGGCGGGCGAAATGCGCCTCGGCCGCGCCCTTGCCAAGCGCAAATTGCCGGCCCGGACCTCGGCCTTCGACGTGCGCCCCCGCGTGAATTTCGACAATGAGGCCTCAGCGACCGCCACGGTGATCGAAGTCGAAGGTCTCGACCGGCCAGGATTGCTTTACGACGTCACCAACAGCCTCTTCAAATCCGGCCTGTCGATTTCCGCAGCACGGGTGGCGACCTATGGTGAACGGGCCATCGACGTCTTCTATGTCCGCGACGGGTTTGGCCACAAGATCTTTCATCGCGGACGCATCGCGAGCGTGCGCGAGCGCCTTCTCAAAGCACTGGAGGGCGAGGAGAAGAGCGCGGCTGCTTGATGTAAGGGGCGGGATTCAGGCATAAGGCGCCCGCATTACCAAGGCCCCAGAACATGAGCTTCGAGCGCGTTCTTTCCGGCATGCAGCCGACCAACACCCTGCACCTCGGCAACTATCTGGGCGCGCTGAAGAACTGGGTTGCCCTGCAGGAGCGCATGGAATGCCTATATTGCGTCGTGGATCTGCACGCGATCACCCAGGACTCCGGCTATGGCAAGGCGGAGGCGCTCCGTCATGCCACCCGCGAAGTTGCAGCCGCCTATATCGCCGCTGGCATCGATCCGGACAAAAGCCCGGTGTTCAACCAGGCCCGCGTTCCCGAACACAGCGAGCTGAGCTGGATCCTGAGCTGCGTCGCCCGTCTGGGCTGGCTCGACCGTATGACCCAGTTCAAGGAAAAGACCGGCAAGCACAAGGAGCGGGCCAGCGTCGGACTTTACACCTATCCGGTGCTCATGGCCGCGGACATCCTCGTCTACAAGGCCACCCATGTGCCCGTTGGTGA
>JBMFWV010000047.1:0-26022 GCA_049964915.1 Rhizomicrobium sp.
GGAGGACTTCATCAAGGCCTATGAGGCGCTGCTGAACCATCTGGGCGGCGATGAAGTGGTCCTGTTTGGCGATGCTGTGCATCCGACGCACGCGGTGCGGCCGGCGGGATGCTGGGCGCTGAAGGAAACACCAATTGCGGTGGCACAGACCAGTGGGCGGCAGCGCCTAAACATCCATGGTGCGATCAACCTTGAGACTGGCCATACCCGGATGCTGGAGGTGGAGACCGTTGATGCAGACAGCACGATCAAACTGATGATTGCTCTGCTGATACTGTATCCAAGCAAGCGTGTGATCCATCTATTCCTGGATAATGCACGATACCATCATGCCAAGCTGGTGCAGGCCTGGCTGGCAAAGCCAGGCTGCCGGATCCGGCTCCACTTTATTCCAACCTATTGCCCGCATCTGAACCCAATCGAAAGGCTTTGGGGGGTGATGCACAAGCACATCACCCACAACAGATGCCATGAGACATACTCAGACTTCTGCAACGCGATGCTGCAGTTCCTGCGCGAGAAAGTTCCCCGTAATTGGCACGAGCTTTGCGATTCGGTCAGCGACAACTTCCGGGTCATCAACCCAAAGACTTTTCGGGTCGTGACGTGAACAGGGTATACCGTAGATGTTGTGTATGAGAGGGATGCCTTCGATGGAACAGAACATCTTGACATTTATCGGACCCTTGTTTCTGCGCTGGAGCTGGACAGTTTTTTGAAAAAACGTGGAGTGACCTCTGATTATTTTCACCGACCGGAATTTGAAATCTCAAGAAAGGTAGTCACCGGCAGCCCGTATTTCTCCAAAAAACTGGACGCGGCAAACAAGGCGTGGTCCGCCGTAACGTCTGACCCTGCCCTTCTGATAGGCAAGTCACCGAAGCAGGCGCTAAAGAAATGGCTGACAGAAAATGCGGCCTCTCTTGGCCTACTGAACAGGGAGGGGGTGCCGAACCAGACGGGAATCGACGAGATTTGTAAGGTGGCGAATTGGAAGCCGGAAGGTGGAGCCACGCCAACACATTCATCGGAAGAGCAATCCATTTCGCAGGCATTAATCCACTTGCCATCCCAATTAAGAGAGGAAGACGTTTTTTCTGCTTACCCAGAAGGTGAATACCCGTTTTAGCGGGCTGGCTGCGTATGTCCCTGTTCTAGGTTGAGCGCAAACCATCCCCCTGGTTCATCCGAAGCCAACCCTATGGCTGCGCGAACCATCCCCTTGGTAAGGGTTGCGGGCGAACCAAGGGGTAGGTTAGTTCAAGTCTCTGTATAAGCAAGGTTTTTTCTAACCCGCCCGGCTATTTTATGTCCCCGCCGCCGCCCAGTCTGTGTTCATCAACAGACGGAGGCGCTCAATGGAGCCGATAGCCCTTTCCATCAACGACACCGCCAAGGCGCTTAGCCTGGGCCGCACATCAATCTATGCCCTGATCCGCGAAGGCAGGCTTGAAACGATCAAGTTGGGCCGCCGCACGTTGGTCAAGGCGGAATCGCTTCGGCGGTTGGTCAAGGGGCCGGAGTAGGGGCGATGTCCGGGCGCCGGACCAATCCCTATCGCGTGAAGGCGAATCGCAGCTACAGCGTGCAGGAGCTGGCGGCCCGTTGTGGCGTGCACAAAAACACCGTGCGCCACTGGCAGGCCATCGGATTGGCTCCCATCGATCACAGCCGCCCTGCGCTGTTCCAAGGTGAAACTGTCCGCGCATTCCTGGTCAAGCGCAACGCCAGCCGCAAGCGCCCCTGCCAGCCCGGAACGCTGTATTGCTTCCGGTGCCGCGAGCCGCGCTCGCCTGCGCTGGGCATGGTGGACTATGTGCCCATCACACCGGCCAGCGGCAACCTTCGTGCAATCTGCGAACATTGCGGCGCCATGATACATCGCCGGGCGCGCTGGGCCGATCTGTCCCGGATCATGCCGGGTTGCACCATCCAATTTGCGCAAGGCCCGCAACGCCTAAGTTGTTTTTGAGCCGAATTGCCAGCCTACAGCGAGTCGTCTGCCCGTCCGTGAAATGGCACTATCGGCCTGAGTCATAGAAAATGTTCCTATAGCTCATATTTTGGCTATACGATGAGCTATAGATGGCGATTCAATAACTCATGACTTGGAACTGGCAGCAGGCCGATTGGCCAAATTTCTCATACGATTCAAAGGCTTTGGAGCCTTTGGAGCAGCAGTTCTTACACCAGTCTGGGGAGTTCGTGGGCGCCTTCCGCCATGTGGGGAGCGATGACCAGGAAGTCCTGCGGATCGAACTCATCACTGAGGAGGCAGTTAAAACCTCCCAGATCGAGGGCGAAATCCTCAACCGCGATAGCGTCCAATCCTCGCTGCGCCACCAACTCGGTCTCGGGCCGGAGCAACCGAACATCCCGCCCGCCGAGCGCGGTATCGCGAAGATGATGATCGATCTCTATGAAAATTTCGATGCATTGCGCGCGGATGAAACGATGTTCGCATGGCATCAAATGCTCATGGCTGCCAACACCTCAATCACGACCATCGGCGGCTATCGTACGCATGATGATCCAATGCAGATCGTCACCGGTCCCATTGACACGCGCACAGTGCATTTCGAAGCACCGCCGTCGAAGACCGTTCCCGACGAAATGAAGCACTTTGTGTCGTGGTTCAACGAAACCGCGTCGAAAGGCGCCCGCGCTCTTCCGGCGCTCACGCGCGCCGGCATCGCGCATTTGTACTTCGTTTGTATCCACCCGTTTGAAGACGGGAACGGACGTATCGGCCGGGCCATTGCCGAGAAGAGCCTCGCGCAAAACCTCGGCCACCCGACCCTGATCGCGCTCGCCTACACCATCGAGCGCAAGCGCAAAGACTATTACGCCGCGCTGGAGCGCAATAACCAAGATATGGATATCACCGACTGGCTCCAATACTTCGCCAGCACGGTGCTTGCGGCCCAGAGCAACACTATCAAACGAGTGGACTTCTATGTCGCCAAGGCGAAGTTCTATGAACGGTTGCGCGATCAGCTCAACGAACGCCAAGCCAGGGTCATCGCCCGCATGTTCAAGGAAGGTATCGACGGCTTCAAGGGTGGTCTCTCGGCGGAGAACTACATCTCAATCGCCAGAACTTCGTGCGCTACGGCTACGCGTGATCTGCAAGACCTTGTCGAGAAAGGGGCGCTTACCCGTACGGGCGAGCGGCGGCACACGCGATATTATCTGCCGGTGGAGAAGGCAGCATGAGGATCATCGATAACATCCATCGCCTGTTGGGCGACGACTTGAAGGACTCCCTGAAGAAAGGCGCGCGCCTCAAGGTGGCTGCTTCCACATTTTCGATATTTGCGTTTGACGCCCTCAAGGTGGAGTTGACCGACATTGAAGACCTGGACTTCATCTTTACCTCACCCACCTTTATCCCAGAAAGCGCGGTGGGTCAGGTTAAGCGCGAGCGCCGGGAATTTTTTATCCCCAAGGCCGAGCGTAAGAAGAACATCTATGGCTCCGAGTTTGAAATCCAGCTTCGCAACAAACTGACCCAACGCGCCGTCGCACGGGAATGCGCGGAATGGATTCGCAAAAAGGCTGCTTTCCGGTCCAACCCGACCAAAGCGCCGATGCAACAATTTGCCTGCGTCGCTGGCAAGGACACTTCGGTAACATACATGCCGGTGAACGGCTTTACCGCCGTGGACTTGGGCTACCAAAAGGGCAACGCGGTTTCCAATATGGTGAACCGCTTCGACGATACCGCACACACATCGGCCTATCTGGAGCTTTTCGACCAGATTTGGGCGGACGCGGATAAGGTGCAAGACGTTACCGATACAATTTGCCAGCACATCGAGTCGGTCTATGAAGAGAACTCACCAGAGCGCATCTACTTCCTCATCCTCTACAATCTCTTCCAAGAATTTCTGGAGGACATTGACGAAGACGTGCTGCCGAACGACCGCACCGGCTATCTTGAAAGCGCTGTATGGAAAAAGTTGTTCAATTTTCACCGTACGATGCGCGCTCGACGGAAATCGCTATTCTACCGGCATCAAAATATCCGATGCCGAAATGGCCGACCTCAACATCGCGCGTGACCCATTCCATGGCGAATGCAATTACACCATCAAGCCCAGAGAAAGCTGACGTGGTAATTTGGCGACACTGCCTTAGTTCCCGGGCGGCAATGGGGAGCATCCAATGGACCAATATATCGGGGCCCTGATCGGTCCCGGCTTTGGCTGGGCGATCGCAGGCAGTTTGGGACTGCGGAACCACTGGCGTCCTCTAATGCTTGCGGTCAGTGTCATCGCGGCGGTTGCGGTCGCGCTCGCCTTGCTGCACGCCCGTGCGATGGCTCCGCCTGCGCCTTTCCAGGATGCCCACTGGCAGATCAACAGTGTCACCGTCGTCGCCGAAGTCATTGCCACTGTCTATACGCAGCCTGCCTTCCTGTTTGTGGCTGCAGGCATGATCGCCATCTGTGCGCTCGGGCTGCGCCTTGCCGAGCCGTGGCGCACGGTGTGGACCGGACTTGGAAGTGGCTGCGTGCTGATGCTCGCAGCAGCGTCGGTGCTCGCGTGAGGCGCCGCGTACAACGGTCTGCAGCCGCCCTGCTCGTGGCGGTGGCCTGCGCACTGGCCGCTACACCTACGTTTTCCAAGACGATCGCTGTGCCGCTTCGCCTCGAGAACAATCGTCCCTATATCGATGTAAGGGTACTCGGGGCCGGCGGAAGGCCCGTGCGGGGCCATTTCTATCTGGACACTGGCGGAGGGGCGCTGGTGGTCAGCAAGGGTTTCGCCCAACGCGCCAAACTGGTCCCAGCCGGCCCTGCGATCAAGGACGGTGGGGTCACGCTGATGCCTATCCAACTGCCAAAGTTCTTTCTCGGCGGCGCGCCGGTCTCGGTGGCTGGGGTTGCTGGCTATGTCGCGGAGCGCCGTGCCGGTGGTCTGCAGGGGACCGATGCCGATGGCGTGATTCCGGTGCGGGCACTGCGTCAGTATGTGGTGACCCTGGATTTTGCAGGCCGCCGTTTTCGCCTTTCGGAGCGAGGGGCGGCTGAAGACGGCAGGCTCGTCCCTGGAACGGTCACGAAGGTGGGCATGCCGGTAGTCGAGGCCGTGATCGCTGGGCACCGTTATGGATTCCTCCTCGACACCGGCGCCACCTACAGCATGCTCGACGAGGATCTGCTTGCGGATCTGGAACGCGCCCATCCGTCCTGGCTGCACCGCATCGGGCCTATCGGTCCTGCCGACATGCTGATCGGGCCCGATGAAGTAGGGGCTCCTATGCTGCGGCTGGGAGAGGTCAGTCTTGGCGCGTTCACGCTGTTGGGGGTAGGCGTTATCGGACGGCCTGGCGCGACCTACCGCGGCTTTATGAGCCGAATGCTGGGAACCAGGGTCGTAGGTTCGCTGGGCGACAATGTATGGCGCAACTACACCGTCACGGTTGATTTTCCGAACGGCCAGATCCGTATCAAGGGCGCGTACCGGCTGGAGGTTCCGCGCATGGGCTACCCACCGCTCACGTTCGAGCCGGCTGGTCGCTCGTACCGCATCGCCTTTGCGGGCGCGCAGTGTCATGGACTGCAGATCGGAGACCGGTTAATCGCGGCGGGCGGTGTCAGGCTGGATGGTGCAACGCTAGCCCGCCTGCTCGAGACCCTTTCCGGTCCTCCTGGCGCAGTCCTTGATCTGAAGCTGAAGCGGGGTGGTGCCACGCTTGCGGCCAGTTGCCGGCGTGTGGCGCTGCCATAAGTTAAGGCCAAAGGTTTGACGACGAGATCCCCGGCCTGACAGCGTGATGTTGCCGGATCCCGTTCGGTGGCTATGCAACCTGGCTGTGCGGCCCTCCTACACAATGCGTGAGCACGGTTGACCGCGGCGCCGCTGGGCAGCCGTAAGCCCCTGTGCTCGTCTAGAATTTTACACTTGAGGCGGTACGCCTGCTTCCCTCGGCCCATTACGACGCGATGGCCACCGATCCGCGCAAGCCATTGCGCTTAGCGGTGAGACCTTTTGACAAAATGCATAGTGAAATCAGGGAATTAAAAAAAGGCCCAACTTTCTAGTATCGCGTTGAATCGAAGTGCTTAAAGTGGCCCTCTTTGGGGCGCCATCGCTACGTCCCAGAGTATCCCTGCTGATCGGCACAATGGCGGCAACTCACCATTACAGGACTTCGTTGGTCCCGTCAGATGCTAACAGTTCCATGTGATCTGATGCTGTCGGGTGCCACGGTTGGGGCCATAGTGGAACCAGCGGGGTCCATGCCCCGAGGCTCGCGTGCGGGGTGCAAAAACAGAATTTCGGGAATAAGGACACGCGATCTGATGCAGACATCAGGGCGCTAGAGTTGCTCATCTATCACGCAATCAAGCTGAGGGATGTGCGTGTTCAGAGGCTGGATTGGAAAAGCTCGAGTGCGACCGCGATCTGCGAGGCAAGCGAGACAGCGTTGGAGGGGTGGTAGATTGTGTTTGTTGACAGAACACTGGCACCGCTGCGCAAGAGTTCCTCATAGGCATTCGCGGCGAATACGCCGTGAACAGCAAGACATATGGGCGCAACGGAGCTTCTCCAGCCGAGAGCCTTGATCGCTGACAGCATCGTCTGACCGCTGGAGATGATATCATCGACAAGCACCGGGGTGCGTCCAGTGAGCTTGTGTTCATCGGCAAATTCGACATCAACGGTGCGATCACCATGACGAACTTTGCGCATCACCGTGTAGGGCGCTGCGCAATCGTCGGCAACTTCGCTCACCCACTGCGCACTCTCACCATCCGGACCGACCAGAACCGGGGTGGGGACATTGGCACTAATCCATCGTGCCAATGCCGGTGCTGCATGTACCACTCGGGTTCGGATAGAATAGATTTCACAAAGCGATTTATAACGGTGCAGGTGAGGATCTACGGTCAGAATCCAGTCAAAATTTTGCGATAGAAGACGCGCAAATGGACGCGAACTGATGGCTTCACCCGGATTAAAACGGATGTCCTGGCGCATGTAGGCTAGATAAGGTGCAATCAGACCGACACGTCTTGCCCCCAGCTCCCGTGCCAATTCCGCAATAAAGACAATGGGCAGCATTTTATCATCAGGCCGGTCAAGACTGCACAGGACCTGAACATCGCATCCGGCAAAATCACCAAGCAGTGTCACCCGCACTTCATCGTCCGGAAATCGATGCAGCTGGGGCGTTACGATCTGACAGGGAAAGCACGACCGAAGTTCCTCGGCCAGTGCTGAATTTCCGGGCATCGGGATCAGGAGATTGCTCATGCGGTGATTCCGAATATGTCTTTCTGGGCTTCAGCATAGTTCAAGGCATAGGCAAGTTCGCCCGGTGCCTCAGCATAGAGGGTGCACAGAGGCTCGCCGGCGTGCACCTCATCCACAAGCCGGTGGTGGAGTTCGAGACCTGCCGCCTTCGCTTCCGGGGCTCCCGCAAGCTTGGCGAGTTTTGCGAGTTTGCGATTATCGATGCTGGTCAGCTGACCACTTGCATGGGCGGGGATCTCCTTGCGGTAGCTGGCAATTTTCGGTTCACGCATGCCTCCCTGGGCAAGGCAGATCCGCTGAAATTTGTTCCAGGCACTACCATCAGCAAGTGTTGCCATGGCGAGCGTAAGCCCTTGGCCAACGCCTGCACGTCCCGAGAGCTCAAGCAGTACTCCCGCGAGCTCCGCCGCACGATGGCGCAGGTCGCCAGGTGCGTCCGGCTTGTTCTGGAGCACGGCGAGGATGTCGCGGGCTTCGAGCACCGGACCGATACCACGCCCAATCGGCTGGCTCCCGTCGCCGAGGAGCACATGCGCCTTGATGCCGAAGGCCTCCGCAACATGGATGAGGCCGCGGGATAGAGCGTCTGCGGCTGCCTGCGAACGTACCTTGGCTGTTGGTCCAACTGGCATGTCGAGGACCAGATGAGTGGCGCCCGCGGCAATTTTCTTTGATAGCACTGAGGCTATCATCTGGCCCTCTGTGTCAATATCGAGCGCGCGCTCGATACGGATCAGAATGTCGTCGGCAGGGCTGAGGCGTACCGCGCCACCCCACGCGATGCAGCCACCTTCCTGTTCCACCACACGGTGTATGGTTTGCGGATCGAGCGCGACCGGCGCCAGCACTTCCATGGTGTCGGCAGTGCCAGCAGGAGAGGTAATGGCCCGCGAAGAGGTCTTGGGCATGGTCAGCCCCAGTGCGGTCACGATGCTGACCACAAGCGGGGTGGTACGATTGCCTGGAAGGCCCCCGACCGAATGCTTGTCGACGACGATGTCACGATCCCAGGCGAGCCGGTCGCCCGCGCCAACCATGGCCCGGGTCAAGGAGAGAACTTCGTCACTGGAAAGCGGCTTGGCGGCGCATGCGGTCAGAAAAGCCGCGATTTCGAGGTTCGAATAACGCCCCTCGGCGATATCGCGGACGATGGCGTCGAAAGAGTTGCTCGCCAGTGCGTGTCCATACACCCGGGCCCGCACAAGGCTCATGGACGCCAACGGATCGGGATGGGAGATCTCCACCTCAGCGCCGTCATGCAACGCGAGACGCTGCCAGGCGGTTTCGGACAGGGCTGCCTCGCCTGCAGCTACCAGCCCGCCAATAGTTTTGTACAGCGTAGCAATGACGAAGCGATCACCTGCTGTCAGCAAGACCCGGCCATGGGCCGCAAATCCTTCCGCGCGGCACACTGGGCTGTCACGGTCGAGAAAGATCACGGCTTCTGCGTGCGTATCGAGGCCGAGCCTGCGGGCCTTGAGGCGATGTCTGCCTGCAGTGGTATTCATGTAAGCTCCACGGTATTTCGTTCTTCAGCGACAGTGCAGGTCCAGCCCAGGTCTTCTTCGATGCGATGGCGAAGCCCATCCGCAGCACTGGGCTCGCCGTGAACGATATAGGTCTGACGCGGGGCCGCCTTCATTGCCTTTAGCCAGCGCATCAGCTCATTCTGGTCGGCATGGGCCGAAAAGGTATGCATATTATGCACGTCAGCGCGTACCGGCACATAGTCGCCAAATATCTTGATCTCGCGTCGCCCGGCGATCAGCGCTGCGCCGCGGGTACCGGCGGCCTGAAATCCGGCAAAGAGGATGGCATTGCGCGGATCCGGCGCGTAGTGCTTGAGATGGTGCAGGACGCGCCCACCGCTTGCCATGCCGCTCGCCGAGAGAATAATTTTGGGTGAGGTGTCCGCGGTAAGTGCCTTGGACTTCTCCGGTTCGCGGACATAGTGTGCAAGCGCGAACACAGCACGGGTGTCCGCCTCGTTGAGTTTGTGATCCTGGGGATGGGCGCGGAAAATGTCACTTGCATCGATTGCCATCGGACTGTCCATGTATATCGGCAGTTCGCGCGCAACCCGGCCAGAGCTCTTCAGACGCCACAGGTGGTAGAGTAGAAGCTGGGCGCGACCAACCGCAAAAGCCGGTATGATCAGTGTGCCACCGCGCGCCATGGTTCGTCCGATGATCGCGGCAAACTCAGCTCCAATGTCTTCACTGCCATGGAGTCGGTCACCATAGGTGGACTCGATCAGTAGCGTATCGGTACTTTCCGGCGTCTGAGGGTCGGGCAGAAGTGGGTCATCATAGCGTCCGATGTCACCGGAAAATACGATGCGGTGGTCGTGCCACGATAACTCCAGCGATGCGGCGCCCAGGATGTGACCTGCGCGTCGGTACCGTGCACGTGCGCCGCCGGTGACCTGCCATGGCGAATCAAAAGCGACAGGCTTCAGGAGCGTCAGCGTACGCAGGGCATCGTCAACGGTATAAAGCGGCAAGGCGGGTTTATGCTTTGAGAAGCCGCGATGGTTGGCAAACTCGGCATCTTTCTCCTGTAGATGGGCGGCATCTGGAAGCATGATGCCACATAAATCCGCCGTTGCCTCACTGCAGAAGATTGGTCCTCTGAATCCGTGGCGTACAAGCAATGGCAGATAGCCCGAATGATCGATGTGGGCATGAGTTATCAGCACAGCGGCGATATCGGAAGGCGGTATGGGAAAACGTGCCCAATTCTTTAGTCGCAATTGCTTGAGGCCCTGAAACAGGCCGCAGTCGACAAGAAGATTGGTGTGTGTATCGCGCAGCAGATATTTGGAGCCGGTAACCGTTCCAGCTCCACCGAGGAAGGTGAGTTCGAGTGGCATGAGTTGCCTCAGAGGCTGATGTGGACCTGATAATGTAACCGGCATGACCGCGCAGGGTGTTGGTGGCGGCGGCCTCCCGTCCCCGGTTGGGCATGTCCGATGCGATTCTGTCTCTCCCCGCTAGGCGATATCATGAGCTCGCGATCCAGCCGTGAATTAATAACGGTGTCATGTCGTGAGGTGCCCCGTGGAATTTATGCCGTTCTCGTTCCACACCGACCAGGTTCGCGTGTTGATGGAGGTCAAGCTTTTGGACCGTGGCTGATTCAGGTCAATTGCCGTGAGGGTGGTACCGCTATCCTGCCATGGGAGCGGCCGGCATTCAGACATGAAACGTCCAATTGTCCTTCTTCTCGTCGTGGCACTTTGCGTGGCTGCCTGGTTTGGCTGGCAGCATCTGCGCACGCCTCTTCCTCGTGACGCTTTGACGCTTTACGGTAATGTTGACCTGCGCCAAGTCGATCTCGCATTCAACAACAGCCAGCGTATTGAAGTGATCACAGTACAGGAAGGTGATCATGTTCATCGTGGCGAGGTGCTTGCGAGATTAGATACGAATCGTCTCGCCCCCCAGGTCCAGGTCGCGGCAGCAACACTGGAGCTGGACAAGGCCAATGCCGCAAATGTCGCGATCCAGTTGCGTCGAGCTGTGAGCTTGTGGCGCACCTCTCATGGCAATGCCATTAGCGCGCAAGATCTTGATAACGCCAGGGCTGCAGAGGCGGTCGCCAAAGCCCGGGTGGACGCAGATGCCGCCCAGTTGAAGCTGCTTAAGGCGCAGCTTGCGGATGCCGTACTCGTGGCGCCAATGGCGGCTATCGTGCGTACGCGTCTACTGGAACCGGGTGATATGGCCTCGCCACAAACCCCGGTGCTATCTCTTGCGATTACCAATCCCAAATGGGTGCGGGTGTATGTCGATGAAGTTGATCTTCCCCTGATTCATCCGGGGCAAAAGGCGTGGGTTGAGGTGGATGGACTACCCGCGCATCGTTTCACCGGCTGGGTAGGCTTTATTTCACCACAAGCCGAGTTCACGCCAAAATCCGTGGAGACCGCCCAATTGCGCACCAGCCTCGTCTACGAGGTTCGGGTCTTCGTAAGGGACCCGCAAGACGATCTGCGCCTGGGCATGCCCGCGACGGTGATCGTGCCGCTGGCACGGACGCCGCAATGAGCAACGCGCGGACGGCTATGCTGGTACAAGGTTCAACCTGGCGCCCGCGTTAGTAGCGGGCATGCACAAAGTCGTGACACTGGTTGACGTGCGCGTCGGCTGCTGCTCCCCTTCGCTCTCCAAATGGGGGATTGGGTCAATGTTGTGCTCCGCCGCTAGTCGCGTGTCGCGCCGTGCACTGCTTCTTAGCGCGGCGCCCGCCGTGATTGGCGTCGCGGGCCTGGGTCAGCGCGTCATGGCGCGGACACCATCTCAGATGTTCCCACCGTTACCGCTGGAAAGTTTTCCGCTGGAGGCGGTGCGTCTTCTGCCGTCGCCTTACTTTAATGCGATGCAGGCAAATCTGTCGTACTTACATCGCCTGGAACCGGACCGCCTTTTGCATAATTTTCGTGCCCAGGCAGGTCTTGCGCCCAAAGGTGCTGTCTATGGGGGTTGGGAGAGCGAGAGTATTGCAGGGCACACGCTGGGTCATTATCTCAGCGCCTGTGCGCACATGTTTGCCCAGACCGGAGACGCGGAGTGTCGTCAAAAGGTTTTCTATATTGTCGAAGAACTCGCGCTCTGTCAGGCGCAGTATCGCGATGGCTATGTGGGAGGGCTATGGCGCAAGAAAGGTGGGCGGATCGATCCCGGCAAGGTGGTATTCGAGGAGGTCCGGGCGGGAGAGATTGATGCGACGCCGTTCTCCCTGAACGGAGCCTGGTCACCGCTTTATACCATTCACAAGCTGTTTGCCGGGCTGCTTGACGCGGATCGCTACTGCCATGCAAAAGGCGCGCTCTTGGTCGCGGAAAGGCTGGCAGGGTATTTCGACGGGGTCTTTGCGCCTCTCAGCAATTCCCAGGTTCAGGAGGTGCTTCTCTGCGAATATGGAGGACTCAACGAGTCTTTCGCGGAACTCTATGCCCGTACCGGTAATGGCCGCTGGCTGCATATGGCCGAAACGATCTATGACAACAACGTCCTTGATCCCCTGACGCAGCGTCGCGATGATCTCGCCTATAGGCATTCCAACACCAACATCCCCAAGCTCGTGGGGCTTGCGCGACTTTATGAAGTCAGCCGCAAGTCCGGCTATGGCATCGCCTCGGCGTTCTTCTGGCAGGATGTGGTCGAACGCTACAGTTATGTGATCGGCGGTAATGGTGATCGCGAATATTTCCAGGCGCCGATGACGATTTCCACGCACATTACTGAGCAGACCTGCGAGACCTGCTCAAGCTACAATATGCTGAAGCTGACCCGTCACCTTTATGCGCGCACGCCGCATGCGGCGTACTTTGACTATTTTGAACGCACGCACCTCAATCACATCCTGGCGCAACAGAACCCGAAAAGTGGAATGTTCGCCTATATGACGCCGCTGATGTCGGGCAGCTACCGCCACTATTCAACACCGTTCGACGATTTCTGGTGCTGTGTCGGCACCGGAATGGAGAGCCACGCCAAGCATGGCGAATCCATCTATTGGCGCAGGTCCAATAATCTCTATGTCAACCTTTACATCCCCTCAACTCTCTCCTGGGTGGCGCAGCAAACCCGTATTGAAATGACCACCGGCTATCCATTTGCGGAAGACGTTGAGATCAGGTTCGTTGAAAGCCAAGCGCCTGAGGAACTGACGCTATGGCTGAGGGTACCTGGGTGGTGCACTGAACCAAAGGTGAAAATCAATGGCCAGGCTCAGCCTGCTACAATGATGGATGGCTATGTCCGGCTAGCGCGACACTGGGAGGGCGGGGACGTGATCAGCCTTGAGCTGCCGCGAAGCTTGCGGCTTGAAGCAACCAGGGATGATCCGGATACGCTGGCGATGCTGCTGGGGCCACTCGTTCTTTCAGCCGATCTGGGGCCGTCTGCGGTGCCCTGGCATGGGCAGGCCCCGGCTTTCGTCGGGGAGGATGTCCTTGCCCAGGTGAGGAAGCAGGCCGATGGTACGTTTCGTGCCACCGCGATAAATCATTCCGAACCGCTCCAGCTCAGCGCTTTTGCCTTCCAGCATGAACGCAGAAATGCAGCATATTTTCGTCGGTTCACTCCAGTTGGATGGCAAAAACACGAGGAGGAGCGTGCGGCCGCACGGCATCAACAGGCGGCGCTTGATGCCCGTTCGAGCGATATCATCGTCTTGGGTGATGCGACGTCCGAGCGCGCCCATGGACTTTCCTCAGAGGATTCCTACCCCGTCGTCTATCGCCGGCATAAAGGGCGCGATGCCCGTGCCGGCGGCTTCATGCAGTTTGAACTGAAGACTGCGCCAGGGCCTCTCAGCCTGGAATTAACCTACTGGGGAGAGGAGCGCGATCGCCACTTCAAGATCTTTGTCGATGGCCAGCCGATCGCAGAGCAGCGTCTTTCCGGGGCTCATCCCGGCAGGTTCTTTACCTGTGATTATCCGATTGCGCCGCAGCTGACGCGGACGCGTGAGAAGATCACGGTACGGATCCAACCTGTCGCCAAAATGAGGGCCGGACCGGTCTTCGGGGCCCGGCTTGTCAGGGGCAAGGGGGCCTAAGCCCTAACCAAAGGGACGGTCGATCGATGGCGAGGGCTGGGTGAACCAGGCCGCTCCGTTTTCGGTGACATGGAAATGATCTTCGAGGCGGATCCCGAACGCGTCCGGAACCACGATCATCGGCTCGTTGGAAAAGCACATGCCGGGGGCAAGTGGCGTATCATCGCCGCGTACCAGGAACGGGGCTTCATGAATGGAAAGGCCGATGCCGTGACCGGTGCGATGGGGAAGTCCCGGTAAACGGTAGTCCGGTCCAAGTCCCGCCTTGATCAGAACGTTGCGGGCGGTCGCATCAATGGCCTCGCAGGCAACGCCCGGGCGCACGGCTGCAAAGGCTGCGGCCTGGGCGTCATGCTCGATCTGCCAGATTTCGCGGTGTCGCGCGGAGGGTGTACCGAAAACATAACTCCTTGTGATGTCCGAGGTGTAGCCGCGCACCAGACAGCCAGTATCGATCAGAACGACATCGTCTTCGGCGAGACGCATTTCTCCGGGCAGACCGTGCGGGTAGGCGGAGGCACGCCCGAACAGAACACTGCAGAAGCTGTTGCCATCGGCGCCGAGGGCGCGATGGGCTGCTTCAATGAAACGGCGGACCTCCGTGGTGGTGATGCCTGGGCGCATGATTCGGGCAGCGCGCCGCTGCACTTCCAGGGTCATGGACTTCGCCTGCTGCATCAGCGCGAGTTCAGCTTTGGACTTTATGCTGCGACAGCCATTGATGACGGCGCTGCCATTGACCGTGTCGAGGCTCGGGGCCTGTTCGGCCAGCCGGCTAACAATCTCAAAGGACAGGGCTGGATCAAGTGCAAGACGGCGAACAGAGGTTTCCTTAAGCCAGTCCGCGACCAGCGCATGGGGGCTTTCGTGCTCCTCCCAGGTGCGGATGTGGGCATCGATGGCAAGGCTTGCCATCAGCGAGCCGAGTTCAAAGGTGGGGGCGACTAGAACGGGATCCTTGTGTCGGTGGAGAAGCATGCAGACCAGCCGCTCACTTGCAGCCCACGGCACGCCGGCAAAGTAGTTCAGGCTAGCGCCCGCGCCGATCATCATGGCCTCGGCGCCAAGTGTCGCCATCAAGCTACGAGCTTTTTCGATGCGTGTCAGATACTCCTCACGACCGATGGCCGGCGCCGGATTGGGCCATGGTTCCAGCTCAGCAAGCTCTGTGGCTGCGCTTGAGCCGCCAACACCATGCGTCATTGTCGTCTCCTTTGGTGCTATCCGCGATTTTTACTCGGCGAAGGAGCTGCGAGCTGCTCATGCAGGTCCTTCAGCGTGCCAGCAATGTGCCGGCGCATCAGCTGTTTGACGCGTGCCGTATCGCGTGCCAGCCAGGCCTCGACAAGCTCGTCATGCTCACGATCGGCGCGGGCGTTCCGTCCTAGAGGCTCGAGATGCTTGCAGACATAGCGGTCAGCCATGACATGGAGCTGTTCGAGGATATTGCTGGTCAGGTTCTGGCCACTGGGGCGGATCAGCGCCAGATGGAGGGCCCGGTTGTGGATGCCACCGCTGCCGCGACGGTCCGCCGCCTCGCGCTTGAACGTGCTGAGTGCGGCAATGGCGCGCTCGCGCTCAGCTTCGGTGGCGCATTTGGCGCCGAGGGCAACCGCATCGGGTTCAAGCTTGAGCCTTAGGGCATAGATTTCGTCTAGCTCGCTCCGATTCATGGGACGAACCACGAAGCCGCGGTTAGGAATGAGCGTGAGAAGCCCTGCCTGTTCCAGACGCGCAAGCGCTTCGCGCAGCGGGATCTTGCTGACGCCTAGTTCGGCAGCAAGCGTGTCCTGACGGATCGGATCGCCAGGCTGAAGCGCGCCTGCCAGAATGCGTTCACGCACCACGTCGGCAAGCTGATCAGGCACGGTACGGATGGTAAGGCTCATGGCTCCTCACACCACCGAAAAGCCTTGGGGGAAGGGCTCGTTTGGCTCGATCCAGATCGTATTGAACCCCGTGGTATAGGCGGTTCCCTGGATCGAAGGGATGATGGCAGGCTTGCCGCCCAGCTCGGTCAAATCCTCGACGCGGCCAATAAAGCGGCTGCCGATGTAGCTTTCGTGAACAAAACTGTCCCCCTTTTTCAGCCGCCCCGTGAAAACCAGATGGGCGAGGCGTGCCGAGGTGCCGGTGCCACAGGGGCTGCGATCGATGGCGCCATTGCCATAGAAGACCGCGTTGCGTCCATCCGCCCCTTCGCTGCGCGGCCGATCCGCCCACAGCACATGACTGACGCCACGGATGCGTTCGTCCAGGGGATGCACGGGCTCGAACACTGCTTGAATCTGGCTGCGCACCTTGCGGCTCAGCTCCTTGATCCGCTCTGCGCCGAGATCGTCAAGGCCGCTATAGGGGCCCTGAGGCTCGACGATGGCGTAGTAATTGCCACCATAGGATACATCAACCTTCAGCGGGCCGAAATCGGGCACGTCGATCCGGATGTCGGTTGCTGCGACATAGGCAGGAACGTTGCGGATCCGAACCCATTCAACCTTGCCGGCCGTGAGGGCGTATTCGACGTCAATCAGGCCCGCGGGAACTTCGATTTTCAGGTGCCCTTCCTCGCGCGGCTTGATGAGCCCGTGTTCCAGTCCGAACGTCACCATGCCGATAGTGCCATGACCGCACATCGGCAGGCATCCGCTGGTTTCGATGAACAAAATGCCGATATCGGTGTCGCTTCTGGTCGGCGGATAAAGAAATCCTCCCGACATCATGTCGTGGCCGCGCGGTTCGAAACACAATCCGTTGCGGATCCAGTCAAAGCGTTGCAGGAAGTCCTGCCGCCGTTCGCCCATGCTGGCGCCGCGCAGCAGTGGGGCGCCGCCAACCACGAGACGGACCGGATTGCCCGCTGTGTGACCGTCTATGCAGAAGAAGGTGCTGCGCATGAAAGCCTACGCGGCGTTGCTGAAGGATAGGCTAGGGCGGGTTTTGGCAGCCTTTTCGACCATCGCTGTCACCTCGGCGCGCCGGGCGCCCGTCAGCGGACGTCGCGGCATGCGTACGCGCTCACTGCCGCGCCCCATGATCTGTTCGGCAAGCTTGATCGACTGAACGAGATCATGCTCGGCGTCCAGATGCAGCAGCGGCATAAACCAGCGATAGATGCGACGGGCGTCTTCGAATTTGCCGGCAGAAAGAGCGGCCATCAAAGCGACCGATTCCTGGGGAAACGCGCTTGTCAGTCCCGAGACCCAGCCTTTTGCACCGAGCATCATGGCCTCAAGGGAGACGTCATCCAGTCCCGCCATGACGGTAAAGCGCTCACCAAAGGCATTGATGATGTCGGTGATGCGGCGGGTGTCAGGCGCACTTTCCTTGACCGCGACGATATTGGGAATTTGTGCCAGCTTTTCGAGCAGCGACAGGCTGATGCCGACGCGATAGGCCGGTGGGTTGTTGTAAAGCATAATGGGCAGGGAGGTGGACTGGGCAACCTGCCGGAAGTGTTCGAAGAGTTCTTCCTCGGTTGGCACGTAGACCATGGCCGGCAGCAGCATGAGGCCGGAAACCCCGATCCTTTCAGCGTCCTGCGCATAACGCACCGCCCGTGGTGTGGTCAGTTCCGAAACGCCGGCAACAAGCGGAAGCTTGTCGCCAACCGCATCGCAGGCGACCTGCAACACCGCGCGCTTTTCGTCGGGTTCGAGCGAATTGTTTTCGCCGCAGGTGCCCAGCAGGATGAGCCCGTTGACACCATCTTTGTGCAGGGCCTCGAGTCCTTTGCGCGTGGCCGCCAGATCGACCGCGAGGGAGGTATCAAATTGGGTGGTGGCCGCCGGATATACGCCGGTCCAGTTGAGCTTGGGCGCCATGTCAAATCTCCATTGCACTCTATGAGAGTATACGATATACGATAGTTGGGTCAACATGATTTTGGGAAAACCATGCCCTGCTCGGTAGTAGTCGGTGGTGGCGCGGTGGGGACTGCAATCGCCCAGAGTCTGCAAATGGCAGGCTTTACGGTGTCCCTGATTGATCCTTGCGACACGCAGAAGCCGGCGTCCTGGGGCAATGCAGGCCATATTGCGATTGAGCAGATTGCTCCGCTGGCCTCGCTCGCGACGCTTAAAGGTTTGCCGCGACGCCTTTTTTCGGCGCATGGCGGTTTGTCTCTGCCGGTGTCGGCATTACCGCAATGGTTGCCCTTCTCTTTGCGCTTTCTTGCCGCCGCAAGGCCAGATCGTTGGGCCGCGGGTAGGGCAGCTTTGAGCGCTCTTATGGCGCAGGCGATGCCGGCTTGGGAACGCTATGCGGCGCAGCTTGGGCAGCCGGGGCTCCTGCGGGCCGAGGGACATTTCATTGTATGGAGCGATCCCGCCGCGGCCGCGCGGGGACGACGCAACTGGCTGGAGGCGGATTGTGGCACTGCCTATTTTCGTGAGGCCAGCGCTGAGGAGTACACGCAGCTGCGCATGCTGACGGTCAAGCCGGTTGCCGGCGCCATCCGCTGCATTGGCAGCGGACAGATCGCAGATCTTGATCTCTTTGCCAGCGCAGCGCGTGCCGCGTTTGTTGCGGCGGGTGGTGTGACGATCCGTGCCCAGGCTGTGCGCCTGGCACGTGAGGCAGGACGGGTGCGGGTCGAACTGGCAAGCGGACGGCATCTGGATGCCGATCACGTGATCGTAGCTGCCGGTGTGGCGTCACGTCCCCTGCTTGAGGGGCTCGGTCACCACGTCCCCATGATTGCCGAACGTGGCTACCACGTGCAGTTCAGCGCGGAAAATTGGCCTCACGGTTTACCACCTGTCGTGTTTGAAGAGGACGCAACAATCGTCACCCGTTTCCAGGATGTCGTGCGGGCCTCCAGTTATCTGGAATTCAACAGACCGATGGCACCGGCAGATTCGCGCAAATGGGACCGCATCGAGTCTGTGACCAAGGAGTGGGGGCTGCCCGTAGCACCGCGGCTCAGCACCTGGGTGGGGTCGCGTCCGACCCTGCCGGACTATCTTCCCGCGATCGGCAAAAGCCGGACGGCTGATAATCTTTACTATGCCTTCGGCCACCAGCATCTGGGGCTGACGCTGGCACCGGTCACCGGCGAAGTGATGACGGACCTGATCCGGGGCAGCGTCGGCCGTGTGGAGCTGCAACCCTTCGACCTCGAGCGCTTCGCCTGAGGTTCGAGGAATGCAGCCCTGTCATGGCCCTGCGCGCTCATGGGCAGCTGCTATGTCTTCTGTATACGGATGAAAATGGCGGCGCGACCGGGCCGATCCTTTCCGTACGCTGGCAGAGGAGCAAGGGGGGCTTGGCAAGCTGATACCCGCGGAATCTGGACAGATCGCGCGCAAAGGGTGTATGGCCGGGATCGCATCTGAACCAGGCTCACGTTACTTGAAGATCAATCTCTACCGCAACGACTTGCCGGACGGGCTCAAGCTTGGTCCGATCGTCGCAATCGATACCGAGACCTTGGGACTAAACCCGCACCGTGATCGGTTGTGCTTGGCCCAGTTGTCGAGCGGCGATGGCGTCTGCCATGCGGTACAATTTGCCCCGGGCGCCTATGAGGCGCCCAATCTCAAGCGTCTGCTGGCTGATCCCGCTACGCTCAAGCTGTTCCATTATGCTCGCTTCGACGTTGCCGTCTTCCGGCAATATCTCGGCGTGCTCACCGCACCCATCTATTGCACCAAGATCGCGTCCAAACTGGTGCGCACCTATACCGACCGGCATGGCCTTAAGGATCTCGTCAAGGAGCTGTTGACCGTCGACCTCTCGAAGGAACAGCAGAGCTCGGACTGGGGAGCCGAGGTGCTCAGCGAACGCCAACTTGCCTACGCGGCTAACGATGTCGCCTACCTGCATCGCTTGAAGGAGGCGCTGGACGGGATGCTGGCGCGCGAAGGGCGCAGCGAGCTTGCGGCCGCCTGTTTCGGATTTCTGCCGGCGCGCGCGCTGCTCGATCTGGCTGGCTGGCCGGATCTGGATATCTTCGCCCATTAATGCTGGCAAAAAACTGTCGCAGCGTTTAGCCGCCAGGGCCCGGCGCCTTGATCCTGCCTTCTGCACAGGTCATAGTGCGAACGCTGGCATGGAATTCGCTTGATAAAAATATATTAGCGATAACAAATGTTTAGCAAGGGCCGTAGGTCGAATCAGGACCTGGTGCAAGGGCGGCCGGCAAAAGATTGGCCAAGGGTCCAGAAAGACCAACAGGGGTCGTCCCATGCACGTTGAGAAAGTCCCAGATAATATGCAGGGGCAGCTCCAAAACCGCGATCTGACAGCAGCGCGGCGGGTCTTCGACTATGCAAGGGACGCGATTGGTGCGCTCTCCGGCGCGATCGATGGTGATTTTAGCCGGGCGGTTGACGCCATTTTGGCCATTCGAGGGCGGGTTATTGTCTCGGGCATGGGCAAGTCGGGCCTGATCGGGCGCAAAATCGCCGCCACTCTGGCCTCAACCGGAACACCGGCGCAGTTCATTCACCCAGGTGAAGCGAGCCATGGCGACCTGGGCGCTGTCACCCGCCAGGATGCCCTTCTGATGCTGTCCTACCGGGGCGAAACTGCCGAGCTCTCCGATCTCATCACCTATGCCAAGCGATTTTCGGTGCCGCTGATCGGCATGGCCTCCAACCCGGATTCCGCGCTGCTGCGCGCCGCCGATATCGCCCTTCTCATTCCCAAGGCGCCGGAGGCCTGTCCCAATGGACTGGCGCCAACCACCTCCACCACCCTGATGCTGGTCCTCGGCGATGCGCTTGCGGTGGCCCTCATGGAGCGCAAGAGCTTTTCCGCCGACCAATACCGCAACTTTCATCCCGGCGGTTCGCTCGGCCGCATGCTGATAAGGGTTTGCGATCTGATGCGCACTAAGGATCTGCCCCTGGTTGGCGAAAATACGCTTATGCCTGATGTGTTGATTGAGCTCCAGAAGGGGACGCTGGGCTGCGTGATCGTGACGGACTCTAATGGGGGGGTGGCTGGTATCATCACCCATGGTGATATCGGTCGGAATATCGCCCCGGATTTTCTGAGCAGGCGTGCAGGTGAGGTGATGACACGTGAGCCTAAGGCTGCGCGACCGGAGCAGTTGGCGGTGGAAGCTTTGGCGCAGATGAACGAACGCCAGATCACCCAGCTTCTTGTCGTTGATCCGTCTGATGCCGCGCGCAAACCCCTCGGCATCCTGCACATACACGAATGTCTACGGGCAGGGCTGCAGTGATGAGCGGCGCTGGAGAGGACAGATCCAAGCAGCAATGGCCAGCCAACGGCCTGCGTGCGCGCACTATCTTGCAGACCGGTGACCCGCAGCGCTACAGCCAGTTTGTGGCGGTGATGAAGCGGGTCTTGCTGTTGCTCGGGCTGGCCATCATTGTTGCGGTAGGAGCCTATTCGCTTCAGCCGCGGCAGAGCAATCGTGTCGCCATGAACTTCGCCCGCCTGAGCAAAATCGCCAACGATCTGGCGATGATAAAACCCCGCCTGCACGGCACCGACGCACGCGGCGACCGGTTCCTGATTACTGCTGCGCGAGCGGTGCAGACCGGCCCCTCTGCCCACAAGGCACGGCTTTACAATGTACAGGCGGACATCACCCTCCACAAAAGCTTGTGGATCAGCGCATCGGCAAAGCGGGGATATCTCGACATCGATCACCATCTGTTGCGTCTGGTAGGGGCGCTATCGGTTTATGCCAGTAACGGTTACGAGCTGCACACAGCTGTCGCGAACGTCAACCTGACCAGTGGAGAGGTATCGGGCAACAGTCCAGTCACCGGCCAAGGCCCCGATGGTACCCTCAGTGCGCAACGCTTTGAAATCGATCGCACCCACAAGACCATCCACCTGATTGGTAATGTTCACATGCAATTCTTTCTTGACGGAGCCAAAGCGTGATCTCGTTTCGCTGGGTGATGCTCGCGACGCTGAGTATCGTGGCCATTGGTGCCGGCGCTCATGCGCAGGGACTAAATCTGGGTAGTCATGCTTCTCATGCGCCTATTGCGGTATCAGCTGACCGTTTTAGCGGTGATCTCAACACCAAGGCGGGGGCATACCAGGGCAATGTCATTGTCAGTCAGGGTAATTTCAAACTTCATGCCGACCGTGTCGATGTTAAGACCCAGAAGGGTGCGATCAACGACATCATTGCGACCGGCCACGTTCTTTTTGATGCACCGAACGGCCAGGCTCAGGGACAAAAGGGCATCTATCAGGTCAATCTGCGCACGATTACGCTGAGCGGAAATGTCGTGCTTACCCGCCAGAAGAATGTCATGCGCGGCACGCAACTTGTTATCAATCTTGAAAACGGGTTGGCGCAATTGACGGCACAGGGGACGCCGGGGGGGCGCGTGCAAGGACTGTTTGTGCCGCCGGCCCGGCAAACGCCGCAAAAAAAGCCAGTCGGAAAGGCGAAATAGGGTTTACGCTTCCTTAAAAGAGAAACAGGCACAATTCTTGCCATGAGAGACGCTTCGACCTCCTTTGCTCCAAGTTCGTCATCACCCGGCAGGCCACGACTGGTCGAAGGCGGACAGGGCCTCATCGTGCGCAATATCGGCAAGACGTTTAAGAAGCGTCCAGTGGTCCGAGGTGTAAGCCTCTCCCTGCGTCGGGGCGAGGTGGTGGGTCTTTTGGGACCTAACGGGGCCGGCAAGACCACGACCTTCTACATGATCACCGGGCTCATTCCGGCTGACTATGGCTCCATAGAACTCGATGGACATGACGTCACGGCGCTGCCCATGTACCGTCGTGCCCGTCTCGGCATCGGCTATCTGCCCCAGGAAGCCTCGATTTTCCGTGGCTTGAGCGCAGAGGAAAATATTCGCGCAGCTGCCGAACTGATCGAATCCGATCCACCCCGACTGGAAGCCATGGTCGAGGAGCTGATGGCCGAGTTTGGTCTCAGCCATGTCCGCGATACACCCGCCATCGCGCTGTCCGGAGGCGAGCGAAGGCGGGTGGAAATCGCTCGCGCGCTGGCCACGCAGCCAGCCTACATCCTGCTCGACGAGCCGCTGGCCGGCATTGATCCGATCGCGGTATCGGATATCCGTGATCTTGTGCGTCATCTCAAGGACCGTGGCATCGGTGTTTTGATCACAGATCATAATGTTCGCGATGCATTGGATATTATCGACCGCGCCTACATCCTTCATGAGGGCAAAGTCCTTAAGGAAGGTGTGCCGGGAGAAATCGTCGGCGATCGCGACGTGCGGCGTGTTTATTTGGGCGAACGTTTTTCGCTCTGACAGTGTGGTGGGCAGATTATGGCGGTCACGCAGCGGCTGGAAATAAGACAGGGCCAGTCCCTTGTTATGACGCCGCAACTGCAGCAGGCGATCAAGCTGCTACAGCTGTCCAACCTCGAAATTATCGATTATGTGGAACAGGAACTCGAGCGCAACCCGCTTTTGGAGCGGGAGGAGCAGGATGATGGCAACGGGTTAGATCCTGAGCCCGTGGCCTCCCAGCCAGGTGAGACGCTGGACGCGGCACTGTCCCGCGATGATTTTTCCAGGGCAGACGACATGGATGCCGGTCAGGAAGATCTTTATGACATCGCGCACGCCGATGCGCCGGAGATGCAAGGCCCGCTCTCCGACTGGTCGACGCTGCGCGCATCGGGCCGCTTTGATGGCGACGGCGATGCGCTCGAAGGCGCAGTCAGCGAAAACCAGACATTGAAGGAATTTCTCAATCGTCAGCTCTCCATTGCGGCGTTGCCCGCAACACGGCGTCTGATTGCTGCGGCGATTATCGATTCGATCGATGAGGCAGGATATTTCCGCGGCGACTGCGCCGATATCGCGGCGCGTCTGGCTGTCGCGGGCGCCGAGGTGGAGGCTGTGCTCGCCATCGTTCAGGGCTTCGAGCCCACCGGTGTTGGCGCCCGCGATCTGGCCGAATGTCTTGCATTGCAGCTGCAGGAGCGCGATCGGCTCGATCCGGCGATGCGCGCGCTTCTGACTAAGCTTGATCTGGTCGCCCGCCGTGACCTGTCGGGCCTCTGCGCACATTGTGGCGTTGATGCCGAGGATGTCCTCGACATGATCGCCGAGATCCGCTCTTTGACACCCAAACCGGGTTTGACCTTTGGCGCAGAGCCGGTTCAGCCTGTGGTGCCTGATGTATTTGTGCGTGAGGGTGCCGACGGTCTTTGGCATGTCGAGCTCAATTCGGATACCCTACCGCGACTTCTCGTCAATGCCCGTTATTATGCCAGCGTGACTGCAGGAGCTCGCGACAAGAATGCCAAAGAATATCTCACCGACTGCCTGAATAACGCGAACTGGTTGATCAAGAGCCTTGACCAGCGTGCCCGAACCATCCTCAAAGTGGCCAGTGAGATCGTGCGGCAGCAGGACGGATTTCTGACCCACGGTGTTCGCCATTTGCGACCGCTCAATCTGCGTACAGTCGCCGATGCGATCGGCATGCACGAATCGACGGTGAGCCGCGTCACATCGAATAAATTTCTGGCCACGCCGCGGGGGGTATTTGAGCTCAAATACTTCTTTACCGCAGCGATCCAGTCGGTTGACGGGGCAGAGTCCCATTCCGCAGAAGCTGTGCGTGATCGCATCAAGGAGATGATTGATGCGGAAGACCTTGAAATCCTCTCAGATGACCGCATTGTTGCAATGCTGACAGCAGATGGTGTGAATATAGCGCGGCGAACAGTCGCGAAATATCGGGAGGCGATGCGGATTCCCTCGTCAGTGGAGCGCCGCAGACAGAAATGTTCTGGGCTTAGCCTGGTCGCGGTGGGGCGCTAAAATGCGTCGTTGACTCTCGGGTGGCGCTGCGACATAAGACCGCCGCTTGCCGCTTGGGGCATTGCTGGGGTTGCGGGCCCGGAAATCGGGACTTTGCCACCCGTTCGAACGTTAGCGGTAGAGACCATGCAGCTACGCGTATCCGGTAAGCAGATGGAAATTGGCTCAGCGCTTCCCGAAGCGGTGCGCGAGAAGCTGGAAGGCGCCATCGGCAAGCATTTCGACGGTCATGTGGAAGCCAACGTTGTCTTCAGCCATGAAGGAGCGTTTTATCGCGCCGATGTAACTGCGCATCTTGATACCGGGATTGTTCTCAAGTCGGAGGGAACGGGCAACGACGCCTATCGTGCCTTCGATGGTGCACTCGAGCGGCTGGAGAAGCAGGTTGAGCGCCACAGCCGCAAGCTCAAAAATCATCATCCCTGAGCTGCGTTATCGCGACTCAAGGAATAGAAGGTCATCATGGAAATCTCGGACATGCTTGCACCGGAAGCCGTGATTGCAGCCCTCAAGGTGCAGACCAAGAAGCAGCTGCTGCACGAAATGGCCGAACGCGCCGCTGTGCTCACGAGTTTGCCGGCCCGTCGCATACTCGAAACACTGACCGAGCGTGAGCGTTTGGGTACAACCGGAATGGGGCAGGGGATTGCGATCCCGCATGGGCGGTTGAGCGGATTGTCCAAGATCACGGCGCTTTTTGCGCGGCTCGAGCCTGCAATCGCATATGAGGCGATCGACAATCAGCCAGTGGATCTTGTCTTTTTGCTGCTGGCGCCGGAAAACGCCGGCGCCGACCATTTGAAGGCGCTGGCCAGGGTGTCGCGTCTTTTGCGCAATCAGACGGTGTGTGAGAAGTTACGTGCTGCCAGCAGCCCCGAAGTGCTCTATGCGCTTCTGACCGAGCCCAACGCGGCGGGGACTTCACAGGCAGCCTGATCCGGTTCCTTGCGCGGACAGCTAGTTCTACTGCGTCACAAATTCTTCGGTCTGATTGCTCGTTTGCAGCACGGACATCGCGCGAGATGGCTTGCGAGAGCGACGGCCAGACGCTGACGGATCGTGGCGATCGAGTTTGGCACGTGGCGTTCGGTGCGCAGGGGAAGCGCCGCGGGGTCTGTAATCTTCGGAAAGTTGAGGCGTTTGGAAGATCCCGCCGGAAGGAGAGCCTGAGGGGGGAAAAGTCTCCCTTTCGGAGACCAGGAATCCGTAAGCTGCGATGCACAGTGTGGCGTGATGATGGAAGCCGCGCCAACCTCGGCCCTCAAAGTGCCCCAGCCCGATCTCCTGTTTGAGCTCCTGATAGTCGCGTTCGATACGCCAGCGTAGCTTTGTGAGATTGACCAGGCGCGTGAACGTGATTTTTTCGGGCAGGGTGGAGAGCCAATATTTGGTGGGCTCCGCCTCACCCTTGGGCCATTCGATGAGAAGCCATTCTTCTG
>JBMFWV010000048.1:0-26015 GCA_049964915.1 Rhizomicrobium sp.
CTGCGCGGCCCTGAAATGTCCGCGCGTGTAAGGCTCATCGTTACCGTCTTCGTCACCAACCTCAATCGGCACAAAACTCGGGATCGCAGCGCTCACCACTCCGGCCTGCCGTCTCCAGACCGACAGCACCCCGCGGGCAACGCCATGACGACGGGCAACTTCCGAGATATTGGCGCCTGCCTCGGCGCTCTCAGCAACAATCCGGGCCTTCTCCAGGTCTGTCCAACTCCGCCGCCGGCGCTTGCCGGTGATCAACTCCATACGGCGATAAGTGCCAGCTTCATACCTGGCATCATGCCTGGCATCATCCATGGCATTAGCCATCCTGCCACCTCTCGAATCAGCGGGTACCAGTCTCTATCGCAAGAAGGATCGGCTACCGACAGGTGGGGTTCTCATGCCGGTTACCATAGAGTAGAACCAACGCCTTCTATGAGCCTCTATTTTCTACACGCCCTAAGACACCGCCTCCCGAGTGCACAGTCTGACGCCCAAGATCCTGCCCCATGCAGGCGATCACGACACAATCACCCAGTCTTCATCCGCCTTACCCCGCGCCATAAAGTGAGCCTGTGCCTATCCGCACCACCTCATAGCTCGACACGATTGCCCTGACCTTGCGCAAACAGCAACACCTACGAGGTACTCCCGCGCCAAGCGTGACAAGTCGACTCAACGAACCCTTGTAACCGTCCCCAGCCCATGCTCCGACCAAAGTGAACATCTATCACACCCCATAAGAGCGCTTGCCCCCTTCCATTTGAACTCGTTACAAGCTCGCCAAATTGAAGCACGGTTCATTCAGATGGGCTGATGTCGATGCCACAAGCCTAAGACCTGCACAACCCCAAGCTTTCTGAGACACCGCACAGAAGGCAGACGCTCACTCGGGGTTGTCAATAAGGACCACCACCCAGGAACCAAGAGCATCATATTTTCCCGGGCCTGAACATGGACAGACGGGGTCATCTCAGCGTCATCTCACAACGTCGATACAATCCAACGTGCTCCAACGTTAGTTCTCTCTCCAAATTATCACATTTAACCCGTTGCCAGCCACAAAGCGCAGGGACATGTCCCAAGACGATGCCGACACTTGAGTGAGCATAGCTTCGGATTATAATGAAGAAGTCAAAACGGGCGTTGGAGGACCTCACCAATGGACCATGGCTCAGACGTGATCGTCCATCTAAGGACAGTCTTACGAGAGATGGTCCTGCTATTTATTCCAGCTGTGCTACTGATCGGATGGGCGATTGGAGTATTTGCTGCGCACTTTGCGATTCCTGGAAGATATGCACTTTTGTCGTCCGTATTTGGAGTATTGGCAGGAAACGCGCTCTTGGTCATCTACGGATTTCGACAATTGTTACATCGGCGTACACTTCGCCTCGCGCTCGACGGTTTAAAGGACCGATGAAGTATTGGCAGTTTCCACGATCCGACACGTAGCCTGATCAGCACTCTTGTAGTTTAACTGCCGGCTCTCAATTTCTGTCCCACGACATTTGTTCGAAGGCGTTCGCCGATTGTAACAGATGTGGAGACAGGCCAGACGTGCCTACTGAGGTCTTTGGAGCTGATAGCGTGATCGTTGACTTCTGCCAATGATAAGTGGTCCATACAGCACGACGCCCCCCTTTCGCGGGGCATAGTTTGCGACCTACTACCGCCGCCCACAAACAACATCTTACACGTGCACAGCCTGAAAATGAGCTCCACTAAGCTAAGCACTGGATTTCATCCAGAACTTGGCCGGCCGTCTACAACGCCTGGCGCTTTAGCTCCCACCGAAAAGCACCTCCAAAGGCGGCCAAATCGGCGAAGGCATTAGACGGGACCAATCTATCGATATAATTGCAGATAGTACTCATCTTCTGCCAACGCGTGTGCGGACCGGTCCCCCCGCCACACCTTCGACTTCATGCCGATCAATTCGATGACGGTTCAGTCTTTGGACGCGGATTAAAATCCACGGGGATCTCGTTATGGATCCCAAGTTGTCTGTCCGTCGGAATAATGCCAACCTGCCTGCAACCAAAGAGGCCGGACAGTTCTGACGGCTGCATATCGACGAGCTTCAAGGGTATTATCGCGTAACTTGCGGGTAGTGGCTTTACCCGTCCACTCAATCGGGCGGGATCAAATGCGCTAGTTAGATCGTTGACCTCCGGTGTCAACGCATCTTGTGGCCCTAGGTATTTTCCGTGATACATCTTTTCCCCGAGCTTGCGCGCAGCAAGTTCGTTCGGAAGCTTGGCGAGTGGAATTAATCCCAAAACGCGATCAATAAATTTCACCACTGATGCGTGGCTGCCAACGCTATGATCAACATAGTGTACTCGGGCAAAAGGCGAGATAACGATCAGCGGTACACGTGGACCATCGGATAGTGGCACAGTCGCTTTCAATACACCGGTATCAGGGTGCGTTGCGAGCAATGGTGGTGGAACATGGTCATAATCGCCCTCAGAATCATCCCAGGTGATAATAATTGCGCTCTGCTTCCAGTAACGGCTCATAGCTATCGCATCGACTGCACGGGCGACCATAGCCTCGGAAATCATAGCGTCAGAATATCCTGGGTGATCGTCATCACCCACAAAGACGTCCTGTGCATGAGGGTCAACCGGTCTAAGCCCGGCGATATTCCCGTATCCTCCCTTTACATAAAAGACACCGCCCTTTATCGGCAACCGTCCATCTTTTACGTCACGAAAGAAGTCCCCTAGACCGCGCAAGTTTCCGCGCATCTTAGGGTTATTTGAAACGTATCCAAAGTATTGTGGACCGTTATGATGCGTGATGTAGGATGCATGCAGGCCTGACGCATCTACTGGGTCCACACTGTCCTTTGGCTCATGATCAAACCCTTCTTCATACCAGCGCCATGCTATTGGCACATGCCCCGTGGCGGTAATTTCCGCTATGTCACCCCTAACATCACCTAGATCTTCCTGTGGTAGTGCGTCATCCCTTGCCACAGCAGCCAAACTTCTGCCGGCAAGCGTCAATGGCAAAGAGGCGTAGGTTTGATTGTATTGCACTGTCGTATGGTAATTACCGCCAAAATCGTAAGGATTCACCGGTACCTTCTTGCGCCAGTCATAAGGAGATCCCCAAAACGGATCTGAATCATTGACAACTGGTTCTCCCGGGCCCGATGCGCCATTCCCTACATAACCCTGCTCAGGATGATCAATCCACTGTGTAACCCCTGTTTGAGCAGCAATGATATCAAGGTTTCCTGGCGTGGAAGGCCCAGTTACCAGCTGGAAAATGTGGTCCATGAGGGTAAATCGATCGGCGAAGCGCCACAAAAAAGGTACCGTATTACAGTCCTCATAAGCCATTGTGAGTTCCCCGAACTGCTTGGCCATGAGCGTGGGCGCCCCGTTCTGAAAATATTTTTCCTCCTCGCTTTCGGCATATCGGTTCATCCTAGGCCGCCCGTTCACAAAGTTCATCTTTTCCACGATCATCGGATGAGAATGATCCACATCGTCTGTATCGGCCGCATCCTGTTCAGGTCCTATCCGAAAAGGATGAATTTGCGAAACTGTCCCGTTGAGATTGATTATTCGTTGATAAAATCCAGGCGTCTGCGCTGGAGGTTGACTGAATAGGCCGTCTGCACCGGGAAATGTCCCAAAATATGAATCAAAGCTTCTGTTCTCTTGGTAAAGCACAAAGATGTATTTGATATGCCGACGTAGCAATGCAACGATCTGGCGATGGGAAAGATGAGGCTCTGCATCATGCCCGATCATGTACGGCCTAATGCCAGGTCCGGGTGTGGCATTTATCGCCGGATAGGGCGTCGCCGATACTTGCATCGCCGCTAACGCAGTCGAAATCATTACAGAAACCGAACGATATAAAGGCTTCAGGCGCACAGAAATCCCCCTTGAGAGCAAGGCCCGATCTTCAGCCTAGCAAATCCAATCTCCATTTGGATGATGATTTCATGACGCCCTACCCAAACCCGTGTCGAAATTGGTCGGACACACCCTGAAAAGTTGCCAGCAGGTCAACGCGGTCCAACCTCTGCTCGCGCCACTCTGACCAGCATCCGGAATCCGGATCATCTAAGCTTTTAAAGCCAATATAAGGAATAACAAGCCGGGATGGCATGGCGAGCTAACACACCTAAATTAGCTACAACTGTCGGGGCAACGTAGATCTGCTGGATGTCCGTTAAGGGAAATTTTCACGGATGGCGGCAAAGGCGCCTGGAAGGTCCAACTCACATGGAGCCTTCCGCATTTAGGCCCACCCATCCAATGCGGCTACAGAGCTGACGACGCCTTACCATTCAACCGCCGGAGGGCAATTGTGAACAATTGCAGGGTGGCTCGGATTCGCGCGCTAAACGATGAGGTACGGCATCATCCCCGCCTGGGACGCTGGCTGATAACCCCCAAGGTCCAGAGTCATCCGGCCTTGGAAGCCATCCTGGAGAGAGTTCGCACATTCCGTGAGTTTACCAATCAGAATGATCCCTATCATGAGCACGATTTCGGCTCATTTGAGTTCGATGGTGAAACATATTTTTGGAAAATTGACTATTACGACGTGACACTCAGCATGGCATCACCGGATCCGGTCGATGAAATGCTTACACGCCGGGTCTTAACAATCATGCATGCAAGTGAGTACTGATGAGTGACAAGCGAGCGACATTATTCTCATCGATGGCGGTCAACGCTGCGGCCAGCGCCGGCCGGAAAGGTCTCAACTTGTCCGCTAGAATTGGGAGGCATCCCTTTGATCTTGGTCAAGATCATCAATGTCACATAGCAGGACATTAGTCTTGCAACATGATGATGCGAGACGTCTCATGAAAAAGGAACATTGGCAAGATTGGGGCACCGCTCTTGTCGGCGCCTGGCTTTTTGTTTCTCCGTGGTTTTTGGCGGTAAGGCAAGCATCAACCGCCGCCATTCCCAGCGGCGTCGACTTGATTTGGAGTTCGTGGATCTGCGGTGCTTTGCTGATCTTTTTGGGGTTGTCGGAACTCTCGGCTTTTGCTCGCTGGAAGGAATGGTGCATTGCCGGGTTGGGCGCATGGCTTTTCATCGCGCCGCAGGTTTTGGGATACCCGCAGATAAATGCCGTGGCTTTAAACTCGATTATCTTCGGACTTGTGACGATTGCTCTAGCCGGATGGGCCATCGGGGACACGCACGAACTTCTGCCGCGGCTCCGGCGCCCTAAAGGTGACTTGCGCGATAAACTGCCAGAGATGGGGTTGCCGGATGAACATGAGCATATGGCGGGAGAACCAGAGCCGCATGCGTCAGGACCCGACATCCTAAGACCTGGGATTGGAATGGGTGTACCAGGCCAAACGACGAAGAGCAGTTAGGTGAACGACCAAAGTCTCATCCCGTGACAAGGCGGTCGCCCTCCTCGAAATGGAGGCCGAAGGCACGATCCGCGCCAAAGGGCATAGGGGGCGCCTAATATGCTTGCCTGGTTGCGAGTAGCGACGAATTGGCGCCCTTGCCCACATCGAGCCAAGCATCGAGGCTGATGGCCCGATTGGTGTCTGCGCCTAAATGCATGTACCGCGAGCAACATCTTTGCCGTTGAGCGTGCGGACACCCAACAAATGAAATCGCTGAACTGTTGCCTCTCCGTCCCTGCTACAGAACGCACAGACGGCTTCAAAATAGCGCTTTTGAACCTAGTATTTTTAGTTTCATTGCCGTTCTTGCCAACCCGGCCCGGGCGATCGATCCCCATGTGATTTTGCAACCATCCGGAAAGTGTTGGCCGCGCCAGTTCGCCTGAATCACGGCGCCGCATTCGGGACGAGGCGTCTGCGGCTGTTGCCCACAGGCTGAGGCTCTCGCCACTAGACGATGAAAGTACTCCCAGGTCGAACAAGTCCTCGTTGATCTAAGATCCTGCATCTTCGTGAATTCACTTTTGGGACCGTTCAAATCCGCCCTGCGCAAGGGTAGACGCTCCGTTGGGAACGCAATCAGCAGGACGCGTCCTGCCGGCGCCAATATGGCTCCTCAAGTTGAACGGAAAACCTCTATCCTGGGACTGCGCGCTCAATCTAGCAGCCTTCTAAAGCTGTACCTTGACACGCAAATGCCCGGCTTTTCCCTCTATACCCGAGACACTGCTCCGGACCGGTCAAGGTTCTGGGCAGATTGCATCCGGCTCGTCCGGCCGCCATAACCTTTTATACGGAGAAAATGCTCACCACTGGGAACTGAACAATGGATTTTGAACTGAGTCCGGACCAGGAGAATGTGCGGAGCGCCGTGGCGTCCCTGTGCACGAACTTCGATGATGCCTACTGGCGCGCCCGCGACAACACGGGCGGCTTTCCAGAGGAGTTCTACCAGGCCTTTGCCCAGGGCGGATGGCTGGGCATTTGCATTCCACCTGCCTATGGCGGATCTGGCCTTGGTATCTGCGAGGCCGCAGTCATGATGCGAACAGTCTCTCAATCCGGCGCCGGCATGTCGGGAGCATCTGCATTGCATATGAATATCTTTGGACTTAACCCAGTGGTTGCGCATGGCAGCGATACACAAAAGCTGCGTATGCTGCCCCCCATTGTCTCTGGACAAGAAAAAGCATGCTTTGCAGTTACTGAGCCGGATACTGGCTTAAACACAACCCGTCTCAAGACACGTGCCGTACGCGATAAAGATCGCTTTATCGTCAACGGACAAAAGGTATGGATCTCAACCGCACAGGTCGCCAGCAAGATTTTGCTTCTTGCCCGCACTACTCCACTTAGCGATGTCCGAAAGCCAACCGACGGTCTCAGCCTGTTCTATACCGATCTTGATCGACGTCACATCACCATAAGAGAAATCGACAAAATGGGCCGCAAGGCGATCGATTCCAATGAGCTCTTTATCGAGAATTTAGAGATACCCGAAGATGACCTGATCGGAGTTGAGGGTCAGGGGTTTAGGTACATTCTGGACGGCATGAATCCTGAGCGCGTACTGATCGCGGCCGAAGCCATTGGCCTTGGTCAACTCGCGCTGAGCAAAGCCACACGCTACGCGAAAGAGCGCATTGTGTTTGATCGCGCCATTGGCCAAAACCAGTCAATCCAACATCCATTAGCCAAAAACTGGCTGGCTCTGGAGGCCGCCTGGCTTATGACCCTAAAGGCAGCTGACCAGTACGACCGTGGCCTCGAAGCTGGTGCGAGCGCAAATGCAGCAAAATATCTCGCCGGCGAAGCTGGATTTGACGCATGCCAGCAGGCGGTGATGACACATGGCGGATTTGGCTATGCCAAGGATTTTCACGTTGAACGCTACCTGCGGGAAGTCATGATCGCACGGATCGCCCCGATAAGTCCGCAATTGGCGCTCTGTTACATCGCAGAGCGAGTCTTGGGCCTACCGAAATCCTATTGAGGTGATCTGGCAATAAAGCTGGCATAACCCTTTGCACGCAGATTGCAGGCCGGGCAATCACCACAGCCTTGGCCCCACGCGTGCAAATGTTGGGTGTCGCCCTTGTAGCAGGACAGTGTTTGGGAACGGATCAACTCAACGAGATCAGTGCCTCCCAATCGTTCCGCCATGCGCCACGTCTCTGCCTTGTCAATCCACATCAAGGGCGTGTCGAGCACAAAGCGCTGCTCCATGCCGAGATTGAGCGCCACCTGAAGCGCCTTGACGGTGTCGTCTCGGCAATCCGGATACCCCGAATAGTCCGTTTCACAGAGCCCGGAGACGAGGTGCGTGAGGTTCCTCCGGTAAGCCACGGCAGCGGCAAAGGTCAGAAAAATTATGTTACGCCCAGGCACGAAGGTATTTGGCAGTCCGTTACCAGAGGCCGCGATATCGCAATCGCGGGTGAGTGCAGTTTCGCTGATCTGACCGAGCACGCCCAAGTCAAGAACATAGTCCGTTCCAAGCCTCGACGCCCACTCGGGAAATTTGCTGCGAAAACCCTGAAGTACCCGGCTGCGTGCCTCAAGTTCGCTGCGGTGACGCTGACCGTAGTCGAAGCCGATGGTCTCAACCTGAGCATATTGGGTAAGCGCCCAAGCCAGACAGGTTGCCGAATCCTGTCCTCCTGATAACAGAACCAAAGCGCCAGACATAGATTTTGCCTCCTTGCGCATATCACGCGGACCCGGCGGGTCATCCTATTAAGGAAACCCGAATTTTAAGCCATTCTACTCTAAATGCATAAAGATATGCAGATTTCTTTATATCTTCTTGTGACTTTGGACCCTCCCTGCTATATCCCCGCCGCCGTCAATCTAGAGGATCGCTTCATGAGCACCGACTATGTCATCGCCGATATCAAACTTGCCGACTGGGGACGCAAGGAAATTGACTTGGCCGAAACCGAAATGCCCGGCCTGATGGCGACGCGCAAAGAATTCGGTCCCAAACGACCCCTCAAAGGTGCCCGTATCGCCGGCAGCCTGCATATGACAATCCAGACCGCGGTCCTGATAGAAACCCTAAAGCATCTGGGCGCCGATGTTCGTTGGGCATCCTGCAACATCTTTTCCACCCAGGATCATGCCGCCGCCGCCATCGCAGCCAGCGGCACTCCCGTGTTTGCCAAGAAGGGCGAAACTCTAGAGGAGTACTGGGAATACACCCACCGTATCTTTGAATGGGCTGACGGCGGCACCCCTAACATGATCCTCGATGACGGTGGCGATGCCACCCTTCTGATCCATCTGGGCAAACGGGCTGAAGATGGTGATACCTCCTTCCTGGACAGCTACGGAAATGAGGAGGAGCAGGTACTCTTCGCAGCCATCAAACGTCGGCTGAAAGACAGGCCGGGATTCTACACACGCTGTGCGGCGGCAATCAAAGGCGTCACCGAGGAAACCACCACAGGTGTTCACCGCCTCTACGAAATGCACAAAAAGGGCAACCTGTTATGGCCGGCGATCAACGTCAACGATAGCGTCACCAAGTCCAAGTTCGACAATCTCTATGGCTGCCGCGAGTCGCTTGTTGACGGCATCCGCCGCGCGACTGACGTCATGATGGCAGGGAAAATTGGGGTCGTGGCCGGCTTTGGCGACGTTGGAAAGGGTTCGGCGGCATCGCTGCGGCAGGCTGGATGCCGCGTCATCGTCACGGAAATTGATCCCATCTGCGCCCTACAAGCCGCCATGGAAGGTTATGAAGTAACGACCATGGAAGATGCCGCACCGCGCGGCGACATTTTCGTAACAACGACCGGCAATATTGACGTCATCACCGTCGAACATATGCGGGCAATGAAGCACCGGGCTATCGTGTGCAACATCGGTCACTTTGACAGCGAGATCCAAGTTGGCCAGCTCAAAAATTTCAAATGGCACAACGTCAAGCCGCAGGTCGATGAAATCGAGTTTCCAGACGGCAAGCGCATCATTCTCCTAGCCCAAGGACGGCTCGTTAATCTGGGCTGCGCGACCGGCCATCCCAGCTTTGTGATGAGCGCATCGTTCACCAACCAAACGCTGGCACAGATAGAACTTTTCACCAAAACCGAACAATATCCTGTGGGCGTCTACACCTTGCCCAAAACCTTGGACGAAAAGGTCGCGATGCTTCATCTCGAAAAGATCGGCGTCAAGCTGTCGAAACTGAGTGATAAGCAGGCGACGTATATCGGCGTGGGCACCAGCGGCCCATTCAAACCGGATCATTATCGTTATTGAACACCAGTCGGCCACGGCCGCCGCGAATTGGCGGCCGTGGCCTGCTGCGTAGGAATCGATTTCCCGACCAGCGCAAGATGCGGATCATCTGCACATGGCCCCTTCGTACCCCCGAAGCAGGGCCCGGCGACATTTAGGAGATACCTACAACATTCCGGGCTTTACACTTTATTAACTACCTTGCCTAGCGATCTCTCCCGAGCGCGCCTATCATATTGATTTACAATTGATTCGCCGAAATTGGCGAGGGGGAAGGCGTCCCCGTGGCCGGGAACGAAGCAGGCAAGCGCATGGGTGACGGCCAAGGTGGCGCAGGACGGCGCGCGGCAGCAGTCCTGCTTCTGGTCCCCGCGCTACTTGTCCCGTCACCGGCATTTGCCGCCAGTCACAGTGCGGTCGCGGTGAGCTCAGCCATCGCCCTCGGCGCCGCAGCTTTGGCTGTAGCCGCCGGCATTTGGGCACTGTGGGAACAGCACCAGGCCCACCGTCTCCAGCGAAACCTCAAGCTCTTGGCAGCCCGCCAGCGGGCCATGGTTCACAGCCGAGACGCTTTGATCGCCGCGGGCCGCGAGGCGCTGGTGGTTTGGGGCCGGGACGGGTTGGCACCGCGCTCCTACGGCGGCGGCGAAGTTCTCCTGGATGCGTGCCTGCATGGCCAAGAGGCGACCGAGCTATCCGCCGCGCTGGATGGGCTAAGTGACCAGGGCCGGAGTTTCTCACTGATCGCCCACGAGCCGGACGGGCGCGCGATTTCGGTGCGCGGCAGAGCCGTGGGCGCCGCAGTCGGCGTATGGCTCGAACCAGTCGGAGCAGCGCTGGCACAACCATTTGATTTTCGTGCCATCCTTGATGCCTTACCCATACCCGTATGGCTGCGGGACAAAACTTTGAGTGTGGTGTGGGGCAACCAGGCATTTCTGCAAGCGCTAGGGATCGAGGATGATAGCGAAGCACTCGCCCAGCAATCCTCTCTCGATAAGTCCGAACGTGACCTAGCCAGCGCAGCCCGTGCCGAAAATCAGGTCATGGAGTCCAAACGCTTCGCGGTTATCGCCGGTCAGCGAAGAGCCCTGACATTCACCCATACTCCGCTTTCAACCGGGCAGATTGTAGGCAGTGCTATCGACGTCACCGAATTGTCCGCTGCTGAGGCCCGGCTGCAGCAGCATATCGATGCCCACGCCGAAACCCTCGACCGACTGACCACCGCAGTCGCAATTTTCGATGCGGAGCAGAAGCTGGCCTTCTACAATCAGGCATTTGCCCAGCTTTGGGAATTGAGCGAACAGTTTCTCGATCGCCGGCCCTCAGACGGGGAGATCCTCGATCAGTTGCGCGAAGTGCGTAAACTTCCCGAGCAGCGTGATTACCAAAGCTGGAAGAGATCGCGGCTTTCCCTTTATGGCCATGGAGCGGAATTTCTCCCTGAGGAGCAATGGCATCTTCCTGGCGGACGGACCTTGCGCGTTATTGCCCAGCCACACCCCTTCGGTGGGCTAATTTTCCTTTATGAGGATATGAGTGAACGCTTCGCCCTTGAGACGAACTATAATACGCTGATTAAGGCTCAGAGTGCCACTCTCGACACCTTGCAGGAGGCGGTTGCCGTATTTGGCACCGACGGCCGACTCAAACTGCGCAATGCAGCCTTCGCCCAGCTTTGGGAACTGGAGCCGACTGAGCTTGAGGGTGAGCCACACATTCAGCGTGTGGCTGAGACGTGCTCGCGCCGGTTCGGAAATGACGCTATGTGGAAGAGGCTGGTCTCCAGTATCGCCTCGAACGCCGACCGCCAGCATGATTGGGGCCAGATGGAGCGCAACGACAAGATCGTGCTCTCGGTTTCACTGGCACCACTTCCGGACGGTGGCACGCTCGTGTCATTCGCTGACATTACCGATCGCTTTCGCATGGAAAATGCCCTGCGGGAGCGCAATGAAGCACTCGTCGCGGCGGATCAGCTCAAATCTGACTTCATTCACCATGCCTCTTTTCTGTTCCGCGACCCCCTTAACGCCGTGCATGGCTTTGCAGATCTGCTTTCCTCCGGTGTAGCCGGTCCACTAACAACCAAGCAGCGCGAATACGTAGAAGATATACTCTCGGCTTCTGCCAAACTTGCGGAAGTCACAAGCGACATCCTCGACTTGGCGATGATCGACTCAGGAGCGATGCGACTGGAGCTCTCCCGAGTCAATCTTTACGAACTTCTGTCGCGGGTAGGCGAGCCCTTGCGCCGACATGCCGAAGCGCTTGATATCGAATTTGTTCTGGATTGTCCGCATGACATCGGAGCTGTTAAACTTGACCAGAAGCGCATAAGGCAGGTGGTCTTCAATCTGCTGTCAAATGCGTTCAAGTTTACGCCACGCGGGGGACGCATCGTCCTTGGAGCTGCAAGTGACGACGGTGACGTCCAGATTTACGTCTCGGATACCGGTCCCGGCATCGCTCCAGAGGTCAAGGCGAATGTCTTTGAGCATTTTTCAGCCAAAGGCCATGCCGGCCAGCGCGCCGGCGCAGGGCTCGGCTTGGCCCTGGTTAACCGCTTCGTCGAGCTGCACAATGGCTGGGTCGAAATCGACAGTGCCGCCAATCGCGGCACGACCGTACGCTGCCACCTGCCCCGGCGCGTTCAGGATGTAGGCCAGGTCGCTTGACCAGACTGCTCGGCTCAAGGAGCTTAGTGCTGGCTTTTGGGGAGGCGCACGGTAAAGCCGTCAAGCTCCTTGGTCACCTTGATCTGACAGGACAGACGGCTCGTGGCCTCTAGATCCTGGGCGAAGTCGAGCATGGTTTCCTCCATGTCTTCCTTCGGTGGCAATTTTTCCGCCCACGCCGGATCCACATAGACGTGGCAGGTGGCACAGGCGCAGGCACCACCGCAATCGGCGTCAATGCCCGGTATCATATTCTTGACGGCACCCTCCATCACCGACCAGCCAAGTGGCACGTCGACGATATGCTCTTTGCCGTTATGCTCGATATATTTGATCTTGGGCATGGCGTCCTCTGGCTCGCAGTGATGCTATTCAGACAATCTGTTTCATAGAGATGGCGGTGTCCGCAAGACGTTCAGCGGACACCGGCGTGGCGTCAGTGATCAATTTGCGGCCCACAATGTATTCAGGCGCCGCGTTGACAGCTTCGACTGCCGCGACCCGTCCCTTCCGCAGGTGGAAGACTGCAAATTTTCGTCCCGCCGGGTCCCCACGCAATACTAGATCGTCCCCTGGGCGCGACAACCCGGCAATCTGCATCTTGAGGTCGTACTGGTCTGACCAGAACCACGGCACTTCTGCGTAAGGAGTCGGGCGGCCGAGCATGGCCAGCGCCGCATGCTTGGCCTGGTCGATCGCGTTCTGCACGCATTCCAGGCGCAGCAGCGCACCATCGCGGCCATGATGGCGGGTGCAGTCCCCGGCCGCGAAGATCGCCGGGTCATCAATGCTGGTGCAGTACCGGTCCACCACAATACCGTCATCGCAGGAAAGACCTGCCGCAGCGGCAATCTCGGTATTGGGCAGGACCCCGATTCCGACGAGAGCCAAGTCAGCCGCATGTTCGGCTCCCCCTGCCCGCACGGCGCTAAGATGGCCCCCGCCAACAAACCCCTCTACGCCGGTCTTCAGCTGAAATTTGACCCCGGCATTCCTGTGCTCGGCCAGGTAGAACTCCGACAGCACCGGGGATACGGCCCGCGCCATGAGACGGTCCAACGCCTCAAACACCGTGACCTCAAGGCCAAGCTTGATCGCCACTGCGGCAACTTCAAGCCCGATATAACCCCCACCGATCACTGCCAGCTTTTTGCCAGGAATCAGCACCGACCGCAGCAGATCCACGTCGGCAATGCTGCGCAGATAATGAACGCCGGCCAGTTCGGCTCCGGGCACCTTTATCCGCCTAACGCGGGTGCCCGTGGCGAGCAAAAGCTTATCGTAGGCGAGCGCGCTGTTGTCCGAGAGCTGGAGCCAGCGCGCGGAACGGTCGATGGCTGTCGCCCGCACGCCGAGGCGCAGGTCAATTCCCGCATCCGTATAAAACTGGTCAGGTTTTAGGAACAGCCGGTCGCGTTCGAGCTTGCCGAGCAAATAGGCCTTGGACAATGGCGGGCGCTGGTAAGGGGGGAAGGGTTCGTCACCCACAAGGGTAATGGCGCCGGAATAGCCCTCGCCCCGGAGGCTGGCTATGGCCTGGGCGGCCGCCTGCCCGGCGCCCACTATTACAATCTTGTCCGTCATGCCAGGTCCGCTTGCCTGTTGGTCCCTAAACTGCCCCTTCCCCTAGCATGTCCATGGGGCCCCGCAAACTCCACTTAACGACGCGTTGAGAGCTCGGCCTCAACAGGATAAACAGGCGCCATGAGCCATACGCCTCCAGAATTTCATCGCAGCCTCGTTCTGAATGATCTGGCCGCGACCGGCGCACTTGGCGCGCAGATTGCCGCGGGCCTTCGCAGGGGAACGGCGGTTGCGCTGGACGGAGAACTCGGCGCCGGCAAGACCGCACTCGCCCGCGCCGTGCTCCGCGCGAGAGGACTGAAGGCCGAGGCTCCGAGCCCAAGCTTTAGCTTGGTGCAATCCTATGACCTGCCAGGGCTTACGATCTCGCATTTTGACCTTTATCGCATCGAACACGATGCAGAATTGCTCGAACTTGGCATTGAGGACGCGCTCGACCAAGGCGCGATACTAATGGAGTGGCCGCAGAGGGCGTCTGACCTGCTGCCAGATGACACCCTGTTCGTTCACATCGTCAACGGTACGCAGGGCAAGCGACACGTTGAGCTGTGTGGACCACAACGCTGGGCAAACTATTTCTGACACGGAGCTGTTTTGATGTCTGACCGCGCTGAGCGCCTACGCGATTTTCTCGTCCGCGCTGGCTGGGGCGACGCCAGTTTGACGGCACTGGCCGGCGATGCCTCTACACGACGCTATCTTCGTGCTGAGCGCAATGGCTCCACGGCAATGGTGATGGACCAACCACAAGCAGCTGAATCTCCTGCGGCACCCACAGACGCCGATCCGGTGCAGCGCCTGCAGCTTGGCTATAACGCCGTTGCTCGTCTTGCCGGAGCAGATTGTAGCCGTTTCGTTGCTGTAGCCGAATATCTCAGACGCCTTGGGTTCAGCACACCAGAAATTTACGCATGCGACGCACTGGAGGGCTTTGTTCTCAGCGAAGATTTGGGAAACACACTTTACGCCGACATGATCGCGACCGGTCATGATGCAATGGAACTCTATCAGACGGCCGTGGACGTCCTGGCCCGTCTGCATGACGAGCCGGCCCCCACCGTTCTGTCTGGTGACATTGTACTCTTTCGTTACGATGAGCTTGCGATGTTAGCGGAAATCGATCTGTTCGCAGAGTGGTATCTGCCTCTAGTTCTGGGACGCAACGCCAGTGAGCAGGAAACCGCTGAACATCGCGCCCTTTGGGCTAACGTTCTCACTCCATTGAGAGGTAAAGACCCAGTCTTCGTACATCGCGACTTTCATGCGCAAAACCTGATGTGGCTTGCGCGGCGCAAGGGCTTTGCCCGCACCGGAGTGATCGATTTTCAGGATGCGGTTGCTGGATCCGCAGCCTATGATCTCGTATCGCTGCTCGAAGATGCCCGGCGGGACGTGCCTGCAGAGCTGGCCGCGGCCATGCGCAAATACTATCTGGAACTGAGACGTGGTCACAGCGGATTTGACGTACAGTCTTTTGAGTCGGAAATGGCCATCATGGCTGGACAGCGTAACGCTAAGATCATTGGAATTTTCTCTCGCCTCTATCTACGCGACAACAAGCCACGCTACTTGGCGATGATTCCCCGCGTGTGGCGATACCTCGAACAAGATCTATGTCACCCCGTGCTCGCCCATCTGAAGTCCTGGTATGATAAGCATATTCCCACCGAGCTGCGCCATGCAGCCCCGCAGACAGGAGCCCGAACGTGAAGACTGGCCCAAAGCGCGCAATGGTCATGGCCGCCGGACTTGGCACGCGCATGCGCCCCCTGACCCACGCCATGCCCAAACCCCTGGTAAAGGTGGCGGGCAAAGCGCTTATCGACCACGTTCTTGATCGTCTCGTCGCTGCCGGGGTCGAGATCGCAGTCGTCAATGTCCATTACCTTGCGGATCAGATGGAAGCTCATCTGGCCAAGCGGCGTGATCTAGAAATCCGGATCTCCAACGAACGCGGCGAGTTGCTTGATTCCGGTGGTGGCATCTTTAAGGCCCTTTCCCATTTCGAGGGTGAGCCGTTTTTCCATGTCAACGCCGACACCGTCTGGATCGAAGGCACGAGCCACGCCCTCGAGCGCCTTAAACAGCAGTGGCAGCCCTCTGTCATGGACGCCCTGATGCTTCTGGCAGCGACGGTCAATTCGGTCTGCTATGAGGGCAAGGGAGACTTTGTCATGGACGCGCAGGGCCACCTAGCGCGGGTACCGGAGCATCATGTGAGTCCGTTCGTGTGGACCAGCGTGGAAATCGTGCATCCGCGGCTGTTCGATGCCGCCCCCGGTGGTCGTTTTTCCATAAACCCCCTGTGGGACAGGGCCATAGCGCGGGGCAGACTGTACGGCATGAGGCTCGATGGCATCTGGATGCACATCGACCGACCCGAGGCGATAGCGCCGGCAGAAGCCTGCCTGGCCGATCTGGCGCCTGTATGAGGGCAGATGGCCAAGAACCTCTTTACCATTGACGCAGGCCAGGGCTTTGCAAGGACCCTTGTACATGGCCTCATCCATCGGCTTCGTCCGCAGCAAGATCCACTTGCCCTGGCTAGTGCTGTTATTTTTCTTCCCACACGCCGTGCGGTACGGGCGCTCAGTGATGAATTCGCACGGCAGCTCGACGGAGCAGCGCTACTGCCGGACATTCGAGCGCTTGGCGATGTGGACGAAGACGAAATCACTCTGGATCCTGGAAGCGATGAACTTACTCTGCCTCCAGTCATCTCGCCCCTGCGCCAGCGCCTGCTGTTAGCTCAGCTGGTCCAGCGCTGGTCCTTGCGCCGTGGTGACAGGCCGAGTTTCGCCCAAGCGGCCGCACTCGCCAACAGCCTTGCCACCTTCTTGTTTGAAATCCAAACTGCCAATGCAAGCCTTGACCGCCTTGATACACTCATCGATGGCTCACTCGCCGCGCACTGGGCTGATGTGCGCGACTTTCTGCTGTTGCTGCGCGAAGCATGGCCGCCAGTCCTTGCGGCGGAAGGAGCGCTAGATCCGGCCGCACGACGTAATCTTGCGCTAGCCATGCTCAGCCGCAGCCTTCCGCGACGTGGCCCAGGTCCAGTTATCGCCGCGGGTTCCACGGGCAGTATTCCTGCGACTGCGCGCCTGCTCTCTGCCATCGCCGCGTTGCCCCATGGAGCAGTAATTCTCCCAGACCTCGATCTGGATCTGGACGAGGAGAGCTGGAGCAGCCTGCAAGAGGGTCATCCCCAATTTGGTCTGAAACAGCTTCTGGGAGCGCTCGAAACCCCTCGTACCGAGGTACGGGCCTGGGAGGAGCCCGAACAAGGCTCAGCACGCCGGCTTCTGATCCGCCAGGCCCTGCTGCCAGCCCCCGCCACCGATGCCTGGCAAAGGCTCGCCCAGGCCGGTACCGAACCCCTCTTGCCAGGACTCGAGGGCCTCACGCTCATCGAGGCGGCAAGTCCGGCCGAAGAGGCACTCGTCATTGCCCTGGCCTTGCGCCAAAGCCTCCAAGAAAACAACACCACTTCTGCTCTCGTGACCCCAGATCGCAATCTGGCCCGTCGGGTGGCGGCCGAGCTGCGTCGGTGGGATATAGACATTGATGATTCGGCTGGTCGCCCTCTTGCACATACTCCGCCTGGTGAGTTCCTCTGCCTCTTAAGCGAAGCTGCCGAATGCGGGTTTGCGCCAGTGTCGCTGCTCGCGCTGCTCAAGCACCCGCTAGCTGCCGGTGGTCAAGAGCCGGCGACATTTCGGCGGTTTGCACGAATGCTCGATCTCAGGGCATTGCGGGGGCCAACACCAGATGACGGTCTTGACGGGATTGCCGAGCGTATCCCTGCCGATCTCATGCCGCAGTTTGTTAGGCTACGGGCGATACTGGCACCACTCGAGCGGCTTCTCTCCCTCCCCCAGGTAGATCTTGCAGAGGCGCTCCAGGTACATGTCGCAGCGGGCGAAGCACTCGCCGCGAGTGACCGTGACAGCGGTGCCGTGCGACTTTGGCATGGCGAGGCTGGTAGGGTTGCAGCAAGCCTGCTGCGTGAACTTCATGGCGCGGCAATGGCATTGCCGCCTGTTGTACCCAACGATTACCTGACACTCTTCCGCCAGCTTGCACGCGAAAATACGGTTCGGCCAAACTATGGGCGCCATCCCCGTCTCTTCATACTTGGTCCTCTTGAGGCGCGTCTACAGAGGTTCGACCTTACAATTCTGGGTGGGCTCAACGAGACGAGCTGGCCGCAAGCTGCCAGTAATGATGCCTGGTTATCGCGTCAGATGCGCAGTGCACTCGGACTTGATGTCCCTGAACGCAGCATTGGCCGGGCTGCTCACGATTTTGCAACCCTGGTTTGTGGCGAGCGGGTACTTCTGACCCGCGCCCTCAAAGCCGATGGTGCGCCAACCGTCGCCTCGCGGTGGTGGCAGCGATTGAAGCAACTGACCACCGGTCTTGGGCTCTTCGAACGGTTATGCGATGACACCCTGCTTCAAATAGCTCGGCAGCTTGACCGCCCGAGCCGATCAAGCGTTCCAATGACCCGCCCGAGTCCAACCCCTCCAGTCAGTGTACGGCCCCGGTCACTCTCGGTCACCGAAATCGAAACCTGGCTGCGCGATCCCTATGCCATTTATGCACGGCATGTTCTGAAATTGAAACGACTCGATGCGCTGCAGGGAGAGTTCGGTCCGCGCGAGCGTGGCATTGCCATTCACGACGCGCTAGAGCGCTTCACGAAGGAATTCCCCGACATTTTACCTGAAGGCTGCGAAGGCCGTCTCATCAAAATTGGCGAAGAGCTCTTCACAGCTCTCAGCCTGCCGCGGGCCGAACGTGCCTTATGGTTGCCGCGCTTTCGGCGCGCCGCGCATTGGTTTGTTGCGGAGGAGCGCGAACGCCGCAAAGATATCGCGCGGCTCGTCACGGAAGTTTCCGGTCAAATCGTGTTCCATGGGCCAGGCGGCATTTTCACGCTGCATGCCCGCGCCGATCGTATAGACGAGCTGAAATCCGGTGGCGCCGCGGTAGTGGATTATAAGAGTGGCTTTCCGCCGTCCAACAAGCAGGTCTCCACTTTGCTGGCTCCTCAGCTTCCACTTGAAGCGGCGATCCTCTCTGCTGGAGGTTTTAGCGATACAGGCCCCCTCCTGCCCCGCCAACTGGTTTACGTTCGCTTTTCTGGCGGAGCAGATGCGGGAGCCATAGGAATCGTACCGGGAGACGCAACGCGCCTTGCCCAAGAGGCCGCCGCCAAGCTCATTGCCCGTATTGCCGAGTTTGACGATCCGCACACTCCCTACCTGCCGAGGATTCGTCCGTTTCGCGCCGACGCTGAAGGCGATTACGATCATTTGGCACGTGTGCGCGAATGGTCCATGACCGGCTGGGAGGCTGACGACTGACCTCATCTGAGCCGGCAGAGTCCGGGCGAAATGCAAGAAGGAGACTTTAGTGTTGAACAACTGGCGGCTCATACCTAGCTTGCGCACCACCGAAATCGGCTTGCCTCGCGCGGTTGCAGGCGGACGTTGTATCGCGTCTGAGGTGATAGCCCCATACCCGGCCACTGCGGCTCTGGGATTGCGTAACCGAACCCGCCGGCACGCTCGGCGGGACATTGATCGCGGAGAATTTACGTCCGTGGGAAGACCATGACCACGGAACCGTCACATCTGGCAGGCGATCCGCGTCGCTCGGCGTGGGTGTCGGCCCACGCAGGCTCGGGTAAGACCTACACTTTGGCCAACCGCGTTACCCGCCTGCTTCTGGAACGGGTGAAGCCGGAACGCATCCTTTGTCTGACTTATACCAAAACGGCTGCCGCCGAGATGCAGGACCGTCTGTTTCGCCAACTGGGCAGCTGGGCCATGCTTCCGGATGCCGAACTCGCCGCGGCGGTGACCGCAATCGGCGGCGAGCTAAGCGGCGGGAGTGCACTCAACGAAGCCCGCCGGTTATTTGCCTCCGCGCTAGAGACCCCCGGGGGGCTCAAGATTCAGACCATTCATGCCTTCTGTCAGAATTTGCTGTCTAGGTTTCCAATCGAGGCAGGCATGCCACCCGGCTTTAGGGTGCTTGACGAACAATCCGCTCGACAAATGATCGCCGAGGCACGGACGCGCGTGCTGGCCCGAGCAGGTTATGGCGAAGAACCGCTGGCCAGCGCCACATCCTATCTCGTTACCCAGACCAATGAGTCCCGGCTGTCCCAGATACTTGATTGGGCTATGGGCAACGCGCGCGGCCGCATCGAGCGCCATTTGACGCGTCTATCCGAAGACGAACAGAACTTTCTGTTACAATTGCGCAGCAATCATGGCGCCGGTGGACACCGCCCCCAGGAAATCGACGAAAATTTCCGTGCCTTTATTGACCGTGAAACTCAACGGATCGAAGGCCTGATCGCCTGGCTAGCAGCAGGCAGTAGCAATGACCAGAAGCGTGCGGATCTTCTGGCGGCGGCGCTTGTCGCACGAACAGACCGACAATTCGACGCATGGCGCCGAGCACTGCTGAACGCAGATGGTACTATTCCAAAACGCCTTGCTACTACAGGACGGGAACAGTCAGACCCCAAGCTGTTCGCGTTTTTGAGCGAGATTACCAACCAAATGGCTGACGCGGACGAACGATTTCGCGCAGCCCGCGGTGCTGAGCTTGCTGCCGCCGCGCTTCGGCTGGCAGAGGCAATGCGGGCCGCCTATAGCGAACACAAACGGGCACGCGGGCTTGTCGATTACAATGACCTGATCATGTTTGCGCGGGATCTCGTCACGCGTGCGGATACCGCGGCCTGGGTTCTCTATAAGCTCGACGGCGGTATCGAGCATGTTCTAATCGATGAAGCCCAGGATACGAGTCCTGCGCAGTGGGAAATCATCAAGGCCCTGACAGGTGAATTTTTTTCGGCATCAGGACTCGAACCACGTACGGTGTTTGCTGTCGGGGACGAAAAGCAATCCATATTCAGTTTTCAGGGCGCAGCGCCGCACGAATTTGCTGCGCATCGTGTCCATTTTGCCGCCTCGGCATCCAGTCAGAAAGCACAATTTTGCGCATATGAGCTGGCCGTCTCGCGCCGTTCCGCGCCCGAAGTTCTAGCCTTTGTCGATAAGGTTTTTGCCCTTCCATCGGCCCGTGCTGGCCTTTCGCAGGGTGACAAGGCAATCGTTCACTGTGCCGCGCGCACAACCAAAGGCCGGGTTGAACTCTGGCCTACGATCAAGCCACCAGCGCCCGGGGACCAGGACCCCTGGGCACCCATTGACGCGGTGCGCGAAGACAGTCCGGTACGAAGGCTGGCGACACGTGTCGCTGACGCGATCAAGAACTGGACGGACGGACGAACCTATCTGCCCGGCCACGAAACGCCGGTCTCGGCCGGTAGCATCATGATCTTGATGCCTCGACGAGAACCATTTGCAAGCGAAATCATCCGGCAACTGAAGGAGCGTGGCGTACCGGTCGCTGGCGCTGATCGGCTGCGGCTACTTCAGCAGATTGCCGTCAAGGACCTCATCTCTCTGGGTCGATTTGTGCTTTTACCAGAAGATGATCTTAATCTCGCCGCGTTACTCCGTTCGCCCCTCATCGGCCTTTCCGAAACTGAACTGTACGCTCTTTGCCAACCCCGTGCCGGGGACGTGTGGTCCGAGTTGGTGCAACGTCGCCAGGAGAGCCCGGTATTCGAATTTGCTCATGCATTCCTGGCCGAGATGCGTCGCATTGCGGATCTCATGCCGCCCTATGAGTTCTATGCTACGGCACTGATGCGCCACGACATGAAACGACGCTTGGTTGCCAGATTGGGCAACGATGCAATTGACAGCATCGAGGAATTCGTAAATCTGACGCTCGCCTATGAGCAGATTAATACTCCCAGTCTGGAAGGATTTCTCTTCTGGCTTGAGCAGGGCGAAACGGAAATCAAGCGGGATATGGAAAAAACCCGCGATGAAGTTCGGGTGATGACGGTCCATGCCGCCAAGGGGCTGGAAGCTGATATTGTTATTTTACCCGATACCACTACGCTTCCGGAATCACCCGGACGACGCGGCGAACTTCTCATCTCCGATAATGATGTCATCTATCCGCTGAGTGACCGCGAAGCTCCGCCAAAGGTTAAGGCGACCAAGGACAGGGCCGAACGGAGTGCCCGCGAAGAACACAACCGCCTGCTTTATGTCGCCCTGACGCGAGCACGCGAGCAGCTCTACATCTGTGGTTTCGAGAATCAGGGCGGGGTGCGCGAAGGCAGTTGGTACTGGCACTGTGCCACGGCGGCTCGTGCCCTCGGTCATGAGGAAAAGCGTGGCGATGAGATTTTTTGGGTAGTTGGGACGGACACGTTTCGGGCCGGGCCTCCCTCAAACATGGCCCCTCCAGCCACACCCAGCCTACCCGAGTGGGTGAAAGTTGAGTCCTCCCGGTCGGACTCCAATACGCGGATCATCCGCCCCTCCCAAGCATACGGTGAACCTCAGCGTGCCGTTTTGTGGCGGACGGAAGCGTCTGGCTTTACACGAGGACTAATGATTCACACTCTTCTGGCACGTTTGCCGGATCTGCCACCAGCTGAACGCGAGGAGGCGGCCACCCGCTTTCTGCGCAGCCGTGGTCTTAGCGCGGAGTCGATTGCGGATCTGACTTCCCAAACTACCGCCGTTCTGGGCGCACCTGATTTTGCCCTGGTGTTTTCACCTTCTGCACGCGCGGAAGTTCCGATCGTCGCAGATCTTTCCGAAATCGCTCCCGGTACACGATTGAGTGGCCGCATTGACCGGTTATTCGTGGGCGAAGATGAGGTGTTGGCAGTCGATTTCAAGACCGACCAGCATTTGCCCACGGCCGCCGAGGATATTCCGGCTCCCTATGTGGCGCAGATGGCCCTGTACCGAACCGCCTTGCGAAAGGTTTTCCCGCGAAAGCGAGTAAAGACGGCACTGGTATGGACCACAGGGCCCCTGCTGATGCCGCTGCCGGAATCGTTGCTTGACGCAGAGGTGGTACGCCTAGGCCGGCGCCTGAGCGAAGCCGCTATCCCTTGACCATCGAGGGACCGCTTCCTAGATTCAGCGCCAAGAGACACCCCTTTGACAAGGAATTCGCCATGGCCCCGATTAAGGTTTCTGATTCTTCATTCCCCACGGACGTCTTAGGCGCCAAAAAGCCAGTGGTGGTAGACTTTTGGGCGGAATGGTGCGGGCCCTGCCGCATGATTGCCCCCGCGCTTGATGAGCTTGCCGAGGAAATGAAGGACAAGATCACTGTCGCGAAGGTCAACATAGACGAAAATCCCGGCATTCCCACACGTTACGGGGTGCGCGGCATTCCGACGCTGATGATCTTCCAGAATGGGCAACTGGCTGCCACCAAGGTCGGTGCGCTGCCGAAATCCAAGATCAAGGAATGGATCGAAAGTTCGATCTGATGGCGGTCCGGCTTTAAGGGCCAGTTCCGCCGAAGACGACAATCTTGTTGCCAACATCATGACCGATGTCGGCCGCCCCTAAGTATGGGATCTCAGCTTTCCCGCACCAGAACTTTATGCAGTCTTCAGCAGTCTGGCCAAAGTCGACATCATTGGCGACGATGTCGTTGATGTGCCCGAGGCGTATCCCTGCCAGCTGACGCAGGCTTGTGGCCTGTGCAAGCTGACCGAGGGCACGGTCAATCCTGTACAGCGGCTCTGAAACCTCTTCGAGGGCCAGTACATGTCCAGACAGGTCGGGCATGAGAGGCGTATCAAGCAGATGGCAGAGCACTGTCAAATTGAAGGCGGCGACCCGCCCACAGGTCTGTAAAGCTGGCTCCAGCGTGAAGGTGTCACCGCGGGCGAGAAAAGCCAGCCCGCGTGCCACCGCCGTCTCTCCCCCTTCGCGTAAAATGTCATTGGCCATGGGACCGTGGGCACTTCGCCCAATCCGTTGGCGATAAAGGCCGGCGAGCAGATAGCCGCAGTCACTATAGCCCAGGTAGGTCTTGCGTCTCGCAGGCGGGCCCAGGCGACTGATAACATCAGTAGCAATGCGCCCTGTGCCGTAACCACCCCGCGCGAACCATAGCGCATCGAGGGTCGAATCATTGGCATATTCGACAACAGCGTCAGCCCGCTGTGTATCCGTCCCCGCAAAGTGTCCATGAGCAAGAAAGCAATGTGGGTGGAACTTGAGCTCAACTGATGGCTCAAGGCGCGCCACCGCAAGATTGAGGAGCTCCGCCGTCGCTTCCTCAAGCCTTCGCGCCGGTGCCACGATACCGATCCGAAACTTCCTCTGCATGGCCCTGTCGCTCCGCTTGCCAGTGCGCCCCGTCGCCACTAGCGTCCACCCATGACTCAAGACTATCTCAATAGACCATATTTTTTCTGCGGCATCGGTGGCAGCGGCATGCTCCCGCTTGCCCTGATACTGAAAGCCAAAGGTGCCAGGGTAGCGGGTTCGGACCGCGCCTTGGACCAAGGGCGTTTGCAGCAGAAATTTGCGTTTCTGGATAGCCAGGGAATCAAGCTATTTCCGCAGGATGGCAGTGGTGTCAGCGCCGACAGTATCGTCGTAGTCTCCGGCGCAGTAGAGGCCAGCGTTCCCGACATCGCCGCCGCACAGGCTAAATCCGTGCGTATAATGCCACGGGCAGAGCTTCTTGCCGAGCTTTTCAACCAAAGCAGCATGCGCATTGGAGTTGCTGGAACCTCCGGAAAGTCAACGGTCACCGGCATGATTGGGCACATTCTGACCGTAGCTGGCAAAGACCCAACCATCATGAACGGGGCGGTGATGAGGAACCTCGCATCTGCCGATACCCCGTTCGCCAGCGCCCGCGTCGGCCAGGCTGACCTCTTTGTCAGCGAAGTCGACGAAAGCGATGGCTCGATCATCCGCTACACGCCCTCCATTGCGGTGGTGAACAATATTTCCCTTGATCATAAAAGTCTTGAGGAACTGCGTAACCTCTTTGGCGATTTTGCCAATAGAGCGGGCAAAGCCATCCTCAATCTCGATAATCTTGAGACGACGAGGCTGGTCGCGAACCTCCCACCGGACCGCACGATCGCCTACTCACTGAAGAAGCGAAGTGCTGACCTGCTCGCCAGCGCTATCGTGCCAGCGCCGGACGGCATATCCTTCAGCGTAGAATACCGCGATAGCGGGAGGGAAGACGTCAGGCTTTCGGTACCGGGGCGCCACAATGTCGCCAATGCCCTGGCCGCCATCGGTGCCTGTCTCGCAGCAGACGTCCCCTTGTCAACATCCGCGCGTGCACTTGCAGACTTCAAGGGAATACGTCGTCGGCTGGAGACAATAGGCACTGTAAGTGGCGTAACCATCATCGATGATTTTGCCCATAACCCCGACAAGATTGCCGCGACCCTGTCCACGCTCCATGATTTTGATGGTCGTCTACTCATCTTCTTTCAGCCACATGGATTTGGTCCGCTCAAACTTATGAAGGATGAATTTATTCGCGGCTTCGCCAAACATCTGGCCCCAGTGGATGTGCTGATCATGCCGGAACCCGTCTATTTTGGCGGAACCACAGATCGCTCCATTTCCTCAATTGATATCGTGACAGGCGTAGTTGCGGCCGGACGGCGTGCTGAATCGTTTGTCACCCGAGAAGAATGCGGACAGCGCCTGATTGCGCTTGCCAAACCGGGCGATCGCATCGTGGTCATGGGAGCGCGGGACGACACCCTCAGCGAATTCGCCCAGCTTCTGCTGAAAGGCTTGAAGGGCTGAGCCGGGATTCCAGATGGCGTTCAAAACGACGCGGGGAGGCAGCGCTTTAACTGGGAATTCTCGACCGTGGTGAACAAGCCTGCCCGCCGAAGAAACTGAGAGAATCTCAATCCGGCTCAAGCTGATGTTGGTCGGAGAGAGAGGATTCGAACCTCCGGCCCCTACGTCCCGAACGTAGTGCTCTACCAGGCTGAGCTACTCTCCGATGGCCACAGGCCAGCCCGCGCCGCTGCGGGGACGGCTCTTATAACGGCCCCCCCCTTGTGCCGCAACAGGGATTCATCGCCTCGTAGGCGAGCTGCCCTTCGGCTCCCGCCCCAGGCGGAACAGCCACGCTGCGGCGCCATCAACCTGCCAAGGCGCCAGCGCCATCGTCCTAAAGGCAACCGT